>CAYOIB010000054.1:0-17853 GCA_964403935.1 uncultured Puniceicoccaceae bacterium | reverse complement strand
AAGAAATTTACACATTAGCATTGGCCGTCAAGATAATATATCTCTGAGAAAAATTTAAGATAAGTTGTGGTCTTGCAAACTTGTCGAATGGGGCTGTTCTTCGGTGGGATGACGAGGGAGTCGGTGGAGCCATCTGTTCGGCGGGGGGGGTCGGAGCTGCGGCGGAATCTTCGGGGGCTGACGCTTGAGGGGGTGTATGCGACGCCTTGGGTGACGCTGGCTATTCCGGGGAACCTTTTTGTTGCGTCGCTGGTGACGTCGGCATTGGGGATTTCGGCGGGTGATTATGGGATTCTGGTTTCGCTACCGGCGTGGTTTAATGCGCTGCAGCTCTTGTTCATTCCGTTGTTCGAGCGCTTTCTGTCGACGCGAGCGATCATGGTCTGGGGCGGGTTTCTCAATGTGGGGATTTGGCTGGCGCTATCCGTGACGCTGGGTTTTCTGCCCACGGATGATCCGCGGCAGGCATTTCTGATTCTGTTCATTTACTATGTTTTCCTGAGCTTTACCCAGTCGTTGAATGGAGTGGCATGGATGTCCTGGCTGCAGGGTTGGGTTCCGCGCAGGCTTCGGGGCCGCTATTTTGGTCGGCGCAATGGATTTCTTGGTGCGTTTACGGTGTTGTTTGTACTGATAGCCGGTTGGACGATCGAAAACTTCGATGAAGGTATTCTTGGTTATCAACTCCTCTTTGGCTTTGCCGGGCTTCTGCGGGTTTTATCTGTCTGGAAGTGCGCTCGGATCTCGGCCTCGGAGCCTCCCCAACCGCGCCCTCCATTCCGGATGTTCCCACCCTTCCGTGCGATGTTTTCGGTTCGGCCTTTTGGCTGGTTCGTGCTGTTCAACACAATGTTGGCATTCTGGATGGGATTTCTGGGTCCGTTTGTGCCCCTCTATATGGGAAGCTACCTAGAGCTTCCGGTGGCCCACCAAGCGACATTCGTGATGCTGGCGAACTTGGCTGCGGCGGTGGCGATGCCCATCTGGGGACGCCTGATGGATCGTCATGGATGCAAACCCGTTATCGCTCTTTCCGCCATTCTATGGATGAGCGTAAACTATCTCTGGATCATTCTGACTCCGGGTCTTTCGTGGCTCCTGTTCCCGATGTGGCTCTGGGGTGGGTGTGTTTCCGGCGGGGTGATGCTGGGTGTTTTCAACCTTCTTCTCAAAGTGGTTCCGCCGGATCTGAAGTCGGGTGGCGTGAGTGTGAATCTTATGATTACCTCGCTGGTGGCAGCGGTGGCCCCGATTTGCGGGGGCTTCCTGCTTGGCGCGGAAAGTCTCTTCAACCTCCGAACGGAAACGTTGTTTAGAATCGCCTTTTTCCTTCAACCGACAGCCATCATGCTATCGCTGCTTCTCCTACGCCCGCTTGTGGAACCAGACGCCACCCCGATGCGAGCACTTGTCGGGCCTTTACGCACTTGGCGAACGACTCTTGTGGGCCAAGGGTATATGGTCTTTGGCAATTGGGTTTTCTTCCGTCGACGGAGGCGCCCTTCAAAGGCACGCCATTGAGGCGGCATCTTATGCCTGAGCCGCAGGGTCACATTCTGCGCGAGAGCACTCTCAAAGACGAAAGTAGATTTGCCAAGGTGCTGAAATTCAATAATGTCGGATAACGCTATGATCGACATTCTACGCAAAACTATTCTGGCCGGCGTTGGGGCATCCGTTGTTACGGTCGAACGAATTGAATCGCTCCTCGACGAGCTGGTGGAGCGGGGAGAGCTCTCCGCGACGGAAGCGAAGAATGCGGCGAATCGCCTTGCGGCGGAGGGCAAGAGTGAGATGAAGGATATGAACAAACGGTTGAGCTCTCTTTTTGATGAGATGCTGAACCGCGCGCATGTGGCGACGAGGGACGACCTCGAAGCGCTCAAGCAGCGAGTGAATGCCCTCGAAGTGAAGGTAGGGATCACGCAAAAGACAGTGCGAGCCATGAAGGCCGAGACGAGCACGGCGGAAGACGGACCAAAGCCAGCTCAAGCTCCCAAGACCTAGCTTCTCTTGCGCGTGCGCTCTTTCAATCTCTTCCGCGACGCGGTCCGCGCGAAGGAGATCATTTCGATCCTCTTCAAGTATCGTTTTGACGAAATCCTGGAGCAGATCGACACCCCTGCTTCATGGGTAGCGAAGCTTGCTCCGGCCATCAAAGGAAACTTCACCCTCTGGCAACGTATCCGTTTTGCGGTCGAGGAATTGGGTCCCACCTTCGTCAAGATCGCCCAGATTCTCTCGACGCGACCGGACATTCTACCGCGGGAGCTCATTGTGGAATTGGAGCACCTTCGCAGCCAGGTGACGCCTGTTTCTTTCGAGACGATGAAACCCCTGATCGAGGAGGAGCTCGGGGCCCCAATTGAGACCTGCTTTGCTGAATTCACGCCCGAGCCTGTAGCGGCCGGATCCCTGGCTCAGATCTACCGGGCCACGCTGACGGGGCCTGCCCAAGTCGTTTCGGTGAAGGTGCAACGTCCGGGCATCCGCAAGCGCATTCAGACGGATCTGGAGATCCTCAGCTGGTTTGCCGAGGAATTGCACAAAAACTTTGAAGCGCTCCGTCCTTTCGATCTTCCCTCGGTCGTCGAGGAGTTGAAGAAAGGCATCAACAACGAGCTCGATTTTCTCATCGAGGCGCGGAACGCCACCCTGTTCAATACCTTGAACCAACACCCGGAGCAGGTATTTGCCCCCGTTGTCGTCAATCGCTACGGGACCCCTCGCCTTCTAATAACCGAGTGGATAGACGGACTGCCGCCCGAGGCGAGACATCACGCGCCTGAAGAGGCATCAGAACTCGCGCGGATTGGTGGACATTCCTTCTTCTCGCAGATCGCGGTGACCGGCTTCTTCCACGGAGACCCGCACCCCGGAAACATCTTCGTAACGCTGGATAAACGCATCTGCTTTATTGATTGGGGTCTGGCCGGACAACTGACCCAGCAGATGCGCTACAACCTCATCGACCTGTTTGCGGCGTGCAACGACCGCGACGCCGGGAGGGTAACGCAGATCGGCATGCGTATGGGCAGAACATCACACCGCATTGATGCCCTCACATTGGAAAAGCACGTTACAACCGTTCTTTTCAAATACGACCGTGATCTGCGGCGGATGGAGAATATTGGGCGCGTCATCTTCGACCTGATCTTTGTCTTCGGTTCAAACGGGATCCACGTCACGCGCGACTACACCCTGTTGGCAAAAGCAATCATTTCCATTGAGAGCACCGCCACGCGACTGGATCCCAACTTCAATCTGGCGGAGGTTGGCCAACACTACATTCGCAAGTTGAGCTGGGAACGCTGGAATCCGGTCAAGATCACACGAAACACACTCAGCGGATTGCATGCCCGTCTGGGGACCCTCTCCGAGCTACCGGCCGACCTTCAACGCGTTCTCCACCGCCTTGAGGATGAAGACTTGGGGATCTACCTCGAACACCGAGGTTTTGCGCCGGTGGCGGAAACCGTGCACAACGCCTTTTCCCGACTTGCTCTATCGGTTATCGTGGGGTCGCTGATCATCGGAAGCTCAATCGTCGTCAATACGGGGATGGGACCGGAACTCTGGGGCTACCCCGCAGTCGGGGTCATCGGCTACGTCCTCTCGGCAATCTTCGGAGTCTATGTGGCCTTCGATATATTGCGGAGCCACCGGATCAAAGAACCCTCGAAGAAGAAAAAACGACTTTAACGCTTTATTCGCAAATACCCGGCAATGAAAGGCCGAGATCGGTAAGAGCTTGTAAAAGCGTTTCAAAGTGGGCGTTCCGGGCTTTGTAAGGGTGGACATCCCAAACTGAATGATCTACCCCAATCCTTCAGCGATACCCTCCCGATTTAATTTTCCTAGCATCTGCCATGGCCCTAATCACTTCAACGTCTTCTTCAATGGGAACCCCCGCCCCCGGGCGGAAAAAAGTTTCGTTTATGGAAGGCCAACGTCTGGCCAAACAGAAGGCCTATGAAAAGCAGGCGAAGCGAAAGAAGATCAAGCTCGAGCAACTGGCCATTTTCACGCAACAGCTGGCGGCCATGCTGGAAGCGGGTCTTCCGCTGGTTTCCGCGCTGGAGGCCTTGCAGGAGCAAACGGAGAATCCTGTTTTCCAGATCATCATCCGCAATGTTCGTCTGGACGTGGCCAGCGGGACTGCGTTTTCGGAAGCCTGTGCCAAGTACCCACGGGCATTCCCAAACCTGTTTGTTTCCATGGTGGAGGCGGGTGAGGCCTCTGGCGGGCTGGCGGACATTCTCTTGAAAGTCTCAACCTACTTTGAAGATACGGTAAAGCTGATCAAGAAGGTCAAGGGGGCTATGACCTACCCCATCGTTGTTCTGGGAATGGCAGCGGCCCTTGTGCAGGTGCTGCTCATCTTCGTGATCCCCGTCTTCTCCGAGATGTTCCAAAGCTTCGGGCAAGACCTCCCCAAGCCCACGCTTATGTTGATGGCCGTCTCCGATTTCATGGGCTCCTACCGTTTTCTTATCCTGATTGCCTGTCTCCTCGCATTCGGCTGGGTCCTTCGGCGGCTGATGAAGACGCCGAAGGGTCGGGAGATCAAAGACCGCACCTTGCGGCGTTTCCCCATCCTGGGCGGCCTGCTCCAGAAAGTGGCGCTTTCCCGCTTTTGCCGCACCTATGCGATCTTATTGCGCAGTGGCGTGCCGATTCTCCGATCGCTCGATATTGTTTATTCGGCGAGTGGAAATACCTACATTGAAAATGCCTGTAACGAGATCAACAAGAGCGTCAGCCAGGGAGGCCAGTTGTCGGACACCGTGGCCGAGCTGGATTACTTCCCACCAGCGGTAAAGCACATGGCCCGCGCGGGAGAGCAGACAGGGAACGTAGACGGCATGATGAACAAGATCGCCGATTTCTATGACACGGAGATCGAAACGACGGTTGAATCACTCACCTCCCTCATGGAGCCCATCCTCATCTGTGTGCTCGGGATTGTCATCGGCAGCATCGTCATGGCCATGTTTCTCCCGATCTTCAACATGGCCGATGTCGTGGGCAGCTGATCGACCTCTGGAGAATCAGGCTTGGAAGTCGCCTCGAAACCGGAACTCGAATCAGCAAAGCCCTGATTCGCTTTGACAGGGTCCGCGGGCTCTCCCTTGCTCATCCCAATGATATCGGTCTCGGTTGAGAACCTGACAAAGCGATTCGGGGAGACGGCCGCTCTCAATTCTGTCAGCGTCGCCATCCAGCCGGGCGAGCTGTTTTTCCTCCTCGGGCCGAGCGGTTGCGGGAAGACCACTCTTTTGAGGTGCCTCGCTGGCTTCTATATTCCAGACGAAGGTCGCGTCCTCTTTGGCAGCGACGACATGACCCGCCTCGCCCCGCACAAGCGCAACACGGGGATGGTGTTTCAGAGTTATGCCCTCTGGCCACACATGACGGTGGCGGGCAACGTCGCCTTCGGCCTGGAGCAGCAAAAAGTATCGAAGGCAGAAATCCGCCGCCGTGTAGGCGAAGCACTTGAATCTGTCCAGATGGGTGCCTACGCCCACCGCAAGCCAAACCAGTTATCCGGTGGCCAGCAGCAACGCGTGGCTCTCGCCCGGGCCCTCGTGATTCGGCCCCGATGCCTTTTGCTGGATGAGCCACTCTCAAACCTCGACGCGAAGCTCCGCCTCGAAATGCGCTCCGAGATCAGGCGGATATGCAAGGAGTTCCGGGTGACGACTATTTATGTGACACATGATCAGAAGGAAGCACTGTCCATTGCCGATCGCATGGCCGTGCTCGATCGCGGAAATATCCTCCAAATCGGGACACCGCATCAAATCTACCGCCGACCGCTGACCCGGTTTGTGGCCGACTTTATCGGTGACACCAATTTCATTCGTGGAACAACCCTTCGCAGCGAGGCCGGTATGGTTCTCGTCACAACTCCCCTGGGCGAACTGAACGGCGTCCCGGCTGATCCTGAGAATCCCCCGGTGGAGGGCCAGGATGTAACCTTGTCCCTACGCCCCGAGTGTATCCGCATCGAGACGATGCCTGCGGATGAGAATTCATTTCCCGGGGAGATCGGCGAGGCTGTTTACTACGGAGAACTCGCCCAGTACACCTTCAGGGCGGGCAGTGAAAAGCACCCGCTACGGGTTTTCGAGCTCAACCCCCGTTTCATATCCGAGGGCCGCCGCGAGGGGCTCCACGCCTTCATTGACCCGGAAGATGTCGTCGTGCTTGCGGAGTGACGACCGACTCTTACTGCATGAAGCAAACCTTTGCGATCGCCTGCGCCTTCGTCCTCGTTCTAGCGATTCCCTTTATCTTTCGCGCGGAACAGATCCGACCTGGAGGCGCACAAGACCACGTGGTCATCATAACACCGCACACCGAATCCATCCGGCATGAATTCTCCATCGGGTTTCGCCGCTGGTATGAGGAACAAACCGGACGGACGGTCAACGTAGACTTCCGGGTCATTGGGGGCACCTCAGAGATTGGTCGCTTTCTCGAGTCTCAATACACCAACGCCTTCCGCCTCTACTGGACCGACACCTTGGGTCGCCCCTGGACTCAAGCCGTTCGCGAAGCCTATGGCAATCCACGCATCTCCCTTCCACCTGATCCGCGCGAGGATCGTTTGGAGCAGGCAGCACGCCGCGCCTTCCTGAGTAGTAACGTCAGCAGCGGGATCGATGTGTCCTTCGGCGGCGGCAGCTATGATTTCATCCAGAACAGCAATCGAGGCTTCCTCGTGGCGTCGGATCTTCTCGAAAGGCACCCCAGCTGGTTCACAGAGACCGCGACACCCGGTGACGTGCCTCCCGCCATTCCCCGGACCTTCGCCGGTGAAACGTTTTATGACATCGAAGGACGATGGTTCGGGGCTGTTCTCTCCAGCTATGGTATCATCTACAACCGAGACAGTCTGCGGCGCTTGGGCCTGGAGAGCGAACCCACTCAATGGGCCGATCTCGCAGACCCCCGGTTCTTTGGAGAAATCGGCGTTTGTGACCCCACAAAAAGCGGGGCCATGACACAGGCCTTCGAGATGATCATCCAGCAGCAGATGCAACAACGCTACCGCGAACTTTCTCAAAATACGGACCACGCTGAGGCCACGCAGCTCGAGGCCCATGCCATCCGTGAAGGCTGGATGGCTGGCCTGAAGCTGATCCAAATCATCTCCGCGAATGCGCGCTATTTTACCGACTCATCGCAGAAGCCAAACATCGACGTGGCCACAGGCGACTGCGCTGCAGGTATGTCGATCGATTTCTATGGCCGCTTTCAACAAGAGAACGTTCTCGAACGCAGCGGGGACGATCGCTTCGGATTCCGGATTCCCCGCGGCGGCACCACCCTCTCGGCCGATCCGATCGGCAAGTTGCGAGGAGCCAGAAACAATGAGGTGGCCGATCGCTTCATTGAGTATGTCCTTTCTGAAGAAGGCCAAAAGCTCTGGAACTTCCGGGTGGGCACCCCGGGGGGTCCGGAACGATACCCCCTCCGTCGGCCGCCCATCCGACCGACGCTCTATGCCCCCGCCCACACCGAGTTCCGTTCGGATCCGGACGTGAATCCCTACGTGGCGGCTGAAGGTTTTCATTATCAGGCCGGATGGACTGCGGGGCTGTTCAACGAAATTCGAGTCCTCATCCGCGTCTGCTTCATTGATGTTCGACCTGAACTGGTTGCTGCCTGGAAGGCAATTCTTCAGGCGGAAGCTGAGGGCCGCCAGCTCGAAGCTGATCGGGCCCGCGCCGTCTTTTCGGACCTATCGCGGATCGACTATGAGCAAACGCTCGGTGCAATCCGGGATGGCATCCGGGGCTCCCCCATCGACGAAGTCCGACTGGCCCGCGAGCTTTCCAACGCCTTTCGGGATCAATACCTGGAGGCAGAACGCATCGCAAACGGAGATTAGGCCCAGTTACCGAGCTATTCCCTCAGCTTTCGGTTTACGCCTGTACCATAATCATGGACGTAGGCATTTTCTCCACCGAGCCCACTCTCTCTGAAATAATAGAGCCATCCATTATTAACCGAGTAGATAAATGGGTACGTGCCCGCAGCGGTATAAAACCACTCGACGCCAGGAATCAGAGAGTAGCTCCAAAAACCATCGGAGGAAACCTGATACAACCACCCAAGCTCCAGATGATAGCTCCAACCTTCCATGTGCGGGGTATAGTAGCCCCACCAATGCGCCCAGAAATAGCCTCCCCCCACGTCAAAGCCGCCATAAATGACTGAGCCAGACGCTTCCTCCCAAGTAACAGTATGCAGGAAGCCTGCGTCTTCGTGGTGATCTGTATAGGGATCTTTTCGATACTCCCATCGCAAGGTGTGGTGTCCCGCCGAAAGCGTCTTCTGTACGGCATGTCGACCGATCTGACCACTGATCCATTCGTCTTCTATCCCATCAATCGAGAAATAGAATGCATCGTAGATCAGCCCGTGGACGTTGCTTCCTCGATTATCAAATTCCTTATTCTCTTCGGAAGAAGCGCTCCATTCAAAGGTCAGCGTGCCAGGTCCCGTGACTGTTGCCATTATGTAACTGTTGCCGAGTGATGGCACACGGCCAGATCGAAGGCCCTCCTTATCGGAAACAAACGCAACGCTCCCACCCGTCGACCACGCAAGGTAGGGGGCACCGACTGCGGATGCGAACGCGGGGTTGCTCCCCTGCGTCGCTACCTTCGCCACCGGGCTTCGAGGCGCTGTATTTCCCAAAAAATCAAATGGCTGCACCGCATAAGTGTACTGCATCCCTTCTTCAATCGACGTATCCAGATATTTATGCTGGTCAACAGGAACCCGTGCGAGCACCTCCCATTCTGTTCCCGCTTGGCGAAGGATTGCGACACCGGCAGCGGCGGGTGAAGTATCCGTCCATTCAAGCAAAACGCCAAGGCCACCCTCCCGCTCGACCGCAAAGAACCATTCGATTCTCTCCAACCGATGAGTACCGGTGGCCCGGGCCGCCGTGGCGATCAGATCCCAAGCCAAGCCGTCGATCGCTCGAACCAGAGAGCCCCGACGGCCTCCACCGACAACAACCGCAGAAAAAACCCAGCGTTTGAAATCAGGATCCCAAACAAAGACGGGGCCTCCACTAGAGCCAGCATAAGAGATAATCCCATCCGTGAAATAAAGTGCCGCCCAAAAGCCACCACTATCCCGATAGCTGTCTTCATCCAGCAAAGGCCAACCGAACGTGTAGTTACCCGGAGCGATCCCATGCATGAACCCTCTATTGATCTCCGGAATCGCTTCGTCTCCAGGATAACCAAGGATCGTCTTTGTGAACGGCATTCGCAACAGGCTTCCCGGTGCCTCAGGATCTACATTCGTTTCGGGATAGCGCCCGCCTGAAATCCGACCGGAAGAAGCGAGCGTCGAAGCTGCAGCAATATCCAGATTAAACGTGTCGTAGCTCGAAAGATGAGCATCCAAAGGTCTCTTCAGGTCGCGTTCAACTCGGGATTGATAAGAAGCTTCTCTCAAAATTGTTCCGAAAAGATAGGCGCTCTGCCTGAAACTACGATGATTATAGCGCTCGTGATGGCCCGGTGAAAAATGCAACTGGGTCGACCACCTGAGCTCATCGCTATCAAAAACAAGATGGGCTGCGGTCGCAATCGTTCCCTCGCCCACAATCACTCCGCTGCCCAAACTATAACGATTCGCATACTCTACCTGAACAAGGCCTGCATACATCTCCGGCTCCGACTCCAGTGCAGCTCGATCAACTTGAACAGGTGAGATCTGAGCCACAACTGAGGAAGCTGAAAACCACCAAGCGAAGACAATCCATGCGAGAAGTTTGAATGGAACGAAGGCGATCATGAGGGAGGAACAACCGGCATCGGCAGGGATTTGTCCATGAAAGAGAGCAGATCCTAAATCGCCCTCACTCGCTTATAAACAAAAAAAACCCGGCATTCTTCTATGCGCCCGTCCTCAGAAATCAAACTCCCGCTGGCGCCGATTTCCCACCACCTCAAGCGGCACCCGGCCATCAACCAATTGAGCGTGTACCCGCCTGAGTTTCTTCAGATCGGCCTTGGAGACAACCGGTTGCCCGTCTTCGCTCCAGAGAATCGAAAACCCGCGGGCCAAGATTCGATCCACTCCAAGGTTATCGAGGCGGTGACCGAGCTGCGTCAAACGCTCCCGGTGCATCCGTACAGTGAACTCTGGAGACACCCTCTGAACTCCCTGATATGCTTTCTCCAAACGCCTCCGCACCTGCGCCAACCCATCGAATGCCAGCTGATCAAGCTTTGTACGGGCATCATCGAGACGGAGCCACGCATTCTCAATCCGCAGTTCGGGCGAGTGCCGCCGAAGTCGGCTGACCTCCAGTTCAAGCCGTTGACGCCGCCGAGCGAGACCCTCCTCCACCGCGTAAGCCAAGTCACTGGATGCCGCCTTGAGCCGCTCCAGCAAAGCGACCTGGGCACTGGAAATTACCTCCGCCGCCGCAGAAGGCGTCTCCGCCCGCATATCCGCCGCAAAATCTGTCAACGCGTAATCGATCTCGTGTCCGACTGCAGAAATCACAGGGACCGGGCATGCCGCCACCGCCCGGACTGTCTGCTCCTCGTTGAAAGGCCACAAGTCCTCAAGCGAGCCCCCACCCCGCCCGACCACCAGCAAATCGAACCCGCCTGACTCCCCCGCCCAATCAATCGCCCGGGCAATTTCATCGGCCGCTTCCCGCCCTTGCACTCGAACCGGTAAAATCACCAGACGTCCCCGCCAGTTCCGGCGCTGGAGGATACTCACAAAGTCTCTCAAGGCAGCCCCGGTGGGCGACGTGACAAATCCGATCGTGTCCGGCAACTTCGGGATCGGTCGCTTTCGGCCAGCGGCAAATAACCCCTCATCCGCGAGCTTTCGCTTCAAGGCTTCAAAGGCCTGCTGCAACCGCCCGAGTCCGGTCTCCAGAAGCGTGCGAAAGACAACCTGGTAGTTCCCGCGGACTTCAAATACATTCACACGCCCCAGACCGACCACCTCCATGCCACTTCGGAGAGCGAGGCCACTTCGCAGGGCATCCCCCCGAAACATCACACAGTTGAGCTGTGCGCCGTCGTCCTTTAACGTAAAATACCAATGCCCACTGCTCTGTTGGCGGAAATTGCTCACCTCGCCCGTGACCCAGAGCTCGGGAAAGTTCGATTCCAGCACCCCCTTGATCTCGGCTGTCAGTTGGCTTACGGTATAGGCTTTGCTCGAATCCATGTGTCATCCACTTCCAAAGGAATTCCCCTCGCAAGCCCGTTCCCGGTTTGCCCGAGTTCTCAGCCAACATGCACTGGAGGAATCGGGCACTCGAGTACGGCTCCCAAGGCGCGGAGAAGCTCCCGTTCTTCCGGGCTTACCTGTTCGTCGTGCCAAACAATCCGCGCTGACAGTGAGATAAAGGTTCGACGGTCGTCGAGGGACAGGTTGGTCAACTGCACAAGGTCTTTCTCCAGTTGAATATTATCGTCCACCTTTGAGAACTTAAATTCCGGATGCCCCGCCGCTTGCGTGGCGGCCCCAAAGACTTCGGATGCAGCATTGGCGTCAGAGGTTTCAAGCTGAGCAAATGCCGAAAGCACACGAAGCGCGGCCGGATCCTGCAACTTTACCCGCCCCGGCTTTTCAGCCTCCCCCCGCCGGAGCCGAACCTCCAAAACAGCCAACAACAGGCACTCACGGAAATGGAGCTCCCCATCGGCGTCCGCAAGTTCCCGCATGGCCTGCAAGAAGGTCTCCTTCGAGAAGGTTCCACCCGCCTGCTTCAATGCCGGCAAGCACAGCTCCAACAAAATCATCCTCCCGCGTTCAAGCTCATGAGCGATCCGGGGAAATAACTGCACCGCACGTGCTTCGAAGTCAGCAGAAAGACGCTGCTTGAGAAGCCCAAGCTGCTTTGAGCGAGTGGAAGCGGCTTCATCCAGCAAGAGGCAGGCGACCACCACCGGAGCATCCTTCGCACTGTGGATAGAGGTGACCAGCTCCTCCGGAAGCCCAGATCGCAGCGCCCGCGCGTAATCTACACTTTCAGCCGAAACAGTTCCAATCGCGTGAATGAACGCCATCATTCCCACACCTGCCGCGATTGAATCCGGGGCGAGGCCTCTTCCTGACCTTCCGCCACCTTGCTGTTTGATTCCGCCCGAAGCTCCCGCGCCCTTCGGGGACACCGCCTTCGCTGACCGCTTCTCACCGCGGGTAAAGGTTCCATCCCAATTTCGATCAATAGCTCGGATTCGTTTGGGTAGCGGGGGGTGAGTCGAAAGCATTCCGCCAAGACTGGATTGCATCGCATTGGCAAAGAATAGGTGGGCCACCGTGCCCGCGCCGGCATCCGCCACTTTACCCCGACCCGCCGCAGCTCCGATTTTCTGCAAAGCGCCGCTGATACCATCCGCACTGCGTGTGAATTGCACCGCAGCCGCATCGGCCAGAAACTCACGCTGACGCGAAATGGCAGCCTGAATCAAACGTCCAAAAAACTGCCCCACAAGTCCGAGTAAAAGTAGCATCCCGCCAAGAGCCGCGAGAACCATCAGACCTCCGTTATTATCTGACCGTCTCCCGCGCGACATACCGCGGTAGAGGCTCCCGTGAAAGGCTGCCCGAAAAAGCCCTTGCCCCAGAACCGACAGGACCAGCAGTCCGAAAAGGACACCTGCCAGGCGAATATTCAACCGCATATCACCGTTCAGGATATGACTGAACTCGTGGGCAACGACGCCCTGAAGCTCCTCCCGACTCAATTGCTCCAACCCGCCGCGCGTTATGGCGATGGCAGCGTCATCCAATCTATTTCCGGCGGCAAACCCATTGATCCCCGCCTCGTTCTGAAGAACGTAAACCTTCGGCACCGGACATCCGCTGGCGATCGCCATCTCCTCGACAACGTTCATCAACCGCCGTTCGAGCGGATCCGTCGTTGCGGGGTCCACCGGCTGCCCCCCGACCGAACTGGCTACCGCCGCCCCTCCGCCTCGTGAAAACTGAACGATCTTGCCCATGGCGGAAAAGCCCACCACCCCAATGACCACAATAGTGGTCAGAACCGCTCGCGAGCCACTCCAGAGCGAAACCGGTTCCGCGACATGTTGCCCTTCCACACCCGTCCACATCATCGCCGTGACCACTGTGAAAGCGGCATAGACCCCCACGATGATCAAGAGGACCGCGAGGATGAAGAGCCCGACCAGAAGGAAAGTCTTCTTCCGAGCGTTCTCCTGGGATTGAAAAAAGTCCATGCCGTCGTCCAAGCCTCAAGGCCAGAAAGCAGACTTTGATCAGGAAAAAGACACCTTTGGAGCCGCACGCTCACCCGGCTCCTCGATTTCAAAGAGTGTTGCAGGCTGGAAAGAAAATGTGTTCGCCACAACGACAGCAGGAAACTGCTCCCGGCGCGTATTGTAGGTCATAACAGCGTCGTTGTAAGACTGTCGGGCAAAGGCCACCCGGTTCTCGGTAGAGGCGAGTTCCTCGGTGAGCTGCATCATGTTCTGATTCGCCTTCAGGTCGGGATAAGCTTCAGCCAAGGCAAAGAAGCGGCCCATCGCTCCAGACAGGGCCGTTTCCGCTCCGATCAAGCCTTTGATAGCGCTCGGATCGCCCGGTTGCGCAGCGGCCTTGCTCTCAGCCGAGGCCGCGGCGTTGCGCGCCCGGATGACGGCTTCCAGCGTCTCCCGCTCGTGCTTCAAGTAGCCTTTGGCGGTTTCGACCAAATTCGGAATCAAATCATTGCGGCGCTTCAACTGCACATCGATCTGGGCGAATGCATTCTTAAAGCGGTTTCGCAAGGCAACCAGCCCATTATAAAGGCTGATGACGTAAAAAACCAAAAGGAGCAGAATGCCCCCGAGAACCAAGAGAATAATCGATGTGCCAGACATGGGCTGGAAAACATTCACTTTTCAAATGAATGGCCAGCCAAAAGACAATCCGAAGCAACCTTGCCCCCTGGAAGAAATGCGTCTGCCGGCCCTCAGGAACGATTGAGCAAATCCACCAAATACTTTCCCGGCTTATAGTTGCCCATGATCACCGTCGTCTCCCCATCACGATGCATCCTCACCTCCGGTACTTTCACCTCCGGAGTTTTGTGCGGCGCATACAAAACATCGTCATGCGTGGCGTGCTCCCGCTCCTTGAACAGGTCCGGCGTCAAGTTTCCGCCCAAGTGGTCATCGCGTCCTGTAGCGATATGAATCGTTCCCAGGATCTTCTCGTCCTGAATATCGCGGCCGCTAAACGGAAGCACCTGAGTCCCAAAACCCAATTCGCCGAGGACCCCCACCATCGGATCATATTTTAACTTCTCGTTGTGCGCCTGAATCTTCTCGTAGTCACCGTAGATCAGGCGGCTGCTTACGATCTTTCCTTCAGTAACCGTAAGAAGCCCAAGAGTCTCTTCATCATATTTGAAGGGGAACTTTCCTTCCGCACCTTCGGGCACGTAATAGACTTCACCTGCGGGAAGATTCGCCACATCCGGTTGCCCCGGCGGGCAAAGACCATGACTCTTCTGAGCCTCCTGTCCGTTGGTCATCAACCGCAGCGTCGTCTTCACACCTTCGACGACAAAATCAATCTCGAACCAGTCAGCCTTTGTCAGGCCGAGTCGAAGCTTTTCCGCATTTTTACTGACCTCCTGATAATCAACACTCAATCCCGTCTCCAAAATGATCTGATTGAGGCCATGGAGGGTTGCACCGCGAAAGCCGAACGCCTTGCACTTCGCTGTCAGGGGTGCTGTGGCAGAATAGGTCGAGACACAGAGGATGAGATCGTAATTGGGATAGATGTCTGTATCGAGGCTCAGCTTACGTCCGTCGGGGGCGTAGCATTCATCTTCCATATCGAGGTTACTCCCCCCCGTCTCGTGATAGGCGTAGATCTCACCCCCAGTATAATTCATCTCATCAAGGCCGCCATCCCGGAAGCCTTTGTAAAAGACTTCGTACCCATAATTCTGGATCGAGAGAGCTGGATTATCGAGAAAGGCGAAGTCCTTCATCTCGGACGGATCCGGGAGGTCAATGAGAATACAAATGCGCTCGCCGCTTCCAGCACCAAAAGAGGTCTCGATGAGGCGCCGCAGAGAAAACGGTGGAAAGGAGATCTTATTCGCGTCCAGCTCAATCATGGAAAACGTCGTCCTATCTAAATGAGGTCCGGGGGAATTCCTCCCGATGAATCAATCCCACTTCAAAATCAGGCGCACGTAGTATGTGGTGTCCAGTTTATCCCGGTCCGTCTGAGGGGCGCTATTATAGCGATTCTCCAGACCAAGGCGGAGGACCCATGCCGTGGACGTACCCAGAGGAATATTTACCCCAGAGTCATGCGTCGCCAGGTATTCTCCAAAGAAGTCGTTGAAACTGGGCAAGTAAGCCAGGTCGGTTGTAACCTCGCCCCACTCGGCAAACTGCCAGTAGTTGGTGAGACCGAACTCAAGACCCGGGAAGCTCTCGGAACTTCCGTTTGCATAGGATTCATGACGAAAACTAACACCGGCTCGCGTCTCCAATTTGTGGCGAGGCTCATTCTTCCAGCGATAGGTCAGACCCACAGCACTCGTGGAGCGAAGATCGATCGCCTCAGGCTGATTGTACTCCAGTTCCTGTCGAACATACCACCCAAGGTCATCCAGAAAGAAGCTGGTGAACGCCAACCCGCCAACTGCGCGGTGATCGGTCATCTCGTTCTCTTCCTCGGCATATTCATAAATGGCATTGAACTGAAGGCGATCTGTTGGACCTTCCAACTGCGCCTTGAAGCGTGCCGAAGTGGTCAACCGCTCGGTGTTACCGTGGCTTCCGGCAATATCCAGCCCGGCTTCATACGTCCACTTCCGTATCAGGCTCTCCAACTCGGCTTCACGGGCCACCACCGCCGGGTCGCGACCGTTTGTGGCCCATCCGGCCGCCACGCTGGAAGTCGCGGCGCTCACGGTGCCGCCCACGGTATTGATTTCAAGCTGTCCGTCATCCGCACTCCGCACCGGCCCAACCAAAACATCACCTGAAGCAAGACGCACGGCGACATCCTCATCCGTCGTAAAGGTTGAAACCTGACCCAGTGCGATTTCAATCTCACCGGCATAAGCAGTCTCCAAGGTCAAGACCCCATCGGCAATTCCCTTGATCTTGCCGGTTAGGCGAGCCCCATCGGATATTTCCACAATGTCCGCTGCAAGCCACGGCATAGCGGCGAAACTGAGGAGGACGAGGCTGGTCGTAACGATCCTGGTCATGTTCATGAATTCTTGAAATTGGTAATAGCTAAATTAATTAGCGTGCCACTTAAGGCAGATATCGTGGGTTCCATCAAGACCTCACTCAAAATCTTTTTCCTTGGGACCGCTGCGCAGCGCCGGTTCAGGCGTCGACGGCCAGGCAAACAAAGATCTCCCGGTCGGACAAAGCCGCCGGGAGATGAAAGTCTAAAGTCCCTGGAAACAGATCACTCGTCGGCCAAGGTCTTGCGCAGGCCTTGAACGCGATCGCCTTCTTTCCAATCGCCGCGCCGCTGGAGGAGAGCGATACGCTCAAAACGCTTCAGCACGTTGCGCTTCTTTTTATTGCTGCCGCCGCCGGCCTTAAAACTGGGATGTTGTGACATGGCTTCTGAAAAGTAAAATCCAGTAGAAAAGGGCCCTCCCCCACATGAGGCAAGCGATTTCCGCGGAGAAGTGATTTCAATCCCTCGAATTCTCCCGCGCCCACTTCAAATACGCCTCGGCAACCCGGGCCGCCGGCCAGCAAACCCACTGAGGCGTCTCATAGGGATGTTCCGTTTCGAGCCAGGACTCGACCGCATGCGTCTGCGACGAAAGAAATTTGAAGACGACCCGCCACTCACTTTCCGAGCATGGTTTGCCCTTCCATTCATAGTAGCTGTGTATCGGACCCTCCACCTGAGCACAGACGATCACACGGTTTTCGACTGCCTTTAAGGCCAAGCCCCGCGCCGCATGCTCGGTCTCCAGGGTGGTCCACCCGATCCACAGTTGCTCAGAATGCGCCTCTTCCATTCTCACCATCCAATACCCACCGGCCCTTGAGGGCAATACCCTCCGCAAGAATCTGAAGCCATAAGGCTTCAGATGGGCCTTGGTCACTTTGTACTGAGCAGCTTGGCGAGGCACCCCAAGCTCTCACACCACCGGGCATACGGATCACGTAACACGGCGGTTCCTCAGGAGGATGTTCTTTGCAGGGAACGGAGTCGATCGCGCAGGTTGAGCAGAGCAGGTTCATCGCCTCGAAGGCCTTGCTGCGGTAAGCGAGGTTCATGTGGGAGGCTCCGCTGTTGAACCACAGTCCTCGTCCGTTCCATGCGCCGATCCGGACATGTTCGGGGTTGAGTCCGCGGACCTTGAGTTTACGGAAGCGGGCGCGTTTCCACTGGCGCCAGAGGATGCACCGCAGTCGGCGGCGCATCCACGCCTCGAGCTCTTCGGCGAAGAGCTTCGTTTCGGCGAGGCGGAAGTAATGTATCCAGCCTCGCAGCACCGGGTTGAGCATGTCGTGGATGAAGCGTCTCAGATTGCGGCCCCGGCCCGGCCCAAACAGGTCCTTGAGCTTGGACTTCATCTTCTCCACGCGCTGGACCGGAGGGGCCACCGCGCGGCGGCCACAGTTGCCCTTCGGCCAGACCTTCCCCTTGCCGGGTGGCCAAGAGACTTTCCTCAACTATGTTCATGATCACTCTCAAGCAGGTGCGCCCGGCCGGGCGCACACAAAAAAAGCCGCACCCTCAATCGAAGGTGCGGCAGTAAAGAGTTGAAAGTGAGGCGCCTCCTACTTCTCCGAGACAGACCCTGCGGCGGGGGCTTCCTGATTGAAGATC
>CAYOIB010000053.1:16776-17885 GCA_964403935.1 uncultured Puniceicoccaceae bacterium | reverse complement strand
TGTCCCGAATCGGGCCGTGAGGCGACCAGCCCGGATTGAGGCTTTGGTCCAGTGAATAAAAGCCGCCGCCAGCGACTTCCCCTTCCGGACCTTTCTGAGCGATGTGCTGTCGGGCCATGGGCACAAAAGTTGTAAATCCAAAACGATTGGTCAATAAAAATTCATTACTGGTCCTATTTTTTATTATGATATTGAATTCGAGGAGTATTCTTGCATAATAGACCCTTCGTTGTATTTTCATGTGACCTATGAGCACCAATCCAATGGGATGGAGTGAACGAGAACGACTGTTGTTTATCGAGCGTCTGCTGTATTGGCGGGGCTATATCAACCGGCGTGACCTGATGGAGCATTTTTCCATTTCGGCTCCGCAGGCGACGAACGATTTGGTGAATTATACGACTCGAGCGCCCGGGAACTGTAACTACAATGTGCGGACCAAACGTTATGAAGCGTCTTCAGAAATTGAGCCGATCCTGATCCAGCCGGAGTTTTCGATTGATCTGGGAAAGCTGGGATCAGTCTGTTGGCCTTCGGATGAGGTGGATTTTGTTTTGCGGGCGGAGCGGCCTCGTCGGGAAGTCTCCATGCAAACGATGCGGGCGCTTGTGCTGGCGGCACAGCGTCGAGATTCCCTGGAGATTCGCTACTGGTCGATGAACTCAGGCACGGCTATCTGGCGGCGTATCAGCCCGCGTGCCTTTGGCCACGATGGGTTGCGCTGGCATGTGCGAGCCTATTGCCACAAGAACGAGGACTTTCGGGATTTCGTTATTGGCAGGATGAAGGGGCTGCGCCGCCCCACCCCCTGTCCAGTTCCGGACCTACCGGATGAAGCGTGGATGCGAAGCATAACGATGGTCATCCGCGCATCGTCCGAATTGACAGCTAACAAGCGCAAAGCCCTGGAAATGGACTATGGCATGAAGCGTGGGAAGCTGAATCTGTCGGTTCGGGAGGCGATGCTGACCTATACCGCTCGCCGGATGGGATTTATCAAGGATCTGGACAAACTGCCGGTGCGTAACGAGCTGGGTGAACTGGACCTGATCGCGATCGAGTAGCCGCCGACGGAGCCGCATTCGCTCGATCCCGAGAGATGGTCTTTG
>CAYOIB010000053.1:0-16676 GCA_964403935.1 uncultured Puniceicoccaceae bacterium | reverse complement strand
CCATCGGCTTGTGTGATCGGTTTTGAATCTGAAAAGAACGATACCGCCAGGATGCCAGAAGAGCCTGGGGCCGCACAGAGCGGTACGCTCCTGGTGAAAGGATAATGGATGGCACCATTTGAGAATATGATTTCATAAGTCGAAGCGGGAAGGATTCGGATTTTCCGGCTGCTTTCAATTGCCTCCGGTTGAGGACAGGGTGAGTTTGGAGAGATGCGGATTGGAAGATTTACGGGATGGGCCTTGGGGCTGATGGGTTGCGGCATCTTCGCTGCCATAGTGGGCGCGGCGGCAGGTGAAGCTGAGGTTGATGGCGGACCTGTCCGGGTGCTGGCTTTTGGTGACAGCCTGACGGCGGGGTATGGACTCGAACCGGAGTTTTCGTACCCGGCGCGGCTGGAAGTGCTGGCGGCCCGCGATGGCTACAACCTTGAGGTCCGGAATGCGGGGCTCAGTGGTGAGACGACGGCGGGCGGTGTGCGGCGGTTGGGCTGGGTTCTGCGGCAGGAGGTTGATGTCCTGATTTTGGCGTTGGGAGCGAACGATGCTTTGCGCGCGCTCGATCCCGAGTCGACCCGAGCCAATCTTCAGACGATAATCGATCAGGCTTATGAGGCACACCCGGAGGTATTGATCGTCCTGGCCGGAATGCTGGCACCGCCGAATCTGGGAGAAGCATACGGGGAAGCTTTTAATCGCGTCTTTGAGGAAATCGAAACCGCCAACCCCGGTCTCTATCGGATCCCATTTCTGCTTGAGGGGGTCGCGGGCGACCCGACGTTGAACCAACGCGACCGGATTCATCCGACAGCAAAGGGTCAGGAAGTTGTTGCCGAAACAGTTTGGAAGCATCTTCGCAGAGCACTCGATGGCCGAGCAGCGGAAGCGCGTTGAAAGCTCACATCTTCGAGCTCAATAGACTTGCTTCTCCAACGGGAGTTCGATGACGCTCCAGGGAGTTCTTCAGAAACGGGTCGTTCAAGGCCGGATTTCCGGCCTCTTTCCTCTTCCCGGCAAGGCACCTTTTCCTGTTCAATCTGGTCCCGATTCCGGGTTCACCCTTTACAGCAGGATCAACGACCTCCATCACGATTCCATTCCAGGCGACCCTGAACAACTTGGAAGAGGACGTTCCCTTGCAATCACGCCTGTGACAAAACTCCAGACAGTTCACTTCCGCCCGATGGCCACACGTACCCGCTTAATGCCATGCTGATCACCCGCAAGAAACAGGTGCCCCTCCACTGGGTGTTCTACGCTCAGGTTCCCTTTGTGATGGCCATCGCGGCCAACTTTGCGATGGGGGCTCCGTTTCTCTATGCCGTCCGGAAGTTCATCGATAATCCGGCGGCGATCACCTTTCTCCTCTCGATCGAAGCCATTGTGACGGTGGTGATCGGCCCGTTCTGCAGTTGGCTCAGCGACCGGGTCTGGACCCGCTGGGGACGGCGCAAGATTTTCATCCTCATTTCCAATGTCCCGCAGGCGACCGCGATCATCTTGATGCCGTTTGCGCCCAACCTGCTCGTCCTCATCGCCTTGCGCTGGGCTTATGCGATCTTTGGGGAAATCGGGTCCCCAAATCAGGCGCTTACGATGGAGGTTGTTCCGCCGAAGCAGCGTGGGATGGGCGCGGGGTTCTTCAATGTCCAGATGAACCTGGTCAACCTCGTCTTTTGGGGCCTGCTTTTCGGGCGACTCAACGACGTCTATTTCACCGGCCCATTTTTCAAGCTGGCGGCGATTTCGGGAGAAGCTCTCATCTTTATTTCGGGCGGCATCCTCCTGTTGGCGATCTGTTTCTATACGGTCTACGGCATGCATGAAGTCGAACCGCCGGACCGGAAGACGCTGGATGAAAGCCGTCGGCCGGGTGAGAGCGTGGTGAAGCTGTTCTTCCGCTCGTTTTTCAAGGACATTTTCGGCAAGGACCTTCTGCCACTTTACCTCCTCCTTATTGTGGGTGCCATGACCGGGGTGAACCTCGGGATCCTCGGACCGCTCCTCTACACGGACCAATGGGGCTACTCCATGCAGGAGATGGGGACGAATATCGCGATCGGCGCAGTCCTCGGCATTTTCACGGCCCTGCTCGCGGGCTGGATCGCTGACCGCACCTCAAAGATGACCGTCTATTTATGGGCAATCAGTATCGGTGTTGTCATCAAGATCGTGTGGACGCTCTACGTCTATTATCTCCCGGATCAGCGTCCCAGCTTGTTGGAGCTCATCATCTCGGGAAATACCCAGTTCCTCTTTGGACAGCTCGCCGGCGTCGTTTCGTTTCCGCTCATCCTGGAATACGTCGAGCGCAATCGCCTGGGGACGGCCGGAGCCGGCATGGGCCTGTTCAACCGCCTGATCAACAACTCCTTTGCGATGGTGATCGGGTTTTATATTCTCCTGTGGTCGATCCTCTTTCTGCCGCAGGCGGGGGACCGGATGGAGGTGGTCTTTGACGACGTCCGGGCGCGACCCGAGGTGGTCGAGCCCATCGCCCAAGGAGGGCTGCCTGCTGAGTCATTCTACTTCAGTCCCTTGCACCGCCCGGGCCACAGTGAGGAAACCTCCCGCCGATGGCTGATCCGGCGACCCATCGAGAATGCCGCCTCCAGCCACAAGCAGGTAAAGGATCTGACCAATGAACTCAGTTCCTTGCGAGCCAGACTGGATAATCCGCTCCTCGCAGATGAGAAACGGCAGGAGACCCAAGAGCGGGTTGCCCTCCTCGAGGGGCAACTCGTCGAAATCGAATCGCGCCTGGAAGCTTCCGCCCGCGAATTCGAGGAAACCATTCGAACCGTTTATGGAGCCACTCTGAGTGCAGAAGGCCATCAAATCATGACGGCAGAAGCCTCCTCTGATGGCACCCGGGTGGTCTTTGAACTGGAGATTGTAGAACCTGTCAGCGGTGACAGAGTGCCGGAAGATACCCGGGAAATCCTGGAGCGCCTTCCCTCGATTCTCGACACCGCCGATATCGCACGAAAACGAACCGATATCCCGCTCGTGCATGAGCCCATGCTCCGGGTCGAGCCCATTGCAGAACCAGCGAATGGCCTCCGCCTGGAGATTACCCGAGACGGCCGCTTCGTCGTTCTCGAAGAATCCCTTGTCGCGGCGGGCCTCCCTCTGGAACAGGCCTTCAACCTGACAACCGAGCTTCTGCTCCCTCCACAAGGCGCGATCGGACTTCCGGCGGACACCTTCGAGCTTCGAGATGTCACCGTTGATATTCAAAACGGTGCGGGTCGTATGACCTTCGACCTCGTAGTTCTTCCAGAAGGCGCTCAGATTGACGCCAATGAGGTAACGGGGCTGTATGAAAGTGTCCCAAGCGTCCAGGCCACCCGTGTCACCGGAGCCTTCCCTGTTTTCCATATCGAGCTGGACGTCGATAGCCTGACGCCTCTCAAGCACGTTGAAACAGCAACCAGCCAACGACTGCGTGAGCTGATTCCGGCAGCCTCGGATACGATGATCCGCTCCCTCGAACTTACCTACAGCCGAATCGAAGATACGCTATCTTCCCGACCCGTCTTTCTCACCGTCGCCCGTCCCGTCGTCGTGGCGGAGCCTGCCGACCGGCAGTATGATTACTTCTTTTCCGTCCAGATCTTCATGATTGTGACGGACTTCTTCGGTATTGGCGTGGTCTTCCTGATTCTCTATCTGGAAAAACGCGGCAAGATCCACCGTCGCGGGGTTGAAGAAGACGAAAACCGCTGATCGATATAACCGTGAATTCCCACTCGCCTCACCACCCGCCCACCTTCGTCCCTGGCAACTTCATTGCCAAGGTCGTCTATCTGCTCTTCTCGTGTATCGTCTTCGGAATCGGTGCCTGGTATGCATGGGAGCCCCTGAGCCGAATGCTGTGGGGTGAGACCGTCTCGGCGCGCGTCGCCGAGATCCGCGTCATCACACCGGGCGAGCCCGAGCAGGTTTTTCGCTACCGGCGTCCCTACCGGGATGCGCGGAATTTCCATACCAACTTCCAGCACTACGTCGCCATACCGATCGAGGGAACGCCCATTCTCCACCGGATCAGCGTCGATAGCCGCATTCGTCCAGCTGATGGCTATAACGTAAACGACCGCATCAATGTGGTCTATTTTCCCGATGATGAACATCGGCTGGCCTTCGCTTACCTGAATCCACGGACGTGGGGTGCTGCGGGACTCTTTCTCGCCCTTGGTGCCACGATGCTGGCAACATCGATTCCAATGCTACTGGCCGTCGGCAAACCGATCGTCATCGATCCGGAAGGACCGCCACGCCCTGAAAAGGAAGAGGGAGAAGGCGATGCGGAGCCCGGCGACCTCGAAAAACTCCAACATAAGAAGCACAGCTCCAGTGCAACCAGCCGCCCGCCTAACTTCGGAACGACCCCGCAAAAGCCCGGCCCCTACCCCGACGGGACGACAAAAGACGCGGAATAAGCGATCGGACGGGGTCAGCGAAGCCTCTCCCGGCCTCCATCCCCCCCTCGCCATCTTTAGATCCACTGGCGCTGGCGCGGCGCAAGCGCGGCGGACAGCGACTTGGCGAGAAAAGGCCCCCGATAGATCATGCCCGTGTAAACCTGGACCAGGCTTGCTCCGGCATCCATCATGGCTCCTGCGGTCATCGGCGAATCCACCCCACCGACGCCAACGATGGGAAGTTTACCCGAAGTGGCGCGGCTGATGTAGTTGACCACCTCTACCGCACGGCAAAAAAGCGGCTGTCCGCTCAATCCGCCCGATTCGTGGACGCGCGAAAACGTGCCCGGGCGTGTGATGGTGGTATTGGTGGCAACGATCCCATCGAGCTTGTGTTCATCGATCACCTCAAGGACTTCGTCAATCTGCCGGAAGGTCAGGTCCGGCGCGATCTTCAATAGAATGGGAAGCGGCCGATTGCCCAGCTTCTTTGCCTGATGGCGGTTCAGACCGCAGAGCGCTCCCAAAAGCGCACTCAGGCTCTCCCGACCCTGCAGCTCCCTCAGACCCGGCGTGTTGGGGCTGCTCACATTCAGGGTGATGTAATCCGCGTGTTCCGCCACGAGGTTGAAGGTGGCAACATAATCCTCCACCGCCTGATCCAGCGGGACAATCTTGCTCTTGCCGATATTCACGCCCACGGGGATGTGAACCTTTCGGGTACGCCGACTCTCACGCAGCCGCTTCGCAACCTCCTCGGCACCTTCGTTGTTAAAACCCATCCGGTTGATGATCGCGCCTGCTTCAGGGTAGCGGAAAATCCGTGGACGCTCGTTGCCCGGCTGGCGCTGATGCGTCACGGTTCCCACCTCGACATGCCCGAAGCCGAGAGCGGCAGCAGCACGCCAGCAGCGCGCATCCTTGTCCATCCCGGCCGCGAGACCGATCGCATTTGGAAACTGAAGCCCGAAGAGCTCGATCGGCCGAGTCCCCGAGGCCCGGTTACAGCGCTCCATCAGCCCGCATAACGCACCCATGCGACCCAGATAGTCTAATGCTGTGATGCCGAGATCATGCGCCTTCTCCGCATCGAGGCGAAACAGGATCGGACGAACGAGGCGCTCATAATAGAAACCCATGAAGCGGCATGATTGGGAAGCGGTGGTATTTTTCAAGTGCCATCACGGAACTCCCCCTTGCCTTTCCCTGCCTTCAAAGTTGATTCCCTTGACTTTGTTCTTGCAGGTCATTCACAAGCCTTCCCAACTTCGATATTCAACCCAAGTCTTATGTCGCAAACCAATCCAAAACTCGAGTGGTGCGTCGTCCGTACAGGCGACGACCATAACTGGTGGGTACGAGAAATCTCGGATCCTATTCACTGGGATGTGGATGGCCTCGGTGTCGTCGACCCGCGCCAGATCAGCTACATTCTAGAGCAATGCGATGCCCTGAGAGAATATGGCTTCGATCCCGATCTAATTGATGAGGCCTTTTTCTCGTTTCGCATTCAAAAAGAAGAAGCCGACGGCAACGTCCGCATCGTCCGCTCAAAGGACTCTCTCCTTGAAGACGAGAGTGTGGTCTTCGGCCTCCCTGACCTGATCGATGAGGAAAGAGGGCCCTACGCCGACTTCCTCGACCAGATCACGAAGTTTCGCGTCAAGCTTCTGAACGATCTCATTGATTTCGACCAAAACCTCACCGTCGACGAAATCGAGGACGAAATCCGCGAACGCCAAAACCAGGACTTCATGGAGGGCCGTGCGGTGCATCCCTTCAACGAGATTGTCTCCATTCTCGACTACGTCCCGGAAGGCTACGAACTCGAGGACGATGAAGCCCCCACTCCCGGCGAAGAGGAAATCGAGGACATCCCCGACTTTGAGGAGGACAACGAGAAGCTCGTTGAGGATGAGACCATGCGCTGGGATGACGACGACGCGGACAACGATAGCGACGACGACGCGAAGGACGGTGATAGCCGCGAGGAGGAGGGCGACGACGAGGATAAACCTGCTCCATCCTCGAAACCCGCCAAGGCGAGCAAAGGAAAGCGCAAGTAGGTAGCTGAAAGGCTTTCCTGAACGTGGCTGCGCGCTTGTTAACGTGATCCGACTCGACTCGATCACGCTTGCCTATGGTGAGCGGCACCTCTTCGACAGCGCTTCGGCGCAGTTCGATCCGGGGGACCGGGTGGGCTTGGTGGGTGCCAATGGTGCTGGCAAATCCACCCTCCTCCGTATCATCACCGGATCGGTCGGCCTGGATGGCGGCACGGTGGAGATCGCCCGCAGCATCCGTATCGGAATGCTGGCACAGGAAGCTGTCATCGACCTTGAGCGCCCCATTGTCGAAGAGGTCGAGCGCGGCGCCACCGACCTGCGCCAGATCGGCGAACGCCTCAAGGCCGCCCATGAGGCGCTCGATCAAGCCCCGCCGGATTCACCCGCACAACAGCAGGCACTGCATGCTGTCGGCGACCTCGAAACCGCCTGGGAAGCTGGCGGCGGCTATCGCTTGCGCGCCGACGCCGAAGCCATTCTCTTGGGATTGGGCTTCGCCCTTCAGGATCTCCAGAAGCCGGGGCGGGCTTTCTCCGGCGGATGGCGCATGCGGGTTGCCCTCGCCCGCCTGCTCCTTGAAAAGCCGGACTACCTCCTCCTCGACGAACCCACCAACCACCTCGACATGGATTCGCTGCGCTGGCTCGAGCGTTTCCTCAAAGACTATCCCGGCGCACTCCTGCTCGTCTCCCACGACCGCATCCTCCTCGACCGGCTCTGCCGCAGGATCCTTCACGTCGATGGAGGCCGCCTCGATGCCTACACCGGGAACTACACCGACTTTGCCCGCGAACGCCGGCAACGCCGGGAGATCCTTGAAAGAACCGCCCGAAACCAGGAACGGGAGATCGCCCGAACGGAACGCTTTATTGACCGTTTTCGGGCCCAAGCCACCAAGGCCCGTCAGGTCCAGAGCCGCATCAAGGCCCTGGACAAAGTCGAGCGGATTGAACTCGAACCGGAGGACGATACCTTTTCTTTTGCCTTCCCAACGCCTTCCCGGGGGGGCGAAGAAGTCCTCAGAATGGAGGGTATTCACCACCGCTTCGGAGAGAAATCCGTTCTTGAAGGGATCGACCTCACCTTGCGCCGCCAGGACCGCGTCGCTCTGGTGGGGGTGAATGGTGCCGGAAAATCCACCCTCAGCCGGATTGCGGCCGGACATCTTCAGCAAACCGCCGGGACTTCCCGCCTTGGCTACAATATCGAGCTCGGCTATTTTGCCCAGGACCAGGCGGAGATCCTCGATCCCTCCGCCACCGTCCTCCAGAGTCTGGAAAGCGTGGCGCCCACCGATTACCCGATCCCCCTCCGATCCCTTCTCGGGGGCTTCCTCTTTCGCGGCGACGATGTGAAAAAGAAGGTCGGCGTTCTCTCCGGTGGCGAAAAGAACCGCCTCGCGCTCTGCCGCATGCTCGTGCGACCGGCAAACCTCCTCATCCTCGACGAGCCCACCAACCACCTCGACATGCGGGCCAAGGAGATCCTCCAGCAAGCACTGCTCGGGTATGAGGGAACCCTTCTCGTTGTCTCCCACGACCGCGCTTTCCTCGATCCCTTGGTCGAAAAAGTCATTGAGATCGGACAGGGGCGCGTACGTGAGTTCCCAGGAACTTTGTCCGAATACCTCGCTCGAAAGGACGATGAGGATCGGCAGAACGCTACGCCGACGAAGGGGAACGACAAGAACGACGCCGGGACCTCGGCTCGGGCCCGCCGGAAAGACCGCGCTGAAGCCCGTCGTCAACTGGCACCCTTGCGGGCTCAGATCGCCCGGCATGAGCAGCGAATTTCCGAACTCGAAGACCGCATTGCCGAACTCGAGACAATTCTGGCCGACCCTGAAACCTTTAAGGACGCCGCCAAGTCGAAGTCCCTCGTGATCGAGCACCACACCTGTAAGGAAAAGCTCGAGACCGCCCTCCAGGCCTGGGAGAAGGATCAGGCGACACTCGAATCCCTCGACAGGGCACAATAACTTTGCCCCCACGGGAGCGCGACGCTTGCGTGTTCAAATGACTCAGGACCGCACATCGACAATCGAGAGGAAATGCGGAGGATCGCCTGCCCTCCGCGGCCTCTGGAACGCCGCCGTCTCGCGTCTCCAAACGAGTGGGGCCGATGCCAATACGATCGACCTCTTCCTCGACAAGGCCCGCCACCCCCGCGAACTCGAAGCACTCGCCAAACTTCTCGCCAACACCCAAGCCTCCGGCGAATCCCCGACGGATACACTCAAGGAGTTTTTTGTGTCCGTGAATGAATCCCGCGCTTCTCTCTCCGAATGGTTGGCGGCCCTCGCCGAGCTTCAGGCATGGCTCAGCTCCAGGGGGCGACGCGCCACCCTGACCCGGGCCACCGGCTACATCGAATGCTGCACCGCCGCCACCGACTCCGCCTTCGCCACCGAGGATCTGCCCGCTAACGTCGTTTCCATGCTCGAGACCTACGGTTTCGAAGAGGCGAACGACTGAACGCCCCCCGGCTGAAGCCCGAGCCTGGATCAGACTCAGCTCTTTAGCAGCTGTAGAACCCTGGCCCCCCGCCGGGTGACAGACAGAGCAAAAAAGAGCGCCCCTCAGCTGATAAAAACCGAGGGGCGCTGGACACATTACGAACACGCCATGAAATTGCACCCTGAATGGCGCATCCGTTGTTGTTTTGGGGAATCTTTCTTCGAGGGAATCTTCTTTCCACTTCAAGCAACAGTGACAACAGGCACCCAGGCAAAAAGCACAGAGTCCTGTGGAAACGCCATCTGAGCAGGAATCAGCTTTGGTAGGATAATCATAACAAGGATTGAGGCATTTTCAGGCCCCAAGCCAACCGGGACTGTTCCCTCAAAAAGAAACAGAACTTTGCCGTCGGAGAAAGACTTGCTCTCCTAAACCGCTTTAGGAATCATCGCCCAACATGTATGATGACGCCGGTCAGCCCCCTTTAAGGAGGCCTCGTCTGAAGGATGTCGCGGCCGCTTGCGGGGTCAGTTTGGCGACGGCCTCTCAAGCCTTGCGCGGTGTTGGAGAGGTAGCGGAAGCAACGCGAGTCCGCGTCACCGAAACCGCCAGGCGCATGGGTTATCGGGCCAACCTTTCGGCATCGGTTCTCGGAAGCCATCGAAAAGGGAGGCAGGCCCAGCTCGCCCTCGCCATCCTGCAGGTCGACCTCCAGAACAATGTCTATCCCGTCAGACAACATGTCGCAGGCATGATGGAAATGGCCGGATTTCTGGGCTTCAGTGTTGAGGAGCACCTCCTTCACAGGGCTAAAGAATTGCGCCCCGTCCTGCGAATGCTGAGGGCACGTGGCATCGATGGAATCGTAACCGGCTATCTCGACGGACTCACACCGGAATGGGCCAAGGCTCCGGAATGGGACTTCTTTTCCGTGGTCTCCTGTGGTCGCTATCTAGGGGACTGTCGGGTCGACAAGGTGCGCCCCGATATCTTCAGTGCGGTGGTGGAGGTCTGGAAGCGCTTACGTCGCCTGGGGTATCGCCGCATTGCCCCCGCAATTTGCTCCCACGATCGCGATCTTGTCGACGATGCGGAACGCCTCGCGGCGGTTCTCTACTGCCAGCAGGCCGATGGCGACACCATCCCCAAGATCAAACCTTGGCTTGGACCCATTAATGATCCCGGAGCCGTCGACTACATTCGACAGACCTCTCCGGATGCCGTTCTTTCATTCTCGTCTGGATTATATTTCCAACTGACAGAGCTCGGCTTCAAGATTCCCGACCAGGTGGGATTTGCGGCATTGCACAGCTCGATCGATCCGCAGACTGGCGAGCGACTATCCGGTTGCCGTCACAATGATCAACTCCTGGGCAGAACAGCCGTGAGCATGATCGAAGAATCGCTCCGGGTGCGCCGCTTTGGCCTTCGCCATGAGCCTCACGAACGGGTTATTCCAGCCATCATAGAGGAAGGCTTTACCTTGCGATCGAAGCCTAACGAATCCTCGCCATCACCTTGACCACAGCTCGGAAAAACTCGCTGCGTTATTCTTGTCGCACTGTGAGAAGGACACCTTCCGGCACTTGAGACTTAACAATCAATTCTCCATCAATGCCTCGCGTCCATTGGACCCGAATCAGCCCCCGCGCATGGGGTAGCACCCCTTCTGCACGATCGATCCCCTTTAAGCTCAAAGGTTGCAAAATCCAGCGATCCGGATTCCCCGGCACTTCCTGTCGAAGACCAAGGACATATTGCGTGTACCAACTGGCTGTGTGACCGCTCCAGCTATGACATCGGCTTCCCGTGCCTTCCCTGACGCGGGAGAAGCACTCGGGCAGGGTTCCAAAACCATCGGCGAGCAACGGCCCCCAATGTTGCCGCACCAGCGTTAAGGCTCGCTCCCCGTGTCCGCGCTCCGACAACGCCGTGAGAAGAAACCGAAAGAAATACAATTCGATCTGCCCGGAAAACTGCCCCTTTTCGTTACCCAAGGCAAAATTCCCTTCGAGCAACCGAAAGAGATAGGATTCCACACCGTCCAATTGCTGCGTCGATCCGATCTGAAACGCCCAGGCCAAGAGGTTTGCGTGCGCTGCCGTGCTCTCTGCCAGCGTCCCATCCGCCTCCTTGTGAGCGGCGTAGCGCCCTTGCTTTGGCAGCCAGAGGGCTTTCGAAAAAGCGTCGCGGATCCGGGTGGCCTCTTCCCTGAGTTCCCCTGCCCGCGCTTTCAAGCCAAGATACCTGGCGAGATCGGCACAGTGCTCCAGCGCAGCAATCCGAAACGCATTAAGCACCCCATTCGCCTTTCCGCCGCGTTCGGCTGGATGAACGCCCCAATCGATGAAGACATTCAGCCCTTCCCCAGCCCAAAGCCCGTCCGTATCCGCCCGCCATGCTGAGCTGGACCAGACACGTTCCATCGCCGGCCACAGCTCCCGCACCACCTCCAGGTCACTCGTCAGCGCCCAAAACTCTCCGATGCCGATCAACCAGATCAGCGTAAAATCCTCATGCGGCCGCCGATGATGCGCGGGGGCCACCGCGGGGACTTGACCGTTCTCCAACTGCGCCTGCGCAAACACCCGCAAGCCCCTTCGCGGAATCCGCCCATCAGGAGTCAAAAGACGCTGCACTTGCTGATTCACCGTGAAGTCACCGATATAGGTTCCCCGTTCCCGCCAAGGTGAATCAGAGTATGCCTCCTCTGTGCTCGCCACGAGCGTGGCCACGGAAGCCTGCCAAATAGCGGCATCGAGTGGATCATTTGTTGCGAAATGTCCCTCGCCCACAGTCAGCATGCGCGTCTCCTGAAGAGCAATTCCATGTAAACGCGCTTTCGCCCCTCCCATCGGGTGAATCACCACCTGGACAAAGCGCCCACCCCTCGGATTCAAGCCGATGATCTGCTGCCTGCCTCCCTTCAAGAGGGAACGCTCCACCGTGTGCACAAATGGATTTGTGCGATAGAGATCAATCCGGCCATCCGGTTGCTGCCATTCATCATACCCGATATCGAGGACTTGCCCGGGTGCGCCTTCCACATCAATCCAGACATGCCCCACGAACTCGGCTGCGAATTCGAATGTCCATAACTGGCCGGAGTCGGCCACCTCACCCTTGAGCTCCCCATAAGGTTTCCCCCGCTCAAGCGTGACCTCATCCAGCGCAAGCCAGCCCATCAAACGAGCGGGCGTCACCTCAAAGGCACCGCCTCCGACCACGCGCCAATCGTCCCTGTCCACAGGCCGTCCATCTTTGATCCAACCCGTCACCTCATCACTCGGGATAAGTGGCGATACCCTGAAGCGCTCTTCGCAATCCCGTTCTGGCCGGGCGGCCACCACGAGACCGGCATCGGATGGAAGCCCGAAGAGAATATCCCAAAACTCGGATGGTATCAGGAACTCGGCGTGCCCCACCAGCGTGTTCCATCCTGCCTTTAACTCAATGGCTGCCTCCCAGCGCAGCCCCCGCCCATCCCGATTGGGGCGCACACCTTCTCCATTCACCCAGTTATCGCCCCAGTGCACACCGAGCACAACGGTTTGCTCCAGCGGCGAATGGATATGTGTCTGGTAAACCTGCCTGAGCTTGAGTGGCAACATCTGCTGCGGACCCATGTATTTTTCGGGAAAATGAAAACCGAAAATCGTTTCCCGATCAAGCAATGCACCGGCGACCACAATACGTTCAGGCTCGGTTCTTTTGAGTGCAGGCAAGGGCACGCTCCGCGGGTTCAGCTCACCCCAAGGCGTTTCACTGGCTTCCAATAGACGCGCTGGCTCCCAACCTTCCTGATCAATTGTTCCTGGCAGGTACCAGGCAGGATCCAGTTTCCTTGTATCGCAGATCTCACAGGCTGCCTGCGCAAAGGAATACAGCGAGGCTGTCTCGTCCCACGCGTCTATCTCACGGCACACCCAGGCACCTGGCGTCCGAAAATCAGGACCATCTTCCTCCCCCCAGGCGATGAACCCCAAGCGCCCATCAGGCATGGTCTGGAACGAAGAGCACCCATATCCGTGAACCTCCACCGCCAGACAGTTCGCTCCCCGCTGCAAGAAGGGGCTGGGGTCAATGCTGTCATACTCCGGAAACTGCGTTACAAAGCGGGCGGGACCCGCCATAACAAAGCTCCCGTTTATCCACAGGCGGTAGCGCGAATCCGCAAATAAATGGAGACGCATCGCCGTCTCTCCCGGCACGTCGTCCAAATCAAAATCCAATCGATAAAGAAGGATCTGGCTGCGTTTCAGTCCGGCATCAGGCGGACCCACAAATCTTGCCAAAAATCCAGGTGCAGAAGGAGCGGGCATCATTTCCATCGGCCATGATACCCGATCCAATCAACTAATACCATGTAGAATTTGGTTTGATTTCAGCTGTTTTCGAAAAACGGATGGCGGGCATCCATGCACCGCCTTAAACATTTTTGAGAAATGAAATGCATCCGCACACCCAAAATGATCAGCCAGCTGCTCATTGGTCTGCGTCGTTCTCCGGAGCATCTCTGCCGCCTGCTCCATTAAAATGCGTCGACGGTAGCGCGCCGGCGGTTCTCCATAAGCCCGGCGAAACGCCTTCCTCCATGTCTCATAACTGCAATGACACATCCGCGCCAAACGCTCCCAATCCGGGGTCGTTTGGGTTGGCCAGGTTCCCACCAGATGCCGGGTCTCATCGAGCTGTGCTTCGATGTCACTCGGACAATTTCGATAACGCGTAATATCATTCAGAAGGAGGTGAATCTCCGCCAAGGCCTGGACCGACTCCCCGGGGGATGTGGCCGATATCCTGGTGATCTTGAGCCATCGCGGCAACCAGCGCTCGAGATCGCCCAAGGGCCAAACGCGCTGGCTCCATTCTCCATTCGCCTCCACCTTGAACCAGCCAGTAAAAACGTCCCCCCGGACCGTGATGTAAATCTCGTCCCACCGATCCCCCGTTTCGGGTCCATATTGATGCGGGAGCCCGGCTGGGATGGTTAAACAATCACCTTGATTCAACCGAATATCGGCCCCTGTCCCATCGCGGTAGCGCCCGCCGGTTCCAACAACAAGCAACACAATATACACATCAAGCTGGCGCATACCGGAGAAGCCTGTTCCACGGCTATTCAATATCACGCCCGCAGACTCCAACTCACCAAGCGGCGTCGCCGTGCTCAACCATGCTGTGTATTTCGTCTGCAAGTCCTTCATTCGCCCAAAAGAAACATGGAGGGAACAAAATGTCCATACCTTCGAGCACTACAAAAGAGAACTTCGAGTGTAAATAGAATGAAGGCACCACACCTCGCCCCACCGCTGAAGCCATGATAAACGCCTCCGATTGACGGCGGAAATTTCGTCGTATCGATAAGTTGCGCGATGGCAAGCGGCGCATTCGCTTCCGCTACACCTACGATCTCGAGCTCTTCAACAGCCGGGGACGCGAAGCCGTCCTCCAGTTGAAGAACCGTATTCCTGTTTCACGGGACGAACGGATTCTGGTGCGGCTCCTGACACACCCCACAGGCGTCAACAAAGCCGATGAAAACGGTATTCTGCTTGGTCGCGGACCCTCGCGCCCGGCGAACGCCAGAAGCACACGTTCGAATACACCATCGAGTACCCGCGCGACCTCTCGATCACGGGACTGGAGTAGCGGCCGCCAGGGCGATCCGCGTTCGCTCCCTTACGTCTGATCTTGCCTCGTCGTTCTGCTTGTGCCGAAACTCGACGACAATGTCCCCCTCAAACAATACCTTCCCTGCATGGGTCCGCGACGCCGTCTTCTACCAGGTGTACCCACAATCCTTTTATGACACCAACAACGATGGGATCGGCGACCTCCGCGGGATCATTGAGAAGCTCCCTTACCTCAGCAAACTGGGTGTCACCGCCCTGTGGTTGAGCCCCTTCTACCCGTCCCCCATGCGGGATGCTGGTTATGATGTGGCCGACTATTGCGGCGTTGACCCCCGCTACGGAACGGAAGCCGATGCGCGCGAGCTCTTCTCCACCGCGAAGGAGCTTGGCCTCCGCATCATCATCGATCTCGTTCCGGGGCACACCTCCATCGATCATCCCTGGTTCAAGGAATCGGCCCGCATGGACGCCGCCCGGCCCTACAAGAATTGGTACATCTGGACCGAGTCTGCCTGGAATGACGGTGGCGAACCGTGGAACAAGAAAATGATCCACGGCTACTCCAACCGCGATGGAAATTTCCTTATCAATTTCTTCTGGAGTCAGCCTGCCCTGAATTTCGGCTTTGCCGAGCCTGATCCATCCAAGCCGTGGCAATTGCCCACGACCCATCCCGACGTCCAGGCTCTCTGGAAGGAGATGCGCTCGATCATGCGCCACTGGCTTTCGATGGGCGCAAGCGGCTTCCGCGTTGACATGGCCGATACCCTGATCCGACGCGATCCACAGAGCAAAGAGATCCGCCGCCTCTGGCGCGAAGCCCGTGAAGAGCTGGAACTGGATTTTCCCGAGCTGTTTCTCATCGCCGAGGGTTATCCCGGAAATCTCCTCGACGGAACCGGCTTCCACTCTGCCTTCCTCCACTGGGCAGCGGGCTATTGGCAGCTCTTTCGCAAGAGTGAGACCCGGAGCCAGACGGGCGAAGTCGTGCACGACGATCCCTACTTCAACCGCTCCGGCACGGGCGACTTCCGCCCGTTTCTCCAAACCTGGAATGAAGCCCGCAAAGCAACGCGCGGAAACGGCCTGATCTCCGTGCCGTTGGGGAACCACGACCTTCCCCGTGTGGCCGTCGGGCAGAGCGTGGACGAACTTGAAATGGTCCATGCTTTCAGCCTCGCCTGGCCCGGCATCCCATTTCTCTACTACGGCGACGAGATCGGTCTGCCACAGCAGTCGTCAAAGAATCCGATCCACGAAGGCCACTACCCCACTCGAAATGGTGCCCGCACGCCCATGCAGTGGCAACCAGGCCTGAACTTCGGCTTCTCCGATTGCCATCCCTCCCGCACCTACCTCCCCGTCGATCCAGAGCCAACATCCCCCAATGTCGCGGATGAGGAAACCAAAGATAACTCCCTCCTGAAGCGCGTCCGCGGATTGATCGAACTGAAGCGCAAGCAACCGGCCTTCCTCGCCGACGCGGATCTCACCATGCTCGCCGACGGCGCACCCGGCGAACCCCTCGCCTTCATCCGTGGACACGGCCCAGGCCGCCTCCTCTGTTTCTTCATGCCCAAAGCCGGCCCTTTCACCTGGTCCTGCCCGGATCCGACAGCACTTCAAAACAAGGCGACACACCTGCATGGCAGCCCGAATCCCGTGTCCCTCCAGGAAGGCGCCCTCCAAGGCACCGGCCCCGCCTACGCCTTCATCCGCTGCCACGGGTAAGCACGGACCGGGCAAAGTGATCCAAGCAGTGCCTCGTTGCCTGGCCGCCCCGAATTGCCTGGGGATGGGAGATAAAAAAGCCCCCTCAGTCCGGATATGGCCCTGCACGGATAACAGACGTCTGCGCCACCCGGTATCGCACCCCGTCGGCACGCTTTGGATCGGATTTCTCCGATGTCTCAAGGCGTTGCCCTGGGCTGAGGAATCACGGGGGTTGGCCAGACAATACTGCGTCTTCCGCAGGGGCTCCTGCCAGCTTTAACAAAAGGTGTGGCGAGCCCCTCATGGCAGAGCCCAAGACATTGTTAAAAAAGTGAGGTGGTTTCCTGCCCCTCAGCCGACAGGCTGAGGGGAAGCAACAAA
>CAYOIB010000052.1:0-18089 GCA_964403935.1 uncultured Puniceicoccaceae bacterium | reverse complement strand
CCAATGAAATAACGGTGCAGGAAATCGATGATGCGGTGGAGGGCACCAGGCCGCCGGATCGCTGCCTGCTGGGTATGATTGCGTGCAGTGACGAGCGCGCCTGCCCAGCGCATACATTTTGGAAGAAGACGCGCGCCGATATCAGAGAGCGTCTCTCGAATCTCACCTTGGCGGAGATCGTGGCGTTCGAGCAGAAACGACAGGAGAATGAATCGGCTATGAACTTGATCGACGGCTTGTCGAAAGCGGCTGTTTCGAATGCCGCGCGTGGGCCTCAAGTTTGAAGGGGTGGGGCCGATACGACCGACCGGCCTTTCCGTTTGGCATTGAGCCCAAGCGTTTCCCGAAGGAATGGGGCCGTGGGTGAAGCCTTGTTGTCGAGCAGCCCTTCCACCGGGCCTTGGTAGAGGATCTCTCCGCCAGCCTCGCCACCATCCGGGCCGAGTTCGACGAGGTAATCTGCCTCGGCAATGACATCCAGGTTGTGCTCGATGACGACGACAGTGTGACCCTGGTCAACGAGTCGATGGAGGAGTTCGATCAGGCGTTCGGTGTCGCTCTGGTGCAGTCCGATTGTGGGCTCTTCAAGGATGTAGAGATTGGGGAGGACGACGCCCTGTTTGCGCTCGCCCAGGGTGGGCAGGCCTTTGGCGAGTTCGGTCACCAGCTTCAGGCGTTGGGCTTCACCGCCGGAGAGGGTGGGGCTGGTCTGCCCCAGGGTGAGGTAGCCGAGACCGGTGTCGACCATGAGCTCGAGCATACCTTTGAGGCGTTGGTGAAAGGTGAAGAAGCGGGCGGCATCCTCGAAGGTCATTTCAAGAACATCGGCAATCGATTTCCCGTTCCATTGAATATCGAGGAGCTCCGGCCCATACCGGCGGCCGCCGCAGTCGTCGCACGGTATGTAGGTGTCGGCGATGAAGTTCATTTCGAGCTTCACCCGGCCCGCTCCTTTGCACGTCTCACAGCGACCCCCCTTGGTGTTGAAGGAAAAGGTCCCGGCGGTGAATCCGCGCATGCGGGCTTCGGGCAGGTTCCCGAAATACTGCCGGATGATGTCGAGTGCGCCGGTGTATGTCGAAGGCGTCGATCGGGGGGTCTTTCCAATGGGATCCTGATCCACCTCAATCGCCTGCCGGAAGGTATCCCCGTGCAGAAGTCGTTTGAAGGAAAAGCCGGGAGCCTTGTTGCCGGCGAGGCGGGAGGTTTTTGTGCGAATGGCCTCCTGCACCGCGGGCTTGAGAAGATCGCGCACGAGGGTGGATTTCCCGGCCCCCGAAATGCCGCATACGACGGTCAGGCGACTTTTCGGAAGATTGAGGGTATCGCCCTTCAGGTTCCGCAAAGACGGCGACTCGAGGACGCACCAGTCGTCGCCCGCCGTCTTGCGCCGCGGGTGGTAGGGGGCTGGCAGGTCTCGCCGTGAACCCCTCAACGGGTGCTGCATGGCGGTGTGGAGGTAGCGCCCCGTAACCGATTCGGGATTGGCGGAGATCTCCTTGAACGTGCCGCGGGCGAGAAGCTCGCCTCCATGACATCCGGCCGCGGGGCCGAGATCGATAATGCAATCTGCCGCCCGCATGGTATCGAGGTCGTGCTCGACGATCAGGAGGGTGTTGCCCTTTTGGCGCAGTGCCTTGAGCGAATCAATGAGCCGGGAATTGTCGCGTGCATGGAGGCCGATGGAGGGTTCATCCAATACATAGAGAACACCGGAAAGGTTGCTCCCGAGCTGGGCAGCCAACCGGATGCGCTGGGCTTCGCCGCCCGAAAGGGTGTTGGTGGCGCGGTCCAAGGTGAGGTAGTCCAGCCCGAGTTCATCCATGAAGTTCAGGCGCTCTTCCACTTCCGGAAAGATATCCTTTACCACGGCCCTTCCCTTGGCATCGAGCTTGAGGGAACGCAGTCGGTTCAACAGTCCGCTGGAGGTAAGGGCGAGTAAGTCCGGAAAATTCAGGCGTTCGCCGTCCTTGAAATCCAGGTAGACGCGGCGGGCAATGTCATTGAGGCGGGTGCCGTGGCAGGCGGGGCAGGGGGCTCCGTCACTGAGGGTCGCAGGCAGGTCCTCGAAGCGTTCGTCTTCGGCCATCCATCCATGGAGCTGACCGTGGCCCCGGCAAGTGGGGCACCATCCGCGAGAGGCGTTCCAGGAAAAATGCTTGGGATCAATTTCAGGGAAGGCCTCGCCGGTGACGGGGTCGGTCCGCTTTGTCGAAAAGCGCCCGAGAATTCCATCCTGAATCGAGGCGAGAAGGCAGCCTCCCTTACCGACATGAAGCGCTCGCTCAACCGCAGTTGGGAGGTCTGCGGGTTCGCCGGCCACGGTGATCGCAAAGTTTTTCGTCTTTCCTTGTTTCTCGATATGAGCGACCGCGACTTCAATATCATGTTCCCGATAGCGGTCGAGTTTTTCGAACCGGCTGAGTTCAATGAATTGGCCGTCCACCCGAAGCCAGGTGTAGCCTTGGGCAACGGCCCAGTCCGCCAGCGGTTGGTGGTGCCCTTTGCGCCCGCGGATCAGGGGAGCGAGAAGAAGCCTGGGTGACCGGGCGGTCGGGGGGTCCTGCGCGATTCGTTGCTCGACGCGATCGGTGATGGCCGCCGGGCTCAATGCCACCAGCGGATCGCCCGTGTGGGGGCTATAGGGAACACCGACCCGTGCGTAGAGGAGACGCAGGTACTGAGCGACTTCTGTGATCGTGGCGACCGTTGACTTGCGGGTGCCGCGCGTGACGCGTTGTTCGATGGCGACGGCGGGGGGAATCCCGGTGAGCGCGTCGATATCCGGCCTTGGCAGCTGTTCCACATATTGCCGGGCCCAGGCGGACATCGACTCCATGAAGCGTCGCTGGCTTTCGGCAAAGACAATATCGAAGGCAAGGGTCGATTTGCCCGATCCGCTGACGCCGGTGACGACCGTTATGGCTCGGTGAGGAATGTCTACTGAAAGGTTCTTCAGGTTGTGTTCGCGGGCCCCGAGGACACTGAGGACGGTTGGCGGCTCGAGTTTGGAAAGCCGATCACGGCCGTATAGTGAAGGCGCTTCGGCAGCCATGAGCGCGGGGGTGTCGGCATCTGCCACAGCGGCTTCCAAGGCTCTTTTCACATAGCTGGCGGACTCGGTATCGGCATGAGCGAGCTCTTCCGGGGTGCCGGCAAAGACGAGTTTGCCCCCATCAGCACCAGCTTCGGGTCCGAGTTCCAGTATCCAGTCTGCCGCTACAAGAACATCCGGTTGATGCTCGATCACGACAAGGCTGTGCCCGAGATCGACGAGCTTGTGGAGGACATTGAGGAGGCGTTTGACGTCGTCCCGATGGAGTCCTGTGGTGGGCTCGTCGAGAAGAATGAGCGCGTTCTCCACTGTTTGATCGAAGCGGGAAAGAAAGCGGACCAGCTTCAGTCTCTGGGACTCGCCTCCGGAAAGGGTGTTGAGAGGCTGGCCGAGGGTGAGGTAGCCCAAGCCGACGGCGGCAAGGGGTTCGAGACGGTGAAGGATTCGTGGCTGCTTTGCGAAGAAGGGAATGGCTTCGTCGATTGTCATCGCGAGGATGTCCGCAGGGTTCTTCCCATGCCATTGAATGGCCAGGACATCCGTCGTAAACCGTTTGCCCTCACAGCTTGGGCATGGGACGTAAACATCCGCCATGAATTGCATTTCCACCTTTTCATAGCCGAGGCCTTCGCAGGTGGGGCAGCGTCCCTGGCCACTGTTGAAGGAAAAATGGGAGGTGGTGAAACCGGCGGAGCGCGCTTCGTCTGTCAGGGCGAAGAGCTGCCGTATCTGGTGCCAAGCTTCAACGAAAAGGGCGGGATTTGAGCGGGGGGTGCGGCTTGCCGGGGTCTGGTCCACAAGCACGATATCGCCCAGCTCCTGGTCGGTCGTGATGCTGGAGAGCTCTGCCGGGTCATCCGTCGCCTTGCCTGAGCGGGAAAGCAGTCCCTGGTGGATGACATTGTCGAGAAGGGTGGATTTTCCGGAACCGCTGACGCCGCTTAGGGCGACAAAGCGCCCGAGGGGGATCTTGGCGGAAAAGTTCCGGAGATTATGTTTGGTGGCGCGATTGATCCGAAGCCATGCTTGCGTCCGACTGGAGCGCTTCACAGGCCGTCTTTGCCCGGGAAGTGGAACGGTGTTTCTATCGGCGAGGTAGCCGCCGGTGAGGGAGGCGGGATTGTTCTGTAGCTCCAGGGGCGTCCCCATTGCGACGATATGGCCTCCGCCGGCACCGGGTTGCGGTCCAATCTCGAGCAGCAGGTCGGCGGCGCGCATGATGGCTTCATCATGCTCAACCACAACCACGGTGTTACCCTGATCGGTCAACTGGCGAAGGATGCCGATGAGTCGGTCGATGTCGCGGACGTGCAATCCAATGGAGGGTTCATCGAGAACAAAAAGTGTATCCACTAAACTGGTACCGAGGCTGGACGTCAGGCTGACACGTTGTGTTTCTCCCCCCGAGAGGCTGCGAGAGGCGCGGTCGAGGGTCAGGTAGCCAAGCCCCACCGCCATGAGGTAGCGCAGGCGGGTGAGGATGTTTTCGAGTGCGACGTCGGTCCTTTTGTTTCCGACGCTGCGGGTCGCCTTTGACTCGATCAGCGGCAGGAGTTCGCTGACGGGCAATTGATAGAGGTCAGGCAAGGCGTGCCCGTGCCAGCGCCAGAGAAGGGCCTCGGGGACCAACCGGGCTCCGTCGCAGTCGGGGCATTTCACGTAGGCGCGGTACTTGGAAAGAAACACCCGCACGTGCATCTTGTAGGTGTTGCCTTCCAGCCAGCTGAAGAAGCGGCGGACGCCATACCAGCCATTGGGCCACTCGCGTCCATCCACTTCATACCCCGGTTCGCCACCCATGACAAAATCCTGGTGCTCCGGTGACATCTCGCGCCACGGCTGATGGATCGGAACGCCAAACTTCGCGCAGGCTTGGAGGAGGTCCCGCTGACTCTCCGAATAGACCGCACCCTGAAAGGCCCGGATCGCGCCGCCGGCAAGGGTGAGTGTTGCATCCGGGATAACGAGTCGTTCGTCGAGGGTGATGACCCGACCGAAGCCCCGGCATTTCGGACACGCACCAAGGGGGGAATTAAAGGAGAAGAGATTGGGCACCGCAGGGCGATAGCGGATTCCCGACTGTGGTGAATGCAGTCCCTCTGAAAATATCGCAAGTGATTCTCCTGTCTCGGCGAGTAATTCCACCTGGCCTTGTCCATAATGAAGGGCCGTCGTGACCGCTTCAATAAACCGGGTGCGACTGGGGCCTTTCAACTGGATACGGTCTTGGATAACCGCGAGGGCGTCCTCCCTCTTCAGGCCCTCAATCGGGATCTCATCGAGTGCGGTCAGGTATCCCTTGATGACGACCCGCCCATACCCTTGAGAGCGGAGAGATTCGATTATTGTCTCCCAGGAGAGTTTGCCCTGTCGCTTGACGGAGAAGGCGATCATCACCTTGCGGTCCGGAAAAGCACTCCGTGCTTTTTTCCAGATTGTCGCAGGATTGTCATCATCGATGGGGGATCCGGTGGCGGGGTCGATCAGTTGGGCGGTGTGGGAAAACCATACTTTGAAGTAGTCGCACAGCTCGGTCATTGTCCCGACGGTCGAGCGGGAGGTGCGGACTGTGTTTCTCTGCTCGATAGCGATGGACGGACGAATGTTCTCAATGGAGTCGACCTGAGGCCGGTCGAGCATGTCCATGAACTGCCGGGCATAGGGGCTGAAGGTCTCGACGTAGCGGCGCTGGCCTTCGGCATGCAAGGTCTCAAAGACAAGTGAGGACTTCCCGGCACCGCTCAGACCGGTCACGACGATCAACTGCCCCAGAGGGAGGTCGAGATCGAACCCCTTGAGGTTGTTTTGGCGGACGCCTCGCAGTCGGATGCAATGCAGGTTGTTTTTAGAAATAGACATGGCTTGGCAGGGGGCGAACTTTGCACATGGCTCATGTGCGCGCAAGGGCTGCGGCGGGGTGAGGAATAACACCGGATTTACGTTTTTCGGGCGTTTAATTTTTCATGCCTCCTGAAGCTGATAAATCCCGGTAAAACCGCCTCCCTGAAGAGCCCGAACAAGCACCCTGCATTGAAGTTTTGATTTGATGGTGTGTAAATTGCGGGTCCAAGGATGAAGAATCAGTCAACAGCCGAAGGTATTCTCCTCAACGTTTGCAATCAGACAGCTGTCTATCATTCCGTTAGGTGACAGCTTTGGAAAAGAACCATTCAATGATATGCCAAAAGTCCTCGTAGTCGATGATGCCCAAGGAGTGCACGACATGCTCGGCACGCTGTTTGCAACGATGGATGTGGAACCGCTTCACGCCAAGTCGGCCGCGGAAGCACTCGAAATCTTCAAGCGTGAGCCGGTCGACGTTGTCCTCACGGATGTTCGCATGGATCGGGTCGACGGCATCACCTTCTTGCGCAAGCTGAAGAAGCTCGATGATGAGGCTGTCGTGATTGTAATGACGGCGTTTGACCGGAAGGACGATATCCTGGCCGCGCTGAAGCTGGGAGCGTTTGATTTTTTCATAAAGCCCTTCGCGGTGGGGGAATTTACCGACAGCTTGCGCCGGGCCATCATCGAGCGTGAACGCAGGCGATCGGGCGGGGGTGATGACGGTGAGGACGCCGACGCCCTCCGCGCTTTGCGTGACCATTTGAAGGCGCGTGAAAAAGAGCTGGATGCACGGGAGGCCGGTCTGGCGGCCAACCCCGAAGCGCCGAATGCGGGGGAGGAGGATGCGGCGGACGGTTATGACGATTTGGACTCCGCCCTGCAGGAGCGCGAGCAGGCGTTGGAAGAACGCGAGCGGGCGTTGGCGGAGGCGGAGCAGGCTGTCGAACGGGCTCAGGCCGACATCGAGCGTCAGCTCATGGGATTGGGCGAGATGACTGGAAGCGCGCCGCCGGGTGGAAACGAGAGGGTGGACTTTGGAGAGGGCGGGGACCCAGGCACTCTGGATGAGCGCGAGGTTTCAATTGCTGAGCGCGAGGCGATGTTGACGGAGCGGGAAGCTTATCTGGAGCAGAGTGAGAACGCTCTTTTTGAGAAGGGGCAGATGTTGCAGGAACTGGAGACAGAGCTCGATCACCGCCGGGATCAGCTTGAGCACCTGGAGAAAAGCGGCGGTGGGGGCGGCAAAGCCGGAGGGGTCTCCGCTGAGGACGCGGCGGAGTTGAAGAAAATCAAAGCAGAGATGGAAGCACGGGCCGCTGAGCTGTCCGATTGGGAGTCGCGTCTGAAGAAGCGGGAGCGCACGGTCGCCAAGGGCGAAGCGTTGATCCAGGCGCGTGAACGGTTCCTGGAGGCGAGCGAAAGCATTCTCTTTGAAAAAGAAGATTGAGCGGGGTTGAAAGGCTCGTTTCTCTCCCGCCGTTGATGCGCGCTCCCATTGTCATTGGCTGGAAGGAACGGATTGATCTCCCGGAATGGGGGATTACAGGAATGACGGCGAAGATGGATACGGGGGCGCGTGGGGCCGCCCTCGACGTAACGCGGATCCAGCGGCTTGATAACGGCCGGGTGCGCTTCGATGTGATTCTCGACCGGGGAAAGTCGGCCCGTTTTCACACGGTGGAAGCGGAATTGGTCGGGGAGGCACGGGTTCGATCGAGTAATGGGACCCTCCAGCACCGCCTGCGTGTTCGGACGGAGGTCCTCCTGGGAGATGTTCTTTCAGTGACCGAATTCTCCCTTGTTTCGCGGAAACGGATGATTCACCGCGTATTGCTGGGGAGGCTGTTTCTGAGTAGTCGTTTCCTTGTCGATAGCGGAAGGCGTTTTGTACTCGGCAAGCCTCCCCGGAAGCGACAATCCAAACCGTCTTCATGAGCCCGCCTGCCCAACCCGGAGAGTCCCTGCGTCTTGCCGTCCTGTCTCGAAACTCTCGTGCCTACAGCACGAAGAGGCTTGTCGAGGCGGCACGTCGACGGGGGCACACCTGTACGGTTTACGATACCTTGCGCTTTGGCGTGTTTGTGGAGCATGCGCGTCCGCAGTTGTCCTATCGGGGAAAGCCGCTCAGTGAGATTGACGCGATCATACCGCGGATCGGAGCATCAATCAGCTTTTTTGGGGCGGCCATTGTGCGCCAGTTTGAGCAGATGGGTGTCTTCACTCCGAATTCTTCGACGAGTATCAGCACCGCCCGCGACAAGCTGCGCTCGCTTCAGGTTCTGAGCCGGCATGACATTGGCATTGCCGCCAGCGCCTTTGTGCGGGATCGGCGGGATGTCCTGCCGGCGATTGCGCGGGTGGGGGGGGCACCGGTCATCATCAAGCTTCTCGAGGGGACGCAGGGCGTGGGCGTGATTCTTGCCGAATCGGAAAAGATGGCGGAGGCGATCATCGAGACCCTTCAGTCGACCCAGCAGAATGTCCTCATTCAGAAATTTGTCAGCGAATCGAAGGGGCGTGATATCCGGGCGCTGGTGGTCGGTGACCGTGTGGTGGCGGCTATGCGCCGTCGTGCCGTCGGGACGGAGTTTCGCAGCAATGTCCATCGCGGTGGGCGGACGGAGCCTGTGGAGTTGCCCGAGAGCTATGTCCGTACGGCGGTGAGAGCCGCTCAGATCATTGGCCTGCGGGTGGCCGGTGTCGACATGCTCGAAGGCAACGACGGACCGGTTATCATGGAAGTGAATTCGTCACCGGGCCTCGAAGGGATCGAAGCGGCGAGCGGGGTCGACGTAGCGGGCGAGATCATCGATTTTATTGCCGAGCACGCCCGCTTCAGTGAGGTGGACTTGCGCGAACGCTTAAGTTTTGCGCGCGGCTTTCTCGTCGCGGAGTTCAGTATCAGCGAAGATTCCTCCCTGAATGGTCTGACTCTGGCCGACTCGGGTCTGCGGGATCGGGGCATCGTCGTTATGAGCATCAACCGGCAGGGCCAGCATTATCCGGTGCCCCAGGCAACGGATACACTTCACGCCGGCGATGTCCTCTTGTGCTACGGGCCCAAGCTGACCTTGCGCGAGTTTGTCCCCGCTGTGGCCAAAAAGCGTCAGGTGCGCCGGAAGCGGACGCCTCCGAAGGAATGAAAGACAAAGCTCAGTTGACGGTGGGCGGCGTCCACGTCGCGCGTGGAGAGACGGTGGATATCCGTCTGAAAATTTCAGAGACCTATACGGGCGACGACGTGAGTCTGCCGATTCGAATCGTGCGCGCGGGGGCACCCGGGAAGATCGGGTTTGTCTCAGCAGCGGTTCATGGGGACGAGCTGAACGGTACTGGAGTCATTCACGACTTTCTTTTCGGGCAGCCGATCGCACTTGAGCGGGGGACGTTGATTCTGGTTCCAGTGGTGAATGTTTTCGGATTTGAGGTGAATGAGCGTTATATGCCGGATGGGCGCGACCTGAACCGCTCCTTCCCGGGAAGTGTTGGGGGCAGCCTGGCCGCTCGGGTCGCTCATACCCTCATGCACGAAATTGTGCTCAAGTGTGACTTCGGGGTGGATCTGCATACGGCCGCCTTCCAGCGCACGAATTTTCCCAACGTGCGCGCGGACCTCCGTGATAAAAGGGTGCGGGAACTGGCTCATGCCTTCGGGTGTGCCCTTGTCGTCGACGGCAAGGGTCCGGAAGGGTCGTTGCGTCGGGCGGCCTGCGCGGCCGGGATCCCAACGATCATCCTTGAGGCGGGCGAACCCTATAAGATTGAGCCAGCGGTCCTCGAAATCGGGGTGCGTGGTCTGCGGAATGTTCTCTATACTTTTGGCATGATGGTGGGGACGCCGTCGCAACCCCCCTACTTGGCCGACATTCGAAAGACCCGTTGGGTGCGTGCCGCGCAAGGAGGGATTCTGCGCTTTCACGTGGCTCCGGGAGAGTTTGCGAGCGAAGGGCAGCCACTCGCCTCCATCCACAGTTTGCTTGGAGAACGCCGTGAAGTTATTCATGCCCCGCTGGACAGTATCATTCTGGGCATGACAACGATGCCAGGCGTGAAACCAGGGGAGCCGGTTTGTCACCTCGCCATGCCGACCCGAAGTATAAAATCGCTCCGGCGCCGCCTGAAGGAGGCTGAGGATGGCCCCCACCATCGTGCTCAAAGCGATCTCGCGACCAGCTTCCTTGTCAGCGACCACCCGGAGGTCGATACCGCGGAAAGCTGAGGCTCAGGCACCCTGGCGGCGGGCCTCGTGGTCAGCGGCGATCCGCTCAAGGCTCTCATAGATCCGCTGCATATAGGGGTTGGGTCCGTTGGGATACGGATCGGCCAGGTAACGGTAGATGCCGTCGCAGGCTTCTTCGAGCTTCTGGCTTACGTGATGGGTCCAGAATGCAGGCGTCTTGATGATCAATTCGTCGACGCTCCGAAACATCCGGTGCTCTACGGGGATCCCCCGGAAGGCGTCGGATTCTTCGATTTCCTGGTAGAGAATCGGCAGTTTATCGATGTAGTTCGGGTCGCTCATCTGGCCGATGTAGTCGGCTGTGCAAACCATCTTCCCGAGCAATGCCGTCGCTTCATCGGCGAAGGGAATGGTATCGAGATCGGCATCCATGCCGGTGCAGCAAATCATGTTGCGGACGGCGCGTATGTCTTCCCGTGGCCAGCCACTTCGCGTGAGCCATTGGTCGGCCATCTCGCAACTGCGCCGCTCGTGGATGTCAGCGTACTTGGCTCCTGTTCCTGTGGCATCCTGTTCCCGCTTCAGGAAACCGGTATCGTGCATCAGAATCGCTGTCAGACCCATCCGGAAATGGCGAAAACCGAGGGTGGGTTCATCGCGGGCCGTGACGTAGCCCCGGAAGAGACGCGCCCAGCAGAGGGTGGCGCGCATGGTGTGTTCCAGATTGTGGTAGCTCGTGTCCGCTGCCTGAAAGCCGTTCTTTCGTCCCTGAAATAAATCCTCGGTATGCATGAACGCGTCGCCGACGGATTTCGAATTGACATTAGCGAAGAGCTGGTGCGCCAATTCAATTACAGCATCGGCAACTTCCGGAGGTTCGAAAAGGTCCAGTTCATAAGGCGTATCTCCGATCGGGTTCATATGCTTGGTTGGTGCCGTCTGTTCGCCGCAATCCGACTGTTGCTTTCCCATTAAGTGTGTCCGAAAGAGAAATTCGCAATGCGTTTGCATATCATCATTAACGCTTTACCGGAACTTTACGGCTTCCGGCGGGCCTTGAAGAGATCTTTACATGTTCGCTTCTGAGAAAGCTGCCAGCCGACGCCTCCCGGCGCGTATTGGCCTTACGGGCGGCATCGGTTGTGGGAAGAGTACGGCGCTCGAGTTCTTTCGATCTTTTGGCGCAGTCACTTTTGAAGCCGATGCGGCTGTGCGGCAGCTTCTGGCCACCGATGTCGAGACGCAGAAAGCCATCCGCGAGACGTTTGGCGCGGGCGTTTTCGATTCTGACGGAAAGGTTGACAGGGCGGCTCTGGCGGGGATTGTGTTCTCTTCGGATCGGGCGCTTGTGCTCTTGGAGTCAATCCTTCATCCGCAGGTGCGGAGATCCTGGCAGGACCTTTGCCGCTCCCACGAACCTCTCGTTGTGGTGGAGATTCCGTTATTGTTTGAAAATAACTTGCAAACAGATTTTGATTTCACGATTTGCCTATCGGTTTCCCCAGAGCTTCAAACGTCCCGTCTCCGTCAACGTGGTCTCTCGCTTCCACAGATCGAACAACGCCGCGAGCGTCAATGGCCTCTTGCTCGAAAGATGAAGCAGGCCGACGTGATCTTCGTTAACGAGGGATCGAAATCGCACCTGCATGAACAGGTGGGTGAGCTCCTCCGCCGCCGGCACCTCGTGTAGAATCGCTCTTTTCCTAGCTTTCTCCGGAACAAACCCTTGGGCATCAAGCCAACGCCCGCCCGGACACCTTATTTCTCAAGCCTTTTTTCGCATGCCACCAGACCAAAGCGACCTTCCCTTTGATGACGAAGTCGGATCTCAATCCGGTCAATCATCTCCTGATAAACCCGCCCGTAAGACGCCGGCTCGCAAGAGCGCTCGGAAGGCGACAGCGAAGAAGGCGGTGCGCCGCCGGGGCAAAGCCGCCGGGGTGAGCCCGGATGAGGCACCGACAGAGGCGAGGCCCGCGCCACAGGCCGCCCCGTCCCGGGCAGTGACACCGCCTGCAGTGGCTTCTCCTGAGGCCGCCGAGTGGCCGGAATCCGGACGGAAGGCCACGCGGAAAGCGGCTCCGGCTTCGTCCCGATCGATTGCGCCGCCCTCCTTGCGTCGCCCACAGGCTGACAAGGAAGTGCCGGCCCGGTTTTCGACGGATGCCGACGAGGCGGATACGATGTTGCGCTACGACCACAAGGCAGATGGAGAGGAGCGGACGGAGAATGCGCCCGTGAAGGAAGTCGTCGAGGCGACGTCGCGTGAAGAGCCGGCTGAATCGGCGCGCGGCAACCGGCCCCACGAGCGGCGTTCCTCGGATCGTGAGCCTGCGGGGGATCCATCGTCGGATCGGGGAGGGCGGCCCCGCTTTGGTCAAGGTCAAGGCCAAGGCGTGGAAAGGGAAAGATCGGGCCAGCGGGATCGATTCGGGAAGCGTCTCTCGGGCGGTGGCAAGTTCAAGAGCGGGCCCGGTGACGGGGGCACCAAGCCGCCCTTCCCGAAGAAAGGGAGGAAGGGCAACTTTCAGCCACAACAGGCACCAAGGCCGATGCGCAAGCCTCACAAACAGGGGGGGCACAAGACGACGAGCAGCTTCTTTGGAGCGGAGGAAACCTTCGTGAACGAGGTTGGCGGCCTGCCGCAGTTGAAGATCTACCAGGACGTTTCCTCGCTCGCGATTTTTGCTGAGGACTGCCGTTCCGGCGGTGGAGAGCCTGTTGATGTGAACGCGCTTCTGACAATGCCTTTGCCGGAGCTCGTGGAGCTGGGGAGCAGAGAGTTCGACGTGAAACTGGATCAGGCCCCGATGCGGGAAGTCCTGGTGACCGAGATCATGGCGGCGGCGCACAAAGCGAAGCGTGAGCTGCGCGTCAGCGGAATTGTCGAGACAACGGAGGCAGGTTACGGACTCATCGTCTATACTTCCGACAGCTACCGGGTGAAGCCGCTCAATGCCTTTATCCCGAAACCGCTGATGAAACGCTATAGCATCAAGCGCGGGACAATGATCGAGGCGCAGATCCACCCGCAGCGGAAGCCGTTGCCGGACGATGCCCTGGAACAGTTGCGGGGCGCGGCGAATGGGGCCGAGAATGACGAAGGAAGTCGGGAAGCCATTCCGGAACACGTGGAAGATCAGATTGCGGCCGAGGCGCTGGCGGCGCTGTTCCCGGAGACGGAGTACGTTCAGGACATCGATGCCGAGGAGGAGACAGCACCTTACGTCCTCGCCGTACAAACACTCATGGGCAAGGCCCCGGAGAAGAATCTTGAGGTGACGCCTTTTGAAGACCTTGTGCCCTTTTATCCGACGCGGCGGATCATCATGGAGACGGAGCCCAAGGTTGCGTGGGACAACATCTCCATGCGAATTGTCGATCTCCTCACCCCGGTTGGTCTCGGTCAGCGTGGGTTGATTGTGGCCCCACCGCGAACGGGCAAGACCATCCTCCAGCAATCGATCGCAAATGCCATTGCGACAAACGCCCCCGATGCTCACCTGATTATCCTGTTGATTGACGAGCGTCCCGAGGAAGTGACGGACTTCCGCCGTCAGATCAAGGTGGGCGAGGTGATCGCCTCGACCTTTGATGAATCGCCCGAGAACCACGTTCACTGCGCTGAAATGGTCATTGAGAAAGCGCGGCGCATGGTCGAGGCCGGGCGCGATGTGATTATCCTGCTGGACTCCATCACGCGTCTGGCGCGGGCTTACAACGCCCTTGCCTCCAACAGCGGGAAGATCCTGTCGGGCGGGGTTGAGGCGACGGCCCTGATGAAGCCAAAGCGCTTTTTCGGCAGCGCGCGCAACATCGAGGATGGCAGTGGCTCCCTGACCATTCTGGGGACAGCTCTGGTCGAAACGGGCAGCCGGATGGATGAGGTCATCTTTGAAGAGTTCAAGGGCACCGGTAACATGGAACTCCACCTCGATCGGGCTCTCTCGGATAAGCGTGTTTTCCCTGCCATCGACATGAACAAAAGTGGCACGCGGAAAGAGGAACTCCTCTACCACCCGGATGAAATGCAGAAGGTTTACGGCCTGCGCCGGGCCATGAAGGGCGTCCCGCCGACCGATGCCATGGAGATGCTCATTACGCGTGTGAAGAAGACGCAGACGAACATTCAGTTCCTCGTCGGAATCAACGCTTGATAGCTTCACGCATTTGGACATGGGTTGCGGCTTTGGCTTAGCCGTGTACGTTTTGAATCTTTGACCCGACTCTCGCAATTATGACTGTTTCCATGCAAAACTGGAGCTCTGAGAAATCAGCCGAAATCTACGCGCTGGATCTCTGGGGACGTGAGTATTTCGACATCAGCCCGGAGGGGGAAGTGCGCGCACTTCTGCGGGAGGGTGAGAAGGTTTATCCGGTGAGTATGATGGATGTTATCCGGGGGTTGCGCGAACGCGGCTTCGACCTTCCGGTGCTCCTGCGCTTTCCGGACTTTCTGGAGAGTCGGATTGCGCAGTTGAATGAGACTTTTCGCAACGCGATCAATGAACTGGGCTACAAAGGCGATTACCGCGGCGTCTATCCGATCAAGGTCAATCAGCAAGATCAGGTGATCGAGAGCGTGACGCGCTTTGGCAAACGCTACCACTATGGGCTGGAAGCGGGGAGCAAGGCGGAGCTGGTGGCTGCGCTGGGCTACATGCACGATCCGAATGCCTATGTCATCTGCAATGGTTACAAGGACGCTGAGTTCATCGATCTTGCGTTGTATGCCAACAAGCTCGGCATCCGGGCGGTTCTGGTCATCGAGATGCCCGAGGAATTGCCGCTCATCTTGGAGCGGTCGGATGCGCTTGAAATCGAACCGATTATCGGCGTGCGCATCAAGCTGTCGACCGAGAGTTCGGGACACTGGAATGATTCCGGGGGCGAGCGCAGTGTCTTCGGGCTGACGATTGCCCAGTTGGTTGAAGTGGTGGATGAGCTTAAGGCCAAGGGCCGGCTGAACGAGCTGAAGCTGCTGCACTATCATCAGGGTTCGCAGATTCCGAATATCCGGAGTATCCGGGAAGCGGCCGCTGAGGCCTCACGGATTTATGTAGACCTCGTCAAGGAAGGTGCTCCCATGGGCATTTTGGATATTGGAGGCGGTCTCGCGGTCGACTACGATGGCTCAAAGACGAACTTTCCAGCTTCCTGCAATTACGGAATAGGGGAGTATTGCGTCGACATTATCGAAACAATCATGGGGGTCCTTGATCAGGAGGATATCAAGCACCCGACGATTATCAGTGAGTCCGGCCGGGCGATTGTAGCACATTGTTCGGTTTTGCTTTTCAATGTCTTTGAGGTGACGAAGTTCATTCCTCAGACAACGCCGGAGCCCCTGGAAGAAGACGCTCCGGAGATGTTGAAGTTTCTTTATCACGTATATACGAACCTTTCGCCGAAGGGCATTCAGGAGGCTTACAACGACGCCATCTACTACCGGCAGGAGCTGCGCAACCAGTTTCAGCATGGCACCGTCTCCCTGCGGGATCGCGCCCGGGGGGATCATATCTTCTGGAACGTCGTGGCTCGCATTGCGCGGGAGGTTCAGCAGATGGGGCGTTTCTGCCCACCGGACCTCGCGGAGATCGGATCCTCTCTGGTCGATATCTACCACGTGAATTTCAGTGTTTTCCAGTCGCTGCCGGATGCCTGGGCGATTGATCAGCTATTCCCGATTATGCCGATCCACCGTTTGACGGAGGAGCCGAAGCAGAGCGGTATCATGGCGGACATCACCTGTGACTGCGATGGCAAGATGGATCGTTTTATCGATTTCCATGGCGTGAAGCGCGCGCTGCCATTGCATGAACTGCGGGGGAAGGAAGACTATATTCTCGGGGCGTTTCTGGTGGGTGCCTATCAGGAGACCTTGGGCGATCTGCACAACCTGCTGGGTGATACCAATGTGGTGAGTATCCGTATCGAGGATGGAGAGATCTTCTTTGAGCGCGAGATCCACGGAGACACGATTGCCGATGTGTTGAGCATTGTGGAGTATGATCCCAAGCAGTTGGCGGAGAGTTTTCGAACCCTCGCGGAGCGGGCGGTGCGGCAAAAGCGGATTTCCGCAAATGAGCGCCGTCAGATCATGCGGGCTTACGAGAACGGGCTTCGTTCCTACACCTATTTCAGGGCTTGAGCTTAGTTTCTTTGCGCATCGCGGATGCGAAGAAGCGCTTTCATGATGCCGGACAGGTCTGGCCGGGAAACGCCGCCGAAGGCATCGTGCACGGCTTTGTAGAGCGTGAACAGCTGGTCGTAAACGGCTTTGGTCTCGGGATCGGGTTGGTAAAGATCTGTTTTGAGGCCGGTCATGGCAGCTTGGGCGGAGGCAAAGTCGGGATGCCCTCCAGCGGCGGGCCCGGCAAGAACCGAAGCCGCAATGGCTGCTCCGAGGGCACATGCCTGGCTTGAGCGGGCGACGCGCATTTCCCGGCCGGTGATGTTGGCATAGGTCTGCATGAGAAACGGGTTCTTCTCGGCGATGCCTCCGGCGCAGATGATGCGGTGGATGGGAACGCCGTGGGCCTCCAGCTGGTCGAGAATCATGCGCGAGCCAAAGGCAGTGGCCTCGATGAGGGCTCGATAAATATCGGAGCGGCGGGTGTGGAGTGTCTGACCCAGAAGGAGCCCGGTGAGACGGGGATCAGCAAGAATCGTGCGGTTGCCGTTGTTCCAGTCGAGCGCGAGCAATCCGCTTTCGCCTGGGCGGAGGGCGGCGGCTTCGAGGGTGAGCTTGGCATGAAGGGATTCATCACCTTCGCAGATGCCTTCGACCCACCATTTGAAGAGGTCGCCCACGGCGGATTGCCCGGCCTCGATGCTATGGAAATTGGGTAGAATAGCCCCTTTCACGATCCCGCAGATGCCCGGAATATCGGGAAGGTCTTTGGCGGTGGAAACGACAGCGCAGTCGCAGCTGGAGGTGCCAATGACTTTTACGATGACCCCTTCCTCGATGCCCGATCCGATGGCTCCGTAGTGAACGTCGATTTCGCCGATGGCGATGGGGATACCGGCAGGAAGGCCCAGCTTGGCGGCCCATTCCGGACAGAGTGCGCCCGCGGCTGTGGAGGCGTCCCATGCTTTCTCAAAAAGGCGATCCCGAAGATTGGCCAACGCAGGATCGAGCATGGCGAGAAATTCTTTATCAGGGAGGCCGCCCCAGTCTTCGGCATAGAGCGCTTTGTGCCCCGCCGCGCAAACCCCGCGCATGATGGCCCTGGAATCGGTGACGCCGGCGAGGACCGATGGAATCCAGTCAGCAAGCTCGATCCAAGAGTGAGCTTCGGCAAATACCTCCGGGCTCGTCCGCAGGCAGTGCCAGACTTTGCTCCAGAACCATTCGGAAGAATAGGTGTTGCCGCATTTCGCAAGGTAGTGCGGGCGATGTGCGCGGGCACATTCAGTGATGCGGGCGGCTTCTTCGTGGCTTGTGTGGTCTTTCCACAACCAGCACTGGGCGGCGAGTGTTCTTTTGAATCGCGACTGGCTGGCGAGAGGGCGGTTGGTCGCATCGATTGGCAAGGGGCTGGATCCAGTCGCGTCCATGCCGATGCCGATGATGTATTCCGACCGAAAATCGCGATTTGTGATGTGCGCCTGCTGGATGGCTTCGTGTGTGGCTTTTTCCAGGCCAAAGAGGTAGTCGTCCGGGTGTTGTCGCGCGAGGAGGGGATCTTTGGGATCAAGGAGGATGCCTTGGGTCCCTGAAGGGTAGGTGACAACACCTGTGCCAAGCTCTTTCCCGTCAAGGCAGCGAACAACAAGGGCTCGGACCGAGTTGGTGCCGTAGTCTAATCCCAGCGTATAAGCAGGCTTCATTCTTTGAGTATGAGGGAAAGGAGCCTTGGGAGAAGCCGTTAATCGTTTAACTTTTTTAGAGAGCGGGTTTAGAAGGGTTTCCATTGACCCTTCGTTGAAGGAAGCCAAGACCACTTTCTTTCAGACACAGCCAATTTAAAAGACTCCAAAGATGATGAAACGTTATGCCGT
>CAYOIB010000051.1:0-18997 GCA_964403935.1 uncultured Puniceicoccaceae bacterium | reverse complement strand
GCGCATGGTGGGTGGTTTTCATGAGTGAAGATGTTCCGCAACCAACGGATTTCGAGGGCGAAGGATTTCGCATCGCAATCGTTGCCTCCCGTTTTAATCAAGGGCTCGTCGACAACCTCCTGGAGCGCTGCTTGCGAACTCTGGATGAGGCTGGCGTGCGCGAAGAAGACATTGAAACAGTAAGGGTCCCAGGAGCGCACGAAATCCCCTATGCGGTCGCCATGTTGGCCAAGGGTTGGCAGTTTGATGTCGTGATTGCGCTCGGCGTCGTTTTGGCGGGTGAGACAAGCCATCATGAAATGATCGCTACAAGCACGAGCTCAGCCTTCCAGCGAATTACGATCGACACCGAGATCCCCGTTATCAACGGCGTCGTCGTGGCCAATACCCGCGAGCAGGCGGAAGCACGTTCTTCGGGGACGATCAATCGCGGAAAGGAATTTGCCTTGGCTGCTTTGGAGATGGGAGAGATCAAACGGCGACTTGTTCAATCCCTGAATGACCTTGAAGCGCTCGAGCGCGGCTTGAGCGCAGGGGATGGCGAGGATGACTGGCCGGGATTAGCGGGTGATGATCCTGAATCCAATCCCTGGAAACTTTGATATGAGCATGCGTCGAGATAACCGCGTCGCTGCGATGCAGTACCTTTATCAGTGGTCGATCAATCGTCCCGAGTATTTGAGTGCAGACCTTCGGCTTTTCTTTGCCTCTATGGACAAGCCCCGCGAGCACTATGCCTTTGCCGAGGAGCTGATTTTTGGTGCCCTTGAACACATGGAGCAGATCGACGAGGCAATTCGGACGTATACGAAGAACTGGGATTTTGAGCGCGTCGCTCGCATCGATCTGGCGATCCTGCGGCTGGCTATTTACGAAATGCTCTTCCGGCGGGATATCCCGCCGATCGTCTCGATCAATGAGGCAATCGACCTCTCGAAGGAGTATTCAAACCCGGATTCAAAGCGGTTCATCAACGGAATCCTCGATCAGTTCAAACTCACTCTGCAGCGCCCGCTGCGTTCGGCCGATACCTGACCTATATCAACCATGAGGTCGTTTTTTTCGAAGTTTCGCGAGGGTCTCAAGCGCACGACGCCAACCTTCTACAAGGCTTTCACGAAGGTCGGTGGATTGTTCGGTAGCCGCACCCTGGATGCCTCCGCCATAGATGAGCTGGAGGAGGCGCTTTATGGGGCCGACTTCGGGGTGGAAACAACCGAGGAGATCGTCGCCGAGATTCGTACTGCCTTCAAGAATCAGAAGGAGCTTCAGGGGTTGGACGCGGCGCGGATTGGCGCACGTGTTCTCACCGAGGCGCTCGCCGGTTCGGAAGGCCGGCTTCCCGATAAGGTAGCCAAGCCCGAAGTGATTGCGCTCATCGGGGTGAATGGTAGTGGAAAAACAACGACAGCTGCCAAGCTCGCAAAGCGTTTCACCGATGAAGGTCGACTCACTCTGGTGGGGGCATGCGACACCTTCCGGGCGGCAGCCAACGAGCAGATCAATGCCTGGTGTGAGCGCCTTGGCGTTTCCGTCGTCGGAAGCCAGCATGGGGCGGATTCGGCTGCCGTGGCCTTTGATGCATACGGCGCGGCCCTTCATCGCCAGTCGGATGTGCTCATTCTGGATACAGCCGGACGCCTCCACAACAAGGAGGGTCTCATGCGCGAACTGCAGAAGATCCGGCGTGTCTTGCAGAAACGGGATCCCGCTGCCCCGCATCACGCGTGGCTTGTTGTTGATGGAAGTATCGGAAGCAATTCCATTGAGCAGGCACGTGTCTTCCATCGGGAATTTGGTCTGACCGGGCTTGTCGTGACAAAGCTCGATGGTTCGAGCCGGGGCGGAGCCCTCGTCGGGATTTATCGCGAGCTCAAATTGCCCATCTATTTCGTCGGATTGGGCGAAAAAGCAGAGGACTTACAGCCTTTCAATGTGCAACATTACGCCAATGCCGTTTTTGGTCTCGGTATCGAAGAAGGGGACGAACCCGGAGGATCTGAAGCATGACCTCGCCCGACACCGTTGAGGTCTTGCGCGTTGAACTGGCGGAACGATCCTACGCTATCACCTTTGGTACGGGTGCCCGCTGCGCTCTGGAGGAAGATGTCCGGTCCTTCAAGAGTCGGAAGCGTCGGTTGGCTGTTCTCGTCGACGAGAATGTAGCTGATCTCCACAAGGAAGCCCTAAGGGCGATCTTTGAGGGTGTCCCCGCCCTTACCCTCCCGAGTGGCGAAGGGACCAAATGTTTCGAGCAGCTTGAGCGGGTGTGCGACTTCCTGGCGGAATCAAAGGTGGATCGTGGGGGAGCCGTCTTCGTTGCCGGAGGTGGTGTGGCGGGGGACCTCGCGGGCTTTGCTGCCGCCTCTTATTTGAGAGGAATAGCGCTTTATCAGGTGCCGACGACGCTTCTGTCCATGGTCGACAGCTCTGTCGGTGGAAAGACCGGGATCAACCTGAGGGCGGGGAAGAATTTGGTCGGGGCCTTTCATCAGCCTTCAGCTGTTTATATTGATTCCGGGTTCTTGGAAACTCTTCCCGAGCGTGAGTTTCGTGCGGGTCTTGCCGAAGTCATCAAGTATGGGCTGCTCGGGGACGCGCGGCTCTTCGAGCAGATTGAGGCACTCAGCGAACCTTTGCATGCCGGGCATCCCGACCTCCCTGCCATCATTCGTCGGAATTGCGCTGTTAAGGCCGCCATCGTCCAGGCTGACGAGACAGAGCAGGCCGCGTCTGGAGGCCGGGCCCTTCTGAACCTGGGGCACACCTTCGCCCACGCGATCGAGGCGGTTGCGGGTTATGGATTGGTCCTTCATGGAGAGGCGGTTGCCATGGGGCTTGTCTTGGCGGCAGAGCTATCGGTTCATCAGGGCTTTTTACCGGCTTCCGAGGTCACACGCATTGAAGCGGTTCTGCAGCGAAACAGCCTTCCCACGCGGTTGCCACAAGGTCTCTCTGTCCGGAGCCTCGTCGAAGCGATGACCCGCGACAAGAAGGTCCGCGATGGGGCGCTCACCTTTGTTCTGTTGCGCGAGATCGGCGAAGCCTTTACTCATTCTGGCCTTACGGCAATCGATACCAGTCCGCTCTGGCTGACGCGCGGAGCGCTTCGCTGAACTCCTGGTGCTTTATTGCATTGGTGCAGCAGGAATGGCTCGGGGGCAGCGGATGGCGAAGCCGCGATCAAGGGGAATGGATGTGGTCGCGGATCAAGAAGCAGCGGATCAAGAGCGGCAGGCGCGCCCGATTGGGGCGTACGATTACGTGCCATCGCACCTCAAGATGCTGAGTTCTACTGTATGGGCTCCGCTTCTCGGAGAAGGCGCTCGAAGGTTTTTCGCCCTTCTGTAGCAGCAGAGCGGGCGCGCTCAAAGCGGCGGGTGCGGGCTTCGGCGTCATCCAAGGACTCGGGATTCAGCTCAAACTTCCGAAAGGCGAGATAGGCATCGGCCCGGTTCTCATAGAGCTGTCGCAGCTCCTGGTGCATCTTTTCAATGGCCTCCTTCCATCGACGGATATCGGGGTCTTTATTGGGGTCTCGGTTGAGCCGGCGCATGTCTTTGTGGAGGGCGTCGAGCATTGTTTCGCGCCGCGCGATCTCATCTTCAAAGTCGGTGATGACCCGTTGCAGCTCCGGCAGGTGATCACCGGCAAAGGAGCGAAGCTCATGTTCTGCTTCGGCCAGATTTTCGAGCCGCCGCACCTCGTGCCTTCCTTCTCTCCACTCGGACAGCTGGCCGCGAATGAAAAAGAAGCCAATGAGACCGACGATTGCCAGTGCGAGCTTCGTGAAGCAGCCGATCTTGCCGTGGTTCGAGGAGAGGGATGGCCGGTTGAGCTTCATTCGCGCCGCATGATTTCCTCGAACCGCCGCCGATCGAGTTCCGACGGGTTCTCAAGAAGCACGTCGTCAAGCCTCAACGTTTGCCCGGCTTCGGAGGCGATGGAGCGTGTGCTATCAAGGAGGGCATTGATGCGGTCGTCGATTCCTTCGATGTCAGATAGGGCTGCATCCACCTGCACTTGCTGGAGTTGACGGCTCACCTCGCCACGGCGATCGCGAAGCGCGTCCAGGGCAGACTCGACACGTTGTAGATCGGATTTGGTTCGAGGGAGGGCGAGTTCGTAATGCCGGGCATTCCGGGCGTAGAGCTCCAGTCGCTGGTCCGCTTCAATGATGAGTTGGCGCATTTCATCTTCGTCCGCTCTGAGTCCGTTCAATGTGACAGGAAAAGCATTGGCATCGGCCGCTGTTCGATAGGCGGATTTCAAATCCTGAAGTCTTTCGTGAACAATTTGAGCCTGGCGGGCATCGGCCTCCTGTTTCCGTTGCAGGGAGTTTAGTTGGGCGCGTAGCCCCACCCGGCGTCCCCGCAGGGCATCTTCCAACCCATCGAATTCAGCCAGAGCCCACTGCAGGTAGCCTTGGGGGTTCTTGGCAATATTCTCATCGGTCCAGGTGGTGGCCGACTTGAAGATAGCATTGACCTTGGTGCGGAAGGGATCGCTCACCAGATAGGCACCGCCGAAGACAATGACCGCGAGGAGAAGTATACCAAGAAGGGTCTTCATGAGAAATTGGAGGCCAGCTCCAAGGTTATACTGTGCGGGATCTGCCTTCCAAAAGCAAGGACCCAGCTGATTTTCGCGATCGAGCCTTCAGCGGTTCTTATTCAATGCATCAAGCTTCGCTGGAATGGATACGATGGAGCGCACTATATCGAGAATGAGATAGTAGAGTAGGAATAAGAGGTAGGCGATGAATGGAGTGAGGGCTCCGTAGAGGGCAATCATAACGCCACCGAGTGCAGCCAACGAACCTCCTGCGGCTGGAGGGAGCATTCCACTGAGGGCATACAGGGCATGCTCATTAAACAGGATGATGAATACGGCCACCATTTGGATGAGCGCTCCGAGAATAGTGAACAGCCCGAAGATGACGGGTGCCATGAACGGGATAAGTTTCAGAAAATAGCCCAGTATGCCGACAGCTTCTTCGCCGGCACTGGAGTTGTGGGCTGTTTCGATATTCAGCATTCGTGTGTGAAGGCTCGCCGCAGCCAAGGAGAGGAATATTAACAGGGTAACGAGTGCGAAAAGGATTCCGAGCAAGGCATACCCGCCGCCGCGGATCGCGCCGTAGGTCATGCCGAGAAAGAGCGCGATTCCCAAGACCAGGTAAACGAGAGCAATGACATCGTAGATGCTGGTGGTTGAGGTTCGTGTCGGGGTGGCGCGCAGGAGGGCGGCGCAGGAGTGCAGAAAGCGCCTGGCCGTAAACTGCGCCACCGCCAGCAAGACGATAAAAAGGATGCCAATGAAAACGAGCTCGGCCTGCTCGAAGCGAATGGCCGCAATGATCGCCGAGAGCAGCCCGACCACGCCTGCAATCACGAGCGCGTAATGCCCGAAGCGGACAGATTGCTCCCGTACCTGATTCGCCCGCGCTTCGGAGAGCCAGTTTTTTGAAAGCGTCAGGAACTTCTCTACAAACTCTCCGGGCATCATCTGCCAGTCTCCCGCGAAAAAAGAGGGTGACGATACCGGTGGTGGTGGCGGTGGCACCACATCGGCAAATTCGGGAATGCGTGAAAGAGGGGTCCAGCTCCCTTCCGGATCGCCTTCTCTCAGAATATTGGTGCTCAAGTTAATCTCCTTATTGAGAAGGAGTTCTTTTAGAGCATTTTCATCGACAGGCCCAGTGGTCTCGTTGTTTGCGTTAACATAATAATATCGCATAGGCATCTCTCATTAGAGAGATTCGTCCCGGCAAGAAAGCTCAATCCGCATTTCTCTACCTTATATTTGAGAAAGCGGGTGATTTGTGGCCTGAATCCCCCAGGGGAGCATTGAGTTTATGAGCAAATGTTCCCACGCGCTGAATCCGGGGTCGGTGCTTCTTTTGGGTGGCCTCTTAAGCGGCCGATGCCCACCGCTGAATGGAAGTTCCCAGCCCATCGGCAGATTGTTTTGAGCGGATGCCTTCGGGTGCTGGATCCCCCGCTATGAACTAAATTTTGCTCCAAATGAGTCGAAAGGCATCGGCGAAGGCGGCGGGATCACGATCGATCCAGGAGCTGATCTCTGCGGGGGGGAGCCAGCGGCCTTCAATGATCTCGCTGGGGTTGAGCTCAAAGGGGCCTTCGGTTGTCCCGGCGTAGACCCATACGAACTCGGCCCCGGTAAGAGGCTGGGCCGGAAGGCGGAGGATGGGCTCAGGGAGGGTTTCGTCGGGGCCGGGGCTCCATCCGATTTCCTCCTGAAGCTCGCGTCTCATGGCTGTATCATAATCTTCCCCCGATTCAACATGGCCGGAGGCGGAGGAATCCCAGCATCCGGGGAAGGTATCTTTCAGGAATGACCGACGCTGGAGGAAGACATGGCCCTGGCGGTTACGGAGGAGGATATGAACCGCCCGGTGCCGAAACCCCTTTGCATGCACTTGGTCGCGGGGGGCACGATCGATCACACGGTCCTTTTCGTCGACAACGTCGAGCCATTCGAGAGAGGCAGTCACACCTCAAAAAATCAGGAACCGCGGCGGATGAAGGCAATCTTTTCATCATCGTCGCGCATGCGAACGATGACTTGGCCCTGTGTTTGTTCTCCGATGTATGGCATTCCCGCGGCGACCAGGAGAGGCAAGTAGCTGCGTAGATCGCTCGTTTGATCAATGGCCGAGACATTCAAGGTCCAGCGCTCGGCTCCCCGATTTCTCTCATCATCAAAGGCGTAAGCCGTCAGGGAGAGGGATTTTTCGTAGACCGTTGTCTGGCGGACCCGGTCGGTCCACCCGGCAAATTCATTCCGCGGAGGTTCATAAATCCTGGAGTGGGTAAAGCCGACGACTGCCCCCTGTTCATTGCGAACAGGCACGCGAACAACATGAGAGTAACCCCAGCGCCGTACATAGACCGGCTCGGAATAGGACTGCGTTTCGGAAATGGGTTCAGAGATAGAGGCGTCCATTCGCAGGAGAAGATCTGCCCGCTCGCGTTCTATTGTCCGGTAGTAGCCTCTTCCCGCGAGGGCGGTTTCCACATAAGAGGCCGCTTCACGGAAGCGAAGCTGTTCGCCCGCCTGCAGTTCGTAGGTGGGTTCGATAAAGTAGGGGATGGAGCCGTTTTCGGAGGCCACGGGCCTGAAGCCGGGGTCCCGCAGGGCGTCCACTCTGAAGGCTCGCTGAGGGGATGAGGCACAACCCGCGAGGATGAACCCCGCAAGCACGGGGAGGAGAAAAGGGCGGATCGGTGAGGGGAGTTGGAGCATCAGGATTATTCAACAGATTCAGAAGATCCGCTTTGGGCCGTGGTTCCTTCGGCCTCCATTCGCCGGATGCGTTCGAGAGCTTCCTGTTCACGCCGGTGAGCTTCTTCGATGGCGCGCTGGCGGGTGAGAGCCGCTTGCTGCTCGGCTTCAAGTTGCTTGAGGCGTTCTTCCGCGGCTTTCGCACGTTGTTCGGCTTCGAAAACTTCCCGTTCCGAGACGGTCCTTCCCTGAGCAATGGAAAGCTGGCGATTGCGCTCGGCTTCAGCGGCTTCCTTTTCTCGCTGGATCTGGGCCATTTCAAGGTTGTATTCGCGCTGCCGGCGGAGGGCTTCTTCCCGATTGCGCTCTTCATGGTCCCGGCTTGCTCCGACCGCTCCTCCGAAGACAGCCCCGGCGGCCGCCCCGATGGCAGCTCCTTCACCTTGCCGGCCACTCTGGTGCCCGATGATGGCACCGAGAACGGCCCCGGATGCCGCTCCGATGGCGGCACCTGTCGTGGTCTGGGGGTTGTTCGAAGCGGATTGGCAGCCTCCTGTCATCAAGGACGCTGCAAGGAGAAGGGGTGCCAGGAATTGCGCGGTGTGAGCTTTCATGGAATTCGGGGATCGTAACCGGAACTAGAGGGATTTAGCGCCCAATAAATTCCACTACGGCTATGCCACCCATGCGGCGAGCGCAAGCAGGGAGCGGTCGCGTCCATCGAAATGTCAATGCCCGGAGAGGATCGGAGCGAGCACGATCCTGAAGCCGGTAGCGTGATTGCGGGCATCGGCTGAAGCACGATCGCGGGCGGCGGCGCGGGCTCGATGGGCAAAGTCTTCCCATCCACCGCCCCGGACGACGTGGCCGCGTTGCCCGTTGTCCCTGTAGGGCTGGATTCGGCGCCCGCCAGGATGCCGGTCATTGTAGAAGTCGAGGGTCCATTCGCGCACGTTTCCATGCACATCATAAAGACCAGACGAATTCGGCTGGAAGCTGCCCACGGGAAGGGTCCCGTAGCGATCCTCCACTTCAATGTGGGCGACGCGGCGGTCAAAGGTTCGTGGGTAACGGCCTCGGACATTGGCCACGGAAGCATCCGCCACCGTCCCCCAATGGAAGGCCTCGCTGCTTCCACTTCGGGCAGCATACTCCCACTCGGCTTCCGTCGGAAGGCGGTACTCATAGCCGGGAGGGAGGCGACCCGCCGCAGCTTCCCGCTGGGTCAGGCGCTGGGCAAAGGTAGATGCTTCCAGCCAGGTGACACTGTCGACCGGCAGCCCGGGACCAACAAACTTGCTGGGGTTTGCCTCCATGAAGTGCTCATAGAGGACTTGGGACGTTTCATGGATGGCCACCCAGAACCCGTGCTCAAAGATAACGGTCGTCGTCGGTCCTTCCGTTGGAAGGCGGTCGGGTTCATTCTGAGGACTGCCCATCCGGAAGGTTCCCGGAGGGAACCAATTGAAATTATAGTCCAAGTAAGGGACGCCCCACGGTTCTCCCGATCCGGGGCCTGCGAGGGGCTGCAATTCGGGTTCCCAGAGAAGATCGGCACCGGCCCGCAGAATCAGTCGCTCCCGGTGGGGCTCGTGATCCCGGACCAAGAGCGTCGCTTCAATTTCGGTCTCAGCGGGAAGTTCGATGCCGGAGAAGACGTTTTCCTGCGGAACCCCGTCGATGAACAAGCGGAAGGACATACTCCCGAGAGTCGTGCGGGACAGCCGGAGGGTGGAGGGAAGGGGAGCCAGAACAGCCTCAAGGGCAGTGGTTTCCCGGTCCTTGATCTCCACAGGAGCGGAGTAGGTGGTGAAATCAGGGTGTTCGATGACGAGGCGATGGGCCCCCGCCGTCGCAGTGAGTTTAAGAGACGCTTTCCCTGCGATTTCTGCCTCGCCCAGTTTCACGCGCAAGACGTCGAGCTGCGCCGGGTCTATGGGGCCGGCCCGGGTCCGAACAGTGAGGTCCAGATCGCCGCGGGCAGCTTCAATCTCGCCAAAATCAATGTCTGTTGTTTCGCCAGCGGCCAGAGTGATTGACTGCTCTTTCGCCCGCCAGCCTGAGCCACCAACGGTCACCACGATGGGTTGACCAACGGCCAGCCCTTCAAGGATCAAAGGCGAAACACCGTGTGCCTGACCGTCCACCGCAACCGGAATTCCCGCTTCAGAAGTGGACACGCGAAGCGTCCCGGGCTTCGCCACAAGGAAAGCTTCAAGGTGTGTCCACTCTTCTTCTTTGAGAGTCACGTTCTCCAGGAGCATGGGCTCATAACCTTCTTGCCGCAGTTCGAGAATGTAGGAACGTGCGAGCAACCGGTCGTCGATCCGGAGCACCCCGTCGGAGGGGATTTCGTCGACGAAGGTCAGGACCTCGCCACTGCCCGAAGCCGCATAAACACCGGTCCCGGGCTGTCCTTCAATCTGGAGACGCCCCCATACGCCTTCGAGTTGAACCTGCTCACGAACGATATTCCGGGCGACATCGATTTCCACAACGGTCGGCCGGAATCCCTCTGCGCTCAGTTGCACGCGATGTAAGCCGGGGGTGAGATCCAGACCAATTGATCCGTCCGTGTAATGGAACTTTTGATTCCCCAGCGTCAGAATGCGCCCGCTTCCCCGGGATGGGATGACGGATAGGATGACATTGGCATTCTGGGGATCGGCCAGTGCGCTCGGGTGCACCGGTCCAGCCCGGGACTTGTCCGCCGCATCATCAAAAAGGATACCGGGGAGAAGGCTCGCTGTCACTAATCCTAAAACCGTTAGCGCAGCGGAGCCGATCAGGATCCGGCCCAGGCGACTGGATTTCTTCTTCTTCTTTGCCGCCCGAATGCTTCGTTTTGAGCCAGCGACTTTGGAGGCCGTTGTGTGGGCGGCGTCGCTCAGGGTGGGTGTGGTCAGGTCGGTAACCGACACCAGATCAGCGCGGAAGGCGCTTACGTTACCGTAGCGTTCGTTGAGTTTTACTTCCGTGGCAGAGCGAAGAAGCACGTCCCAACCGGGGGCGATGTCGTCGCGGTGTTCGAGTAGTCCCCACTCATCGTGTCCCAGTTTGTTTCCCGTGAGAAGGTAGTAGCCCATCACGCCAAGCGAATAGACATCGCTCTGCTCATTGCCCGGCTCTTCATTCCGGACTTCAGGGGCGATTGCATCGATTGCGGTAAAAACAGTTGTTCCGCTGGCTTCCGAGAGGGGGTTGATCGCGGTGCTGACGAACATCTCGAACCGTCGCCGGTGAAGGGCACCAAATAGGCCAAACCCGTGGACATGGACTGCGCCTTCGGTGGTGATCAGAACGTTCTCCGGGACCAGCGTCAGGTGCGGAACACCTGCGGCACAGGCGGCCTCAACGGCTTCGCTGACCCCAGCCAGGAGAAACCCTACCTCGGATTCGGGAAGGCCTTCACTTCGACCCGGCGCCGCTACATAATCCGCCAAGGTGATCCCGTCCACAAACGGAAACCTCAAGCACACGCGCCCGCTCACTTCCTCAACGAGATCCGGCACGAGAAGAGGCTTTGCCTTGGCCTCTCGAAGGGACTTGATGGCAGATTCAATTGCTTGAAGAGGACTGGGTTTCCGCGTCAGCTCCTCTGGAAGAATTTGCAGGAGGCAGTCCCCCCCGAGGCGACGATCCCGGGCATGATAAATACCACCGAGCAGCCCAAGGCTGATACAACGCAAAATGGCGTAGTCGCCAATCATTTCCCCAGCGTCCAGCAGGGAGCTGGTTATAACCGATGTGTATGGCATGAGGTCGATCCTGACACAGGTTCTTTACATTTACTCCGGCGGAGGCAAGGCTGGGGCGAATTGCCTAAGTTCTTTTAAAAGGTCTTTCACCCGCAGGGGCGGATAATGGGCATAAGCCATGAAGGCGCCCTCAATCGGTGATGTTAAAAAGCCTGCTGGCATTGCCGCCCAAAACTGCATCGCGGATAGCCTTTTCCGGCAGGGCCGCGGCAATCTCGTCCAGAATGCGGGCGTATCCCGGTACCAGATCTTGTCGGGGGTAGAGTTTCAGAGGGTAGTCCGTTCCAAAGAGGATGCGATCGCTGCCAACACAGCGGACGACAGAATCCCAGACAGCCGCACTGTAAAGAAGTGGACTGGCGGCCGTGTCGAACCAGACTCGATGAAGAGCCCGGCGCACTCGCCGATTATGCATGAAAAAGGGAAGCCCGCCCCCCCAATGCGCCAGGATCAGCTTGAGCTCGGGATGCTGCTCAGCGAGCCACACGTAATCCTCGAGCGGGGTGTCGAGCCGCCCTGGATAGGAATGGCCCACAGGCTCAGTGACATGCAGGAGCACAGGAACATCAGCTTTATGCGCCAATTTACAGAGCTCCTGAAAAGTGTCGTCCCGGAGCGAAAACCCCTGCGCTGCTGGCATGAGCTCCCCAATGCCAAAAAATCGACCCGTCTCCAAGGCCGCTTTAACCGAGCGGAGACAGGCCTCGCCCGCGCTGGGCTGTGTCGATATGAAGGGCAGAAAGCGCCCGGGTGCCGCCGTCGCCCAGTCAAGGTGCCAAGCATTTTGCTCTTCCGCAGTTCTCAGATGCTCCCAGTACCAGCCCGCAAGGACAGCCTTTCCCACCGCATGCGCATCCATCTGTTCCAGCATCCCCCCCATCATGGCCCAACCCTGTGGGCCCGTTGTCACAAGCTCGACCCAATGATCCTCCCCCCGGGCCTGGCCCCACTCAACCGGGTCCGCCACCACATCGGCGGCATACGCATGTGTGTGAGCATCGATAATCATGCCACACTTTCCCAGCTTCTCCACCATACCTCAAGCTCCACCACCGCTGCCGCTGTCAACAAATAATCTACCTGGTAGAATATGGCTGTAGGCTCCAACAGCACGGGCGGGAGTGGCAGAGGCGCGCTTTACAGGGTGGTGAGGATTCAGGTGGCATTACCGACGCAATAAATATCTTACCTGGTAGAATATGGCTATAGGCTCCAACAGCACGGGCGGGAGTGGCAGAGGCGCGCTTTACAGGGTGGTGAGGATTCAGGGCGGGGATTTGGATGGCATTGCCGTCGGAAGGGTTATTGGATTTGGAGCATGACGACAGCGTTTCGGATAGGCCATGGGTTTGACGTTCATCGCACTCAGGTGGGGCGACCGCTTATTTTGGGCGGCGTGTTGATTCCGTGTGCCTTTGGCTTGGAAGGGCATTCCGATGCGGATGTGCTGACGCATGCGCTCGCAGATGCCATTCTGGGTGCGGTGGGGCTTCCGGACATCGGGTATTGGTTCCCGAACACCGACTCCGCTCTGGAGGGGATCGACTCTCAGAAGATTCTGGCCCGAGCTGTAGCTGAAGCGCGAAAGCTGGGATGGGCTCCGGGCAATGTCGATACGACTTTGGTCGCGGAACGTCCGAAGATCGCCCCACATTTGGAAGCGATACGCGGTCAATTAGCCCGTACGTGTGGGATTGCAGTGGACGCGGTGGGCGTCAAAGCGACGACAAACGAGCAGATTGGATCTGTCGGACGTGGTGAGGGCATGACGGCCTTCGCCGTGGCTCTCATGGTGCGTTGTGAGCGTTGACGGAGGAGCCCTCCGCTGGGGGCCGGCTTAGGAAATCCGGAAGACTTCCTTTTCGTCGAAGAATCGTTTGATCTCAGCGGCTGCGGCTTCCGGCGAATCTGAAGCGTGGACGATGTTCAGCATCATATCGGTTCCCCAATCGCCACGGAGGGTTCCGGCGGTTGCCTTGTTGGAATCGGTCGCCCCGACGAGGTTTCGGATACGGGCCACGATGTTCTGCCCCTCGAGGAGGAGGATCAGGACAGGGCGGGAGCTCATGAAATCTTCAATTTCGGGAAAGAAGGGCTTGTCCGCGATGTGGGCATAGTGCTCGCGAAGAATTTCCTTCCCGAGGCGGAGCATTTTCGCTCCTACGATCTCGAAGCCAGCCTGTTCGAAACGATCAATTGTAGCCCCGATTTTACGCTTCGCGAAAGCGTCGGGCTTGAGAATTATCAAGGTTTGTTCCATAAATACGTTTGGTTGGCGTTCCTTCTAAGGGCTCGATGCATGACCGAGACAAGCCTCATTTTCCCGCGCTTGACCTCTGCCGAGTCTACGAGGCATCTGAAGAGGGTGACTCGTAATGAGGAACGAGGGTTTCAAGGTGCCCTTGAATGATGCGTGCCGTTGTCTCGGGGGGTGTCGTTCCCTTGTGCAATTCGAATACGGCGACCAGCAAGGCGAGTTCGATGTCGACTGTGCGGGGGGCAACAGCTCGCATTTGAGCGAGCAGCTCTAGGGCCTTGGTTTCGGCCTTTTTGTAATCTTGAAAGTTCTGTTCCTGCGGTGTCATAGAAAGGTAATGGGATAGGCGAGAGGACATTGTCCCCCAGGGCGGGGGGGCCGGCCATTCTGTCGTCTGAAAGAGCTCAATCGCGTTGCATGCTCAATTGCCCCGGCCCGGTAAAGAGCAGCCCCAGCAACACGAGGGTATATGTGAATGGATGAGCCCAAGCGGAAAAATCTCCATCTGTCTGTGTATATTTGGAAATCGTGGCCACGGCCATCATGAAAATCAGGAGGGCACTTGTCGGCCGGAAGAGCAAGCCGAGGGTCAAAAGGAGGCCTCCGATCATTTCTGTTAAGGCTGCTATGATGCCGAAGAAGAGCGGCATGGGGGTCCCATCGGGCGCAGAAATGCCAATTCCCTCGATGCTCTTTCCGATTTGGGCCAGGACGTGTTGTCCGCCGAGGAATTTGGAGAGTCCGAAATAGAACAGGGTCAGGCCGAGCGTTGTTCGAATCACGAGAAGCCCGAATTCCGGACGTATGAAGAGTGTTCTTACCGAGGAGAGACTCATGTATTGAAGAGAGAGATTTCTGTGCCACCCTAAAAGCCGATGGTTGATGCGCAAGCGGAGTTTAGCGGATGGCCGATCTGATCGAGCCGATCACAGTAGTGGGCTACGGACTCGCTGGAGCCTGTGTCGCGGATGTGCTTCTGGCGACAGGGCGCTCCATCCGGATTTTGGATGAAACGCGTCCGGGCGCAGCTTCACCTGTGGGTCCGGGGCAGATCAATCCGCTCGCTACACGCCGTCTGCGTCCGGCTTGGCGGCTTGCCGAAGCTTTGCCGCGGGCGCGCTCTTTCTATGAACGTGTCGAACGTATTTGCGGCGAACGCCTTTTTCATGACGTGCCGATCCTGAGGATCTTACAGGATGAGCGGCAGGCGAAGGAATTGGAAGCCCGCCGTAATGAGCCGGAAGCAAACCGCTATATCCGGGATCTCACCGTGGAGGAGAGCGAATGGATGCGCGGACCTCTGTGCGCTCCCTATGGTGCTTTCGCGACGGAGCTCGGAGGATGGCTCGATGTGCAGGCGTTTCTTTCTGCGCACCGACGCCTTCTTGAAAACGATGTACGTGTGACGTGGAATCCTCCAGACGCGGAGCCCCTTCTCGATCCTTTGTCCGCCGGATACCAGTCTGTCCCCGGTACGATTGTCTGGTGCGAAGGCTGGCGGATGCGATTGAATCCGCTGTGGGCCTCTATTGATGACAATCCGGCCAAGGGCGAATGGGTGCGAGTTCGGCTTGAAGGGTTCCCTCCAACCTCGGCAATCGTCAACGGTGCCTGCTGGATCCAGCCTTTGCCGGATGGAACCGCACGGGTGGGCTCAACCTATTCCTGGGCGGATTTTGAGTCGGGTCCCACCGTGGAGGGGACGGCTACGCTGCTGCGGAATCTTTCCGCCATCTTTGAAGGAGGCGTCGAAGTCCTCTCGCAGCACGCTGGGGTGCGTCCGATTGTCCGGGATACGCGCCCGGTCGTGGGCCGCCATCCAAGCGCCCCGCGGCATTTTATTCTCAATGGATTCGGATCAAAGGGGACGCTTTACGGCCCTTGGTTGGCAGAGTTGCTCCGGGATTACATTCTGGGAACCGAGGCACTGCCTGGGGAGCTCAATGTACAGAGGTTCTTTAAGTGATCTCATTGAAATGAGAAGGCCTTTTCGTCGGCCGGAGGCCCAGCGGGGGCTTGTAGTGAATGTGAAGCGCGTTGGGGTGATGGGCGACACCGTCCGCGACCGAAGGCGTGTTGTTCCCCAGCCGAGGCTGATTTCCTGGTGATGCAGCAGCAGTCGCTCTGGGTTTTAAGGCAGCCTCCAAGATTCCTGAATGCCTGGGAGTTTATTTTCATCGGTTTCACTTTTGTGGGTGGAAGTGGACCCCTTCATCTTCGGCATAAGCTTTGACTTTCGATCAACCCGCACCTTCGCTGGGTCAAATGAGCGGAGCCAAACCCCAAGTCCTCTGCTGGCAAATGTGCGATGCCGTCCACATTGATCCAGCTACCGGCAAGCATTACCTGATGGGGTGCTTTTCCAATATCCGCGCGCGTCAGTTCCCGACCGTTCACCGCCGCATGGTCTGGTTTTTGACACTGACAGATGCCGGGGTGGGCCAGCACACCCTCAAGGTCTCGATGGGAACCGATATGGAGAATCTCAAGCCGCTTCTTCAGCGGCCGTTTGAGTCGAAGAGTCCGCTCCATAAGATTAACCTGATCAACGACATGCACAACCTCCCTTTCCCGGAAGAAGGGAACTACATCATTCTTGTGGAGGTCGATGACGAACCGATTCTGGCTACGAATCTCGGCGTAAGTGCCTGAGTTTTCTTTGTATTTATGCCGTTAGTTATGCAGTTGGAAAAGAAATGTGACCTCATTGGCGTCGGCAGTCCCGTCGTCGATCTTCTTGCCCATGTGGACGATGCGTTCCTTGGATCCGTTCCCGGCGAGAAGGGTGGGATGGTTTTGGTTGACGCTGAAGCGCTCGCCTCAATTCGTGCCCGGATTCTCGGAGAAGTTGCCCAAGCTCCGGGTGGATCTGCCGGGAACACCACGTTCACCGCGGCTCGCCTCGGATGCCGCACTCGTTTCCTCGGAAAACTGGGCAACGACATCTTCGGACGCTTCTATCGGGAGCGATTTGCGGAGTATGGCGGTGATACCTCTTGCTTCAAAGTCGCCGAGATGCCGAACGGTCAATGTCTGTCACTCATCACGCCCGATTCCGAACGAACCATGCGGACGTTCTTGGGGGCAGCTATGACATTGACCCCTGAAGAGATCTCCTTGAAGGATTTTGAAGGGTGCCGCCACGCACACATTGAAGGCTACCTTCTTTTCAATCCAGACTTGCTCATGCAGGTGCTGCGATCAGCGAAGGCTGCCGGGTGCACCATCAGCCTGGATTTAGCCTCCTTCGAAGTGGTGCGCGCCGCCAAGGATATGCTGCCTGAATTACTCACCAACTATGTGGACATCGTCTTTGCAAATGAAGAGGAAGCAGATGCCCTCCTCGGAGAGGAGCTGAGTCACGAGGAGCAAGCGAAAGTCCTCACCCGCTTCTGCTCGATTGCGGCCGTCAAAGTGGGTAAGGACGGGGCGTATCTGGCGCGCGAAGAAGAATGTATTCATGTGCCAGCGGAGCCCATCTCGCACCTTGTCGACACCACCGGTGCAGGTGATCAGTGGGCGGCTGGTTTCCTCTTCAGCTGGCTCTCGGGTGGCAGCCTCGAAGCTGCGGGTCGCGCCGCGGCCCAGCTCGGAGCGGCCGCCGTCCAGACGCTGGGAGCTGAGTTGCCGGAAGCAGCCCTCGCCCCTTTGCGCCCCGTCGCACAAGAGCTCTGAACGGGATGCGTTCTTCGCGAGATTAGGTGTCGACGCGCATCTTTTGAATCGCATAGCTTCTCTGAGAATTCCCAATCCCCCCTTTTCCCCCATTAACAACACCCCATGAAGCCAGTAAAAGTTGGCATTCTTGGCTGTGGCAAGATTGCCCCTGCCTACCTGCGTAACCTCACGACCGCCTTCGCCTCCACAGTCGAGGTCGTTGCCTGTGCCGACTTGGCTCCGGAATCGGCCGAGCTGAGGGCAAAGGAGTTCAATATCCCGCGCGTCTGCACACCGGACGCGCTGCTCGAAGATCCGGAGATTGAGCTGGTCCTGAACCTGACTCCGGCTCTGGCGCATCATGGCCTGAGCATGAGGATTCTGAAGGCTGGAAAGCATCTCTTTACTGAGAAGCCTTTGGCCCTGCAGATGGATCACGCCGAAGAGATTGTGAAAACCGCAGCGGAAGCAGGCCTGCAGGTCGGCGGTGCAGCGGATACGTTTCTTGGCTCAAGCCTGCAGCTTTGTCGACGGCTCATTGATGAAGGACGCATCGGCCAGCCGATCGCCGCCACCAGTCTTGTCTCGGTCGGAGCCTTCAATCGCGAACGCTATCACACGGCTTTTCGGGGAGCGTTGCTCGACTTGGGACCCTACTACCTGACCGCGCTTGTTACTCTGCTCGGTCCCGTGGGGCGGGCCACGGGTTCAGCGGAGATCCGCTTTCCCCAACGTGAGACGCCGGCGGGAAAGATCAACGTATCCATCCCGACAACAGTTGCGGGGGTGCTCGATTTCACTGATGGCACCGTGGCCTCTGTCTTGGCCTCGGGAGATGTGGATGGCTATTTCCCGAGAACGGAGATCCATGGCACCGAAGGCACCCTGGTCTTGCCTGACGCCAATGCCTATCAGGATAAGGTTGTGCTGAGGAAAGGTCCTGGCGAGGTGGAGAGTTTTGTGGAGGCACCGGGATTTTCCAGCCCTGGGCGAGGACTCGGCGTAGCGGAAATGGCCATGGCTATTCGGGAGAATCGGTCCCCTCGGGCAGGAGCCGACCTTCTCCTCCATATTACCGGAATCATGCTCGCAATAGAGGAGGCTTCACATGCAAACCGGCACGTGACTCTGAAAACGTCCTATACTCGACCGGATCCGTTTGTTTGGGACGGCTGAGGCCAAACGATGGAACAATGGGATGGCGGCTTTCCGCGTTTGGGGCCCCGGAGGATTTAGTTCACGGAGTGTTCTGAAAAAGCTGGTTCAGGACGTTGGTACGAGTGGGGCGACCGGAGGCGTCAAGCGAAGCTCCGGTAACGATTCCCCGCAAGACAGGCTGGTCATCAGGAGCGAGGAAAATCCCCTGATGAAAGCGCGCGCGGATAGCTGAATGGCGTTCCATCTTCACCCCAACCCAGAAGGCATCGCCACTACGCAGGGGAAACAGATAATCCAATTCAATCCGGGTTACGACCAGATGCACGCCGGCTCGCACCAACGCAGCAAAGTCCACCCCTTGCTGGCGCAGGAAAACGTGTCGCGTGTGCTCCAGATAGTTTTGGTAGACTGCGTTGTTCACAATCCCCTCGATATCGCATTCGTAGTCGCGGACTTCGAAAGAAAGCCGAAATGTATACTCCGCTGCGTCCAACTTGCCGATCATTTATCAATTCAATACCCCGTTCCCAGCCGGGCAATCTGAAACGGAGACCCTCCAGCATCTTGTAAAGCGCGTTTGATCCCATACCCTCCACCAACCCCTCTTCTCACCATATTCTACCAGGTAAAAAGTACTTGCCTCTGGGTAAGTCGAAGAAGGCTCTGTCGACCGATAATTCAGTGGTCTCACCACTGGATTCAAGATGCTCGATCCTCCCGCGCATCGTCAGGACATGTAACGTTTTCCAGTGTGCGTTCTCCGATTGGAGTGGGGTCCCATACGCGGAGATGGGGAAGGATTTTGAAAATAGGGATAGCCAGTAGCGGGAAGATAGAAACCATATCAACCGGGCAATACCCGGAGTGACCTCCGTCGCTACGGATCAGTTCCCCACGCCGGCTTCGGTCTCGGATTCGA
>CAYOIB010000050.1:18599-19683 GCA_964403935.1 uncultured Puniceicoccaceae bacterium | reverse complement strand
GATACCGGGCCTGCCACTGCCGCACAGCTCAGTTCCCCCAGTGCGGTTACCATCGATGAAGAAGGAAACGTTTACATTGCCGACCGAGCCAACCACCGTATCCGAAAAGTCGATACATCCGGTGTCATTACAACCCACGCCGGTAACGGAACGCCGTTCTTTACGGGGAACGGTGGCGATGGTGCCCAGGCAACGGCCGCGGTGATTAACCAGCCGCACGGTGTCACCTTCCACAACGGTGAGCTCTACATCGCTGACACGGGTAACAACCGGATCCGCCGGGTAGATGCGGATGGAGTGATCACGACCGTGGCGGGGTCCGCCTCCGGCTATACGGGAGATGCTGGCGCAGCCATTTCCGCCCGCATGAGAAGCCCGACGAGTGTCGCCTTCGACGGTCTGGGCAACATGTTCATTGCCGACCGGAACAACCACGCGATCCGCAAAGTCGATAGTATCGGCACCATCACCACGATCGCAGGCGATGGCACACCAGGTTTCTCCGGTGACAACGGCCTCGCGTCCGCAGCCAAACTGAACCGTCCGTTTGGCGTTGCTGCCGATGCGGCAGGCAACATCTTCATCACCGATTCGGATAACCAGCGCATCCGGGAGATTTCCGTGGCCGAAGGTATCATTCGCACGATCGCTGGTAACGGCACGCCAACGCACAGTGGTGATGGTGGTTTGGCCGGGAATGCGGAGATCGACTCGCCGTTCGGCATCGTCGCCGATAGCTTCGGCAACCTTGTTTTCGCCGATACGAACAACCACCGCATCCGTCGCATCGATCGTGGCACCTACTTCCTCTACGGCATTCCGTACCAGGCCGGTAGCTATGAGGTCACTCTCACCGCAGACGATAGCTGGTTTGCAACCGACCAGATCTTCACGATCAACGTCGAGAGGTTTGACCCGATCGTGAGCGCCTGGCCGATCGCTGGTGATATCACTTATGGCGATCTTCTCAGCACAGTGCTCCTTTCAGGTGGTGCTGCGGAGGATGCCCAGGGTGGGGCCATTCCCGGAACATTCAGTTTTGATGCGGGGTCACTGTTGCTGCCAGCGGGCGTTCACACACCGG
>CAYOIB010000050.1:10809-18499 GCA_964403935.1 uncultured Puniceicoccaceae bacterium | reverse complement strand
GACGAATCCGTCCTGGACGGAGCGCTCAATTTTGCTGGTGACGCGGTGGGTGCGGTGAACGCAGGAATCTACACGATTGTTCCGGAAGGGCTCACCTCGAATAACTACAATATTACCTTCGAGGCCGACTCGCTGCTCATTGATCCGGCTGATCTCACAATCACCGCCCTCGACCAGACGAAGACGGAAGGCTGGGCATTCAGCTTCGATGGAACAGAGTTCAGCACCTCGGCCATGGTGGGTGCTGAAAGCATCGCTTCCGTTTCTCTCTCCAGCGATGGGGCTTCCGCTGCGGCCAGCGCCGGAACCTACGACATCATCGCTTCGTCCGCAGTGGCGGGGGAGGAGACCCTCCTCGGCAACTACACGATCAGCTACGTTTCAGGCACCCTCGAGGTCCGCGAAGTGCCAGCCATCGTGTATGTTGACGATGACTGGACGGGATCGGCTTACGATGACGTCATCGGTGATCCTGAAAGCGGCTTGATCTTTGGGTACAATGCCTTCGCAACGGTTCAGGACGGTATCAATGCCGTCGGTGTCGGTGGTGACGTTATTGTGAATATCGGGGTCTACAAGGAGAACATCTCGATTGAAAAGAGCCTTGGCTTGATCGCCGGTGGGACTTCGGTGCTCGACGGAGAAAACACAGGAACTGTCATCACGATTACAGCAGATGACGTTCTGGTTGACGGTTTCATTATTGCCCATTCGGGTCCAGGTGCAGCTGCCGGGATCGCGGTCTTTGCCGCGGACGGAGCCGTCATTCGCAACAATGACATCATGGGGAACTCCATCGGCGTTGCACTTGTTGACGGATCTTCCAATGCGACCATCGAAGACAATGACTTCACTCATAGCGCGCAGGGTATCGTAATCGATTACCTGACCGACAGCGAAAGCGTTTCCTCGAACAACTTGATTCGCGGTAACTCGATTGCTCTGGATGGCGGGAATGAAGGCATCTACCTCGGCGAAACCGCTACTCAGACCACCATTCAGGGGAACAATATCGAGGTCAGCCGCTACGCTATCGAGCTCTACCATAGCGACAGCAACGTCATTGAGAACAACGAGCTTGAGGGCGGTCTTCGCACCATCCGCATTGGCGGGAGTCATGATACGGTTATTACGGGGAATCATTTCCTCGGCAACGGACCGGAAGGCGTTGTCACGGCGACTTCGGCTGGGCGTCATTCCTCCGGCACCGTCCTGCGGAATAACGACTTCAGCGCCGACCTCACGACGGCTGTCCATGCCAGCGGCGATGTGGCCAACGCCATCGATGCCCGCCGCAACCATTGGGGCGACATCAGCGGTCCTTTCGAGACCACGCTCAATCCGAATGGTACGGGAAGCGCCGTCAGCACCAATGTGCTCTTCGATCCCTGGTTCGCCACGGGTGACATGGATAACCTCGTCCTTGTCCTCGGCGACTTCGCAGTCGCCGACAAGACCTACGACGGCACGACCGATATCGACGCGGCGGATGTCTCTTTCACCGACAACCGGACCGACGGAGATGGGATCGAGTTCACCTTCAGCGCCGCTTACCCGGCCGCTGCCGCGGGGCTCTATACTGTTGATATCTTGGACATCGGGATCGCTTCCCAGGATGTCGGGAACACGGACAGCTACGTCCTCCTCACGACCGAAGGTGCGGCCGACAGCTCCATCACCACGCGGGTCCTCAACGTGACCTTCTCCGGGGTGGATCGTGATTACGATGGCACCACCGACGCAACCGTCACCACCTCCGACGACCACACGCCGGGCGACGACGTGACTGTTCTCTGGACGGCCTCGTTCAGCGACAAGAACGTCGGCTCCGACAAGGCGATCAGCGTCGCAGGCGTGAGCCTCACCGGTGATGATGCGGCCAACTATACCGTCGATTCGACGGGTAGTGCGACTGCAACCATCAGCCCGAGGGAGCTCGATATCCTCTTCGTCGGCCTGAACAAGGAATACGATGGCGATACGATTGCCTCTGTGAGCAGCTGGGACGATCGGTTCATCGGAGACGGACTCGTTATTCATAGCTCGGCCAGCTTCGACAACAAGAACGTGGGCACGGGCAAGACCGTTACGATCGTAGGAGTGAGCCTGAGTGGCACGGATGCTGACAACTATGCTCCGGCCTTCAACTCGACGGCGTTCGCTGACATCACCGCGCGCACCTTGAACATCACCTTCACCGGTGTCGACAAGGTCTACGACGGCGACGCGACTGCTACCGTGGAGAGCTCAGATGACCGCCTCGATGGCGATAGCATCATCGTCGAACGCTCGGCGAGCTTCGCCGACAAGAATGTCGGTGCGGGCAAGACCGTGACCGTCGTCGGCGTCAGCCTCAGCGGGCTTGATGCGGGCAACTACGAAATCGACTTCAACGGCACGACGTCCGCCGGCATCACGCCACGCACCCTCAATGTAACCTACACGGGCATCGATCGGGTCTACGACGGCAGCACCGACGCCACCGTCTCGACGAGCGATGATCGCGTGGGCGGAGACGACCTGGTGATCAACCGGACTGCCACCTTCAACGACAAGCACGTTGGCACCAACAAGACGGTTAACGTCTCGGCCGTGGCCTTGTCGGGCAGCGATGCCGGAAATTACGACGTCGCCTCGACGGGGTCGGCTTCCGCTGACATCACAGCACGCAGCCTTACGGTTGCCTTCGCCGGGGTGGACCGGGTCTATGATGCGACAACGGATGCGGAAGTAACGGTTGTTTCGGATGACCGCGTTTTGGACGACGTCTTCACGATCGAGCGCACCGCCAGCTTCGACAACAAAGTCGTTGGGAGCGGGAAGCTTGTTTCCATCACGGATGTCAGCCTCACGGGTGCCGATGCCGCCAACTACACCGTTGGATTCAACGCCACCACGACAGCTTCGATTTCCGCAGCGGAGTTGAGCGTGTCCGGTGCCGTTGCCGACAACAAGATGTATGACGAGAGCACGGACGCGACGATCAGCGGCGCGTCCCTCGTCGGCGTTCTTGGCAGCGACGATGTCAGCTTGGTCGAACCGGTGGTGGGAACGTTTGCTTCCAGCGCGGTCGGCCCGTCTATCAGCGTGACGCCAAGCCTTCAGGTCATCGGTGCGGATGTGGGCAACTACACCTTCACCCAGCCTGCAGGTCTGAGCGCCGACATTCTCCCGAACATCCTCGGCTCCTTCACCGTGACCGGCATTGCCAGCCCCCATAACGCGGGTGTGGCAACCTCACCGGTGGTGACGGCCTACGACATCTTCGGCAATGTGAAGCATGACTATGTGGGTACGGTGAGCTTCAGCTCCAGCGATACACAGGCCACGCTTCCCGCTAATTACACCTTCACTCCAGCCAATGGCGGCTCGCGCACGTTTACCGGCGGCGTGGTCCTCAAGACCAATGCCATCCACTGGGTTCGTGTGAGCGATACCGATACGGCGGAAGACGGTGAACAGGCAGGCATCGTGGTGAACCCGGCCAATCCAGACCACCTCACGATCGCGGGTAATGACACGCAGATCGCCGGCGAGTCGCAGGAAATCACGGTTTCCGCCCGTGACGCCTTTGGCAACCTCGTCCCAGGCTATGATGGAACGCGCTTCGTTGTCTTCAGTGGCGCGAGCCCGTCCACCAATCCGGTCGTGCAGCCTTGGGTCGGCCCGGTCTATGACCAGGCGGTCTTCGGTGCGCAGACCCTGATCCTGTTCGAGAACGGTCAGTTCACCATCGATATGACGCTCTATAAGGCGGAGATCGCCATGATCCACGCTCAGTCAACCATCTCGGGTATCGGCACGGGGATCACCTCCACCGGCCGCGAACTTGAGATCGAAGTCTTGCCAGCCGATCCGACCCGGATCCTCTGGGTCGATCAGCCAGCCAGCACGGTGGCGGTCGGTGAAGTCTGGGAGCCGATCAGTCTCGAAGTGACCGATGATTGGGGCAACCGCACCCTCGACGAAGCCTCGGTTTCGATCGTTGTCTCTGAAGGTGCATTCGCCGCCGGAACCGTCTCGCAGGACGCTATTGATGGCCTCGTTACCTTTGACGACCTCGTGTATGGTGCGACCGGAACCCTGCAACTCGTTGCTGAAGGGGAGGGCCTCGCCGACAGCGGGGCAAGTGCCGTCGTCACTGTTGGCCTCGGCCAGCTGATAATCGACGGTAGCCTCAGCGCCGCCCACAAGATCTATGACGGAACACGGGAAGCCACCATCGACACGAGTCTGGCTTCCATCTTCGGCCTGGCTCCGGGTGCTGATGTTTACCTCAACACGGAAGGTGAGTTTGCTTCCGCTGGGGTCGGCTCGGATATTGACGTCAGCGTCAGCCTCGCTGGTGCGGATGCGGGCCACTACACCTTCGCCCAGCCAGAGGGATTGACGGCCAACATCACCGCTCGCCCGCTCACCATCGGGGGGAGCTTCACGGCCTTCGATAAGGACAACGACGGAACGACGGCCGCGAACATCGACCAGAACAACCTGAGTCTGATCAATACGGTTGATGAAGACGACGTCTTCCTCGGAAGTGTCAGCGTCGCCTTTGTCAGCGCGGATTCAGGGCCTGGCCAAACGGTCCAAATTATCGATGCCAGCTTGAATGGCGTCGATTCGGACAACTACAGCCTGTCCCTCGCCGGTGCACCAACAGCTCTGGCCGAAATCGTTGCCCCGCCAACAGCCCTCGAATCGTTCTTCGCCGGTGTCTTCACTGCGGACGAGCTGGCAGACCCTTCAATCAGCGGCCCGCATGCCGATGCCGATGGAGATGGCTGGTCGAACCTCTTTGAGTTCCTGTTTGGATTCAGTCCAAAGGAAACGAACATCGAGGACCCAATCAGCTCGCAGGTGGTGGACGGCTTTACCTCCTGGTCCTTCATCCGCCGCGCGGATACTTCCGGGCTTGTTGTCAGCTACCAGGTCTCGGGCAGCCCTCTGAACGGCTTCACTCAAGTGCCTGCAGAAAATATCTTTGTGACCCCGATCCCGGGCAACCCGGATTACGTCTGGGTGACCTATACCGATGTGGCGGAGGTCAGCGTCGGCAACCCCCGCTACGCAAAGATCGTTCTCAGTATAGAGGATTGAGAGAGTACCACAGGGCGGCTGCCGGTGATTCACCGGCAGCCGCCCTTCTTTATGTACACTTTGAAAGACTGAAAGCCCGTCGCCCCATCTGCTCTTGCAGATGGGCGGTGAATCAAGAAGCCTTCGGTTTCGGGTCGCTCGCTGGGACGACTCGACAGCGAAAGCGGGTCCTGTTGGGATCGTTCGGATGAACACCCGGATTGCTGCCGCCATTGGAAAGAGCGCTCGTTTGCAGGAACTCCTTTGGAGGGGCAAGTTCGGCCTCGAAACTGAACGCCTGCGGGTTGATCCTGCCGGTTGGCTTGCCCGCACGCCGCACCCCGCGGGATTGGGCAACAAGGGCGATCACCCGTTTATTACGACCGACTTTTCCGAGAGTCAGATCGAACTGATCACACCGCCCGCAGATTCCCTCGACGAGGCGCACGGCTTCATCCGCACACTGCTTGATGGGGTCCGCAGCGAGCTTCCACCGGGTGAGCGCCTTTGGCCTCAGAGCATGCCTCCCATTTTACCGGCCGATGATGACATTCCGTTGTCACGTTTTGATGGGGATGCCAGCGGCCGGACCGAGTATCGCGAATACCTTTCGAGGATTTACGGGCGATCGCGGCAGACGATTTGCGGCAGTCATTTCAACATCTCACTGACACCCGAATTTTTCAAAGTCCTTGCCAGCGAGTTGGGTGAATCCGTGGCAGAGCTTGAGGAAGCGGTCTACCTGAAGATCGTGCGGAATCTGATGCGCGACCGATGGTTTCTTGTCGCTTTGCTGGGCCGCAGCCCGTTGGCACACGAAACGCTGCGGTTGAAGGCGCTGGGCTCAAATGCGTTAATGGAAGTCTGTTGCATCTTCGGCACCTCAATCCGGGGCAGCGCCATTGGCTACCGGAATCCGCAGCCGCTCTTCACGGATTACCGCAGCTTGGAGGAGTATTTCACGGACTTGAATGAGCACATCCGAACAGGCAAGCTCCTCAATCCCAACGAGCTCTACCTACCTGTCCGGATCAAGAACAAGCCGGGTGAACAAGCGATTTCCCATATCGAGATTCGGGTGATGGACCTCGATCCGTTCGAGCCCACGGGCATCAGTTCGGCGTCGTTACGTCTCTTGCACCTTTCCGTGATGTATGCCTTGCTCAAAGACGAACCGGGTGTCCTGGACCGTGCCCAGCAGGAACAGGCGGACGCGCTCCAGAATGGGGCAGCGTGTTGGGGGTTTTCGGCAGAGAATCGCTGCGGGGTTGAGAATGCACCCGCTTTCCCTTTTCAGGAAAAGGCCCTTGAGCTCTTGATGGACATCAAGCGCCGCCTGGAACTCGGGAACCATAGCCCAGCGGGTTACCACGAAGCCTGGTCCACGTTCAGACGGTTCACCGAGGATTGGGAAGCTCATCCAGCCAGCGTCCTGAAGCGGAGGATTGCCGCCGAAGGTTTCATCGAATCCCACCTAGCACTCGCCCGGAAACAGGAGGAAGCACTCAAGGTCGATGCCTTCAAGTTTCATGCTTATCCGGATCTCGAGCTTTCCACTCAGCTCTTGCTCAAGGCCGCCGTAAAACGGGGGGTTGATTTCGAGATCCTCGATCGCACGGAGAATTTCATCCGTCTGAGTAAGGGAGCCAAGCAGGAGTATGTCGTCCAGGCGACCAAGACCTCCCTCGATCGCTACAGCCAGATTCTCGCGATGGAGAACAAGAAGGTGACGAAGCGGATTCTGGCCGAGCACGGTATCGCAACGCCGGACGGCTCCGACTACTCCAGCGCCGAAGAAGCCAGGGCTCATTGGCCGGACTTTCAGGGCCGACCGATCGTGGTCAAGCCTGTGAGCACGAACTTCGGCCTCGGGATCACAATTCTGAAGCAAAACCTGGAGCAACCGGCCTTCGATCGGGCGATCGAACACGCCTTTGCTGAAGATGATCAGATTCTCATCGAAACGTTTATCGTCGGGAAAGAATACCGGTTTTTCCTCATCGATGACCAAGTGGTGGCGATCCTTCACCGAGTCCCAGCTAACGTTTGCGGCGACGGCCAGCATTCCATCCGCGAGCTGGTGAAGCTTAAAAATCAGGATCCGCTCCGCGGAAGAGGCTATCGAACGCCCCTTGAACAGATCCGATTGAACGAGCCGGAACGCCTCCACCTGGCGGCGCAGAATCTGCATTTCGACTCCATCCCCGCCGTCGGCCAAACGATTTACCTTCGGGAGAATTCAAACATCAGCACGGGCGGCGACAGCATCGACTTCACTGACCGCGCCCACCCCGGTTACGCTGCCGTCGCCTCCGCCGCTTCCAGCGCCCTCGGCGTGAAAATCACGGGCCTCGATATGATCGTACGAGCCATCGACGAGCCGCCTACCGCAGGGAGCTACGCGGTGATCGAAATGAATTTCAATCCGGCGATCCACATTCACTGCCACCCCTACAAAGGCGAAAACCGCCAACTCGCCGAACGCATCCTCTCAGCCCTTGGCTTCATCTGACCGCCCCCGCTCAGTGAGCCGGTGCATCGGGGGGGGCACCTTTCTCCGAAAGCTTTCCGGGGCTCAAGGATCTCCCCGGACTTCAATCACAAGCGCCATTCT
>CAYOIB010000050.1:0-10709 GCA_964403935.1 uncultured Puniceicoccaceae bacterium | reverse complement strand
GAAAGCTTTCCGGGGCTCAAGGATCTCCCCGGACTTCAATCACAAGCGCCATTCTTGTACCGCCCCAACCGCTGATCGAAGCGAATCGGGAACTCCCCTGGCTCACCCCGTCCCCAGGGGGCCGTAGCGTCTTGGCAGGGCTGCGGTGGCTTTCCTTGGCATCCTCGAACAACGGCGAGACGCTTCGCGGTCGTAATCGTCTTCCCGTGTCACCGGGGGGCGTCGGCTCGTTCCAACAAGGCAATAACCTACCAGGTAATATATTCTGGACATCCCGGATCGGGGCGTGCGTACGGGAGGGGGGCTTTTTGCCAAGGCTGGGAGAAGGGCCTGGTTTCAGGTCAACCCTTGGGCCTTGGTCTCTTTGTGCGCGTTTCTATCGATTAGAATTCGTTGCCTGCCTGGGTATGCGCTTACTGCTGCGCTGCGCGTTGGGCCTTCTCGTGGAGGGTTATTCCGGAGCGGGTTCGGTCGGCAAGTTTGAGTCGTGTGACAGGGTCTTGCCGATAATCTGGTGGAGCCGTTCGGCAGAAATCGGCGAGAGCTGGACCTGTTTGTTTGCATCGCGAATCCATCCGTCGCCAATGGTTACTCGCTTCCGGATGGGTTTGCCTTGTTCGTCGCGTCCGCGGAGGAAAACAATATAGTGCGTCTCGCCGGTCGCAGGGGCAGCGTCGGAAGCTTCCGTTTGAGGCGATCTCAAGTGCGCGCGGAGAATCTCACGGATTTCGATAGAATCTTGGGAGGCTGGTTCAATTTCGCCGTTTGTACCATCAAGGACAGTTACCTGAATTGGGAGGGCGTTCCAATTAATGTCAGGGGTGACGGAAGGCGCTGTTGCGGTACAGCCAACCACCGCAAATGCAAGAAGCTGGAGGGAGATAGGGGGAGAGGCTTTCATTGGATTTGTGCATTGGGGTAAGAATAGGCCCACTTGAATGGGTGACCCCAGAATGCCGGGATTTCTACTTCAGGGCAAGCTTTAACCCTATGAGCTCGTCGGAGAGCCTGGGTTGATGGGGGACAACGATTGCTGGCATCCGCGACAAAGGGCAGGGCCTTTGTCGGTGCTCTTTGCCATCATCAGATATATCTCCGAATGCGCGTGTGACGGTCGTGCGGGTGGGTTTGACCGGGAAGAGCGCCTACGGCGTGAGCCCGAGTCAGAATGAGCCGGTGCGGTTCAGAAGTCTTCTTCCGACCTTAGAGCTCGGCCGGCATGGTGAAGTAGTCGTCGATGATGCCGGGATTGATAGTGATATGCTCGATGAAAAAGTCGGTTTGAAGTTCGTCGTCAAAGTAGACGATTTCACGGTAGGGCATAGGGACCCCGTTGAGGCTTCGAAAGTCGGTGAAGACGACGTCGACCCGTGTATTGTCTTCATTGCGGAAGCGTGTCTGTCGGGCTCGTTTGCGCAGAACGAAGGTTTCCTGATCGATGTAGAAGGTTTGGGAGGCGCGGAGGGGGCCCTCGTATTTGAGGACGTGGCAGAGGTGTCCTTCGACTTCTTCTGCCTCCTGCAGGCTCATGTACTGGGGTTCGTTGAAAAAAATGATCGCCGGGAGAGCGATTTCGGAAGTCAGCACCAGGTTGGCGGTATCTCTGGATTCGAGGACCCTGGGTGCCCCGGATCCCTCTTGGTTGAACCCTTGAATCCAGGCCTTTGAGCCATCGTAACCGATACGGTAGCCGTGGTCTTCGGCCTCAAGGCGGTAGCGCAGGCGGTTTGGGCGTTTGAAGGCAAAGTTTACCTGGAGAGAGGACTCACCTTGGGTGAGCGTGCCGAGTTTCCGAATAGTGGAAAGCCGCTCCATAAAGAGTCGTCCGCCTTGCGCGGTGATGGCCTGTTCGAGAATGTCGTTGAGCCGGTAGCGGGCTTCCAGAGGGGTCAAAACGCCGGTGTCTCTATAGTACCCGGGAAGGCTGGCCTCTTCGGGGGGCTCTCGTTCATTTCGTTGCTTGAGGAGGATCCAGGCGGTGCCTAACATTGTGATCATCAGGAGACCGAGAGCCCCGATCAGATAGGTGGATCGGCTATTTTCGCGGGTCTTCGAAGGCTGGGGGATTTTCGGCACCATTTTAGGTGGGTCGACTTCATCGTTTTATCCAGCCCGGAGCAAGGAAAAGGTCGCATCAGCCCGGAAATGCTGCGACCCCTTGACGTGATCTATAAGATGAAGGGGATGAAAAGACGGATAGCCTGTATTTTGGTGCTGCTGCTGACGGCGGTGACGGGAAGCGCCGCACCCCTTCCCGTGCATGTGAGTGTTCCGCCGCAGGGTTATTTTGTGGAAAAGGTGGGCGGGGATCGGGTGAAGGTGACGTCGATGATCCCGCCCGGAGAAAGCTGCGAGACCTTTCAACCCCGCCCGAGTCAGATCAATCAGCTGAGCCGCGCCCGGATCTTCTTTTCTGTGGGGCTTCCTTTTGAAGCGGCGATCCTGCACCGGGTGGCCCGCGTGAGCCCGGATATGGAAATTGTCGATACGGCGGCCAGCCCGGGCGACCCGGGGACCTGCGCCGACCACAGCCACGACCACAGCCACGATCAGGACCACCCCCACGCGCACCATGATCCGCACGTCTGGCTGAGCCCGGTCCTGGCGCGGGAGCAGGCTGCCATCATTCGGGATACTTTGAGTCGGCTGGATCCGGAAAACGCCGGGGCGTATGCCCGGAACTTTGCGGCCTTTGTCGAGGAAACAGCAGCCCTGGATGCCGAGATTGCCGCTTTGATGGCTCCGTTTCATGGACGATCAATTTTTGTTTACCACCCCGCCTTCGGTTCTTTCACCGACGCCTACGGGCTGGAACAGCGGGCGATTGAGCATAATGGGGCGGAGCCGAGTCCGGCTCGTCTTTCCCGTTTGATCCGGGAGGCGCGGGCGGCGGGGGTGCGGACCTTCTTTCTCCAGCCGGCCGAGGCTTCCCGCGCAGCCCATGTTCTGGCCGAGGCTGTTGGGGGGAATACGGTTATCCTGGATCCGATGCGTCCTGACTGGGCCGATAATCTGCGGGAGATCGCGCAGGCGGTGGCGGCGTCCTTTGAGGCTGAAGCGGGGGGGCAATGAGTTCACCTTGTGCGGTCGAGTTCACGGGCGTATCTTTTTCCTATGGCCGCGCGCCGGTCTTGCAGGCGGTGGATCTGACGATTTGCCCGCAGGAGATGGTCTGCCTGGTGGGACCCAATGGGGGCGGGAAATCGACTCTGCTGAAGTTGGCCCTGGGTCTTCTTGAACCACAGAAGGGGAAAATTCGACTCTTCGGCGGGACGGCTCGACGCCAGCGCTGCCGGGTCGGCTACATGCCTCAGCATGTGAACTTTGATGCGCATTTCCCGATTACGGTCCGGGAGATCGTCGCGATGGGGCGGCTGAGCGGGACAGGTTTCGGGTTTCGTCGGAAGCGGGATGAGGTGGTGATCGATTCTGTCCTGGATGAGGTGGAGCTTCGGGAGTTCGCTGCTTGTCCGTTCGCCTCCCTGTCGGGGGGGCAGCGGCAGCGTGTCCTTATTGCCCGGGCTCTGGCGGTAGAACCCGAGCTCCTCTTCCTCGATGAGCCGACCGCGATGGTCGATGCCGAGAATGAGGCTCGGCTTTTGGAGAAGCTTCGGCAATTGCATCGAAAATTGACGATCGTGATGGTTTCGCACGATGCCGCCTTTGTCGCCAATCTGGTGGAGACCGTTGTTTGTGTGAACCGCCATGTCGCGGTGCACCCGGCGGATTCGATCACGCACGGGATGATCCATGAGCTCTACGGCGGCCCGGTCAAGACGGTGCGGCATGACCATCACCTTCATTCCTCCTGTGACGGCCATGAGTGAGTTTTGGAAGGCATTAATCGATCCGGACTTCGCCTTTGTGCGCTACGCCTTCATCATGGGTGCCTGCGCGAGCGTGGCTTTCGGGATGGTGGGCAGCTTCGTGGTGGCGCGGCGGGTAACCTACATTGCGGGGGCGATTTCGCATGCGGTTCTGGCAGGGATCGGTGCCTCGATCTTTGCCCAGCGGACTTACCAATGGCTGTGGCTGGATCCGCTCATGGGGGCGGCCCTGACGGCGGTCGTCGCGGCGCTTTTGCTCGGCCTCGCCCGCTTTGGAGCAAGTGAGCGGGAGGATAGCGTCATTGGTGCCATCTGGTCGATTGGGATGGCGGTCGGACTTTTGTTTTTTGCCTCGACGCCGGGATACACCGATCCCTTGAGCTACCTGTTCGGGAATATTCTCCTGATCAGCGAACGCGACCTGTGGCTGGTTCTGGTGCTGGACGGGTTGGTCATCGCCTTGACGCTCCTTTTCTACCGGCAACTTCAGGCAGTTTGCTTTGATGAGGAATTCGCGCGTCTCAGGGGGGTGCCGGTCTGCTTTTTCTACACTCTTTTGCTGGTGCTGATTGCCTTGGCTGTCGTGTTGCTGATCTCAGTTGTGGGTATGGTCCTTGTCGTCGCTCTGCTCACGCTTCCAGCAGCGGCGGCCGGTCGTTTCACCCGATCCCTCTGGCAGATGATGGTGCTGGCGTCCGTCTTGTGCCTGGGCTTTATCACGACGGGGCTCATCGTCAGCTTTCAAACCGATCTTCCGACCGGCCCGACCATCATCGTTGTGGCTGGCTTCGGTTACCTTTGCGCCTTGGCCGCAAAGGGCTTGGTGCGGAGGGCCTCCTCTGGAAACGCTCAATAGCTGCGGTTGTAGAGAGCGCCGACGGCGTCTCGGAAATACAGCGTGCGCGCTTCTTCATCGATGTGCGCCAGGGTCAGGCCATGGGTCGGTTCGAGAAGGGAGCCTTCACGGTAGGAAATATCACCTACAAGAATAACCCGCGAGGCAGCTTCCAAAGGAAGGACGTTGATTTCCAGAGAATTGATAAAGGCTGTCACAGCTGGCGTCGGATTCGGCCCGGCCCTGGGGAGGCTGTTCTTCGCGGCGACGGGATCTTCAGTGGGATTGATTTCTTCGGCGACGGAAACAACCTGGGTTTCCGCACGGACGCGGATTTCTGTCGGCCCGGCTGGGGTGGGCTCCTGTGCGGCTTGATCGAGGCTGCGGGAGGAAAAGGGTGAGCCACTGAGGCTCCACCAGACGGCCAGAGTACTGAAGAAGAGCCCGGCGGCGATCGTGGCGAGCTTGATGGTTCGCCGTTCGGGGATGGCTTCAAGCTCAGCCTCAATGGCGCGGCGGATGGCATCCCCCGCAATGCGCGGGGTCAGTTCTTCATGCTCGGTCGGGGTGTCTTCTTCAAACGAGGAGGCATCGTTCTCATCCCGAAAAAGCGGGGGCTCTCCAGCGGTTGGCTTTGAGGTCTTTCGGGCGGAACCGGAGGAGGAGGGCGATGGTCGATCAGATTTTGGGAAGGGCTTGTCGGTCGGCTTGTCGGTGAAGAGGACCCCGTTCATCCTCGGAACCGCACTGAAGGATTCCGCTGGGGTGATGGCGATCGGGGGTACGTTTCCGTGACGGGAGGTCTGCGTTTTCGGCAAGCTGCGGAGGGTTTCATTTGGCAGGAGGGCGGACTCCCCGGCCATCGGGTCGCTCTTGGGCTCGGGCATCTTCAAACGAATCCTCGGCCGCACTTCACCTGCCTCCGCGCCGCTGGGCGAACATGAGTCTCGTTGGGACAAACCGGAGGCGGATTCCGGGCGCACAAGGGCGAGGCGGGTCGGGCCCGGGTTTTCGCTCGATGGGGTTATCGGGGGCGCGTTCTCTGCCGTGGGCGCTTGAACCGGGGACCCGCTCAATTCACTTTCAGTCCGATATTTCGGTGTGAATTTGAGTTTTAGTGGCTTTTTTTGTCCCGCCGGTTGCTGATTTGGAAGGTCCTTTTTGAGCTGGAGCGTTGACGAGGTGAGGCGGGTCGGACTGTCGGGGGCAGGCTTGCGCAGGCAGAGGCGCGGGGGCGGGTCTGGCTCAGAATGGCTTGACGTAGGTTTGTCCGGCATCGTCCTCGAAAGTAATCGCTTCTGGGCTGATTTCCCTAATTACTAATAGGGGTGTTCTGCTTACTGTCGAGCCTTTATCGTAGGCGAAGGACCGATTTGCTGGGGGATCAAAAACGAGGACCCGGCTCAAGCCTGCCATGATTCCACGAATTTCCAGCCGATCAATCACTGCCCACACTTCCTCTTCAGTCGGGGCCACGGTTGGACTCCCGGAAAGCGCCGATTCTGGGGGCACAGTCTCGGGGGGCAGCGTCTGGGCCGTTTCCGTCGGCGCGGCGGTGGGCACCGCAGCTGGGGGTGAAGATACAGGCGAGGGCGCGGGTTCGGAGATGTGGTGAGCGGTTGATTCAGCTGGCATCGCCGACACGGCTTGGCCGGGGGCGGGATCCGCCGCAGTTTCCGTTTGGCCTGGAGATGAAAGCGGGCTTGGCGCGGTCGGTGCGGAGGCGTCAAGATCCTGGGGCCCGGCGGCAGCGATTTCCGATATGGTCTCGGGCCTTTCAGGACGGGGCGACGACGAAGCCTCGGGCCGGGAAGAGATTTGGGCGGGTTCGGCGAGAGCGATTGCCGGGGCCTCTTTGATGGAACGCTGGGACGAGAGCGTCCAGAGGATCAGGCCGAAGCCCAGGACAAGGAGGGTGAGGAGGCATCCGCCGGCGATCAGCCACGGAAGGGCGCTGGATCGGTGGTTCTGCGGAAACCGTTGGGGCCCTTCCTGCCGCATCGCCTGGCCAATCGAGGCCCCTCCTGTATTCCCGGAACCGGTTGCTCGGTTCTGTTGTTGCGACTGGGCTCTCTTCAGGGCTTCATTGATCAGGCTCATGATTCAGGCAGAGGGGTAATGGGTGAACGCATCCGGGTGTGAAAAGGGCCTTAAAGTCCCTTGTCCTTCAGGGCCCGGCGGACATCGCGCCAGACGACCTGATCGCTGCTGCGGATGAAAGCCGCGAGCATGGATTGGTCGCAGAGGCTGTTGATCAGGCGGGGGATGCCCTTGGTGTGGCGATAGATACTGCGGATCGCCCATTTCGTGAAGGCAGGCCGACCATTGCCCCCGGCCAGCGTGAGGCGGTGGTGAATATAAAGGCCGACTTCCTGACGCGAAAGGGGCCGCAATTCGTAATAGACCAGGACCCGCTGCCGAAGTTGACGCAACTGCTCGCGCTGGAGCTTCGCCTTGAGCTCGGGCTGACCAATGAGAATGATCTGCAGGAGCTTGCGTGTATTTGTCTCGAGGTTGGAGAGCAGGCGCAGGTGCTCAAGGCTTTCAAAGCTCATGTTCTGGGACTCATCGATGATCAATACGATGTCCTTGCCCGCCTCGATCAGCGCCAGGCAGTGACGGTTCAACTGCTCGACGAGAGCCGCATGAGAGGTGCTTTCCGGAGGCGAATCCAGGTCGCGGAGAATGGCTTGGAGGAGCTCGATCTCCGAGAGCCGTGGGTTCAGGATCAAGGCCGTCGCGATCGGGCGGTCATCGATCTCCTCAAGAATCTGGCGGCAGAGAGTCGTTTTCCCGCAACCCACCTCACCCGTCAGGACAATGAAGCCCTTCTTCTCCTGGATCCCGTAGCGCAGATGCTGCAGCGCTTCCTGATGTGTCGGCGACAAAAACAGGAACTTCGGATCGGGTGTGATGTGAAACGGCATCTCCCGCAAACCGTAGAACTCTTGATACATATGGAATAGGCCCCGGATGGGTAACGGCGGTCTTACCACAGATTTGCCCGAATTGTAAAACCCTTGGGTGCCGATTCAAAGGGAATTTACAGATACGAGCCCCCAGCTCCCTGAAACAGAAGTGGTGGAGCTGATCGGGATCGAACCGACGACCTCGTCATTGCGAACGACGCGCTCTTCCAACTGAGCTACAGCCCCGTAAAAGCCCCCTTTTAAGGCAATGGAAGCGGACAGCGTCAATCTGCAAGTGGGCGGGTGGGGGCTTGCTTCCGGAGGGCCGTGCCTGGCAACCCTTCTTTACTGGAAATATCCCAAGTAAGGCGCGCGCATCGCAGCAGTTTCGAGTTCGGTGTAGGCGACAATGCGTGATTGGCCGGAAGGAATTCCCCCGCTGCCACCGGGGGATTCTTCGGATTCTTCAGATTCTTCAGATTCTTCAGATCCTCCCACCGACCCGACAAAATCGATGAGGGATTCGTCGTAGTGAAAATACCCGCTCCCGGTCAAATAGGCTGACTTAACAACCGCAGCGCCATAAAAATCAGTGTTTCCGGGTAGTCGAAAGGTGGCGTTTGGGGCGTAAACAATCGCACTGAGTTCGCCACTGCCAGCCAGGCTGATGTTTTGGTCGGTACCTTCGCTTGCGGTTCCCCAGATCTGTACATTGGCAGGATCCGAAGGCTGGGGTTGGCTGCTTCCGGGGAACGTCTTTAGATTGGCAATCCCGGCACCAGATACATCTATGTTGCCCGGTGTGTAGATGGTCAGGGTTGCGCCTTCTTCAAGAACAAGTTTGCCAGAGGCCGTCACCACAAGTGTGTTGGTATTTTGTTTCGGGAGAATAAGAGTGACGTCCCCTTTTATTGTTAGGGTGGCATCGCCTTGAACCGTGAGCTTATCCATTCGCAGGACGGTTGATTCGCCAGTCTCGCCTATGGATTCTTTGTTCAGATACCAAGGATCGACGGGGACATTCCTCGGTAGGATGTACTCAGGTTGCTGGGTTCCGCCCTCCGGCGTAACAACCTCTTCGAAAGTCGCGGTGAAGCCAGTTCGAAGACCTCCATTTGGGGCAATGCGGGAAAGACCGAATCCAGAGGGTTCCCATGGATTTTCAGGATCCCAGTCGCCCGGATTTTTGGGTCCAATCATTGTTGGGGCATTTCCAGATGCCGTCAGTGGATGAGATGAAGAGGTAATAGCACTTCCAGGCGCTCCGACAGAGAGCGACCCGTAAATAGCAGAGCTACCTGTTAATTTGATGATTTCAGGATCGAGGGATGCTGTTGCCACCCGAGCATTGCTGCGAGCGATTCCTGGCGAATAAGGTATGAAAGGGCTATTCGGACTGTTGGATCGTGAAACCCAGCTATCAATCCAAGTATGCCCATGGAGTTCAATGACATCACGGGCAAGGAGCCCGTAGGCAAAGATTCCGCCGGGACGCCGCACATCCTTTGCGTCTTCCTCCTCTTCTTCTTCCCCGGCTCCTCCGGGTGTTGAGTTGCCGTTGTGCCTGAGCTGGAGATGGGCCCACTTCTCAATGGTGCTCCCGTCGTGGAGGGTAACGATTCCGCGGGAAACAGCTTCTTCTGGTTCAGTGGCCAAGTAGTCGACGATATAAACAGTGACGGATCCGGTCATGCCATTTCCAAAGTCGAAGCCGGCAATTGTGCGCCGGGCATCGCTTCCAATGGTTTCCCAGCCGGACCATGCCTTGTCAGCCTGAGCAGCCAAGGCGTGTTCCAATCCATTTTCAGCCAAGTTTGATGCATTGTTTGCCGCCAGGCTGCGATGGGAGAGGTTGGTTGAAGAGCCGCTCAAGGTAAGTACGCTCGGAATGAGAATTAGGCCAATGATCGAGGTGAAGATCAGCGCAACAATCAGGACGCTTCCTCGGGAGCTGGAGAGTTTTACCGTCATGGGGGAAGGGGGTGGAGGATGCATGATTAAAAATTTGTTGGTTTGTTTCGTAAGATGTATCGAGCTGAGACGATTGACTGAGTGGCGGAAGGTGAGCCTGTCGTGCCTCGCTTCAGCCCAAATCGAATCTGGATCATTTTTGTCTCGCCATTGCTTCCGTTGAGGGGGAGTGGGCTCTGGTTGTGATCATATGCTTCAAATTCAAAAGATAGGAGCCCCGAGGCCATCACTTGTGTGAGCCCATCAATGCTGCGTGAGAAGGTCTCTGCACCCGGATCATACTCATAGCGCACAACCCTCGAATCATTATTCGCCAGCAGCCCCGACAAGGTCAGCTCAACTTCATGAGGCCCCCTCCATGTGGCCTTACTTGCTTGGCGAGCGTCCACGCCGAACCGCTGCATAAGTTGCCGGGTTTCGGTTTCCATATCGTGGTAGTGGGTCATCGAGATCCCCGAGCGCGTGAAAAGAAAGAACGCAGTCAAAACGCCAGCCATGACGATGAGTGACAAGGAAGTTGCCACGATGACCTCCACTAAAGTGAAACCACTTCGTGAGAGTGAGTCGGTTGGCTTGAGGATGCGAGTCATGGGTCTTATTCTTGCGTATTAAAGACGGTGCCTGTCTTATAAAGGGTTTCGTAGAGGCCGTCCTTGGCGTAGTGGATGATCGCTTTGCGGGTGTGGGTTGTACCACTGGTGCCGGTCCATCTCGCCTGGATCTCCATTTCCTTAATAGCAGGGGGGCTTGGGAGATTGATGATTGTGGTCGTAATCAAGAAGTCCCGCCCGGGGAGTCGCCCATTGCTTTTCATGGCATCGACATTGGGGGCTGTCTTATCCGGATCGGAAAGATCTTCCCATTCCAGCATTCGCAAGCGTTCCACTTCATTTTGCAGAATCTGAGTGATGGCTGTGTTGGTCCGGGCAAGGTCGTGATCCCGAAGGCTGATTTGAAGAGCAATCACGGCCACCGCGAGGCCCATTGCCAGAACGCCGGCGGCGATCATAACTTCAACAAGCGAAAAGCCCGCGCCTCTGGGACGACGGGCATCGTCGCGGTGGAGGAAGACAGGACGGGGGCGGGGAGAGGCTTTCATTTTTTCAGAGAGGAAACTGAAGGAGTTCGGATCCGGAAATACGAGCAGAATATAGGGTGTATTATTTA
>CAYOIB010000049.1:0-20120 GCA_964403935.1 uncultured Puniceicoccaceae bacterium | reverse complement strand
GACATGGTGAAGATGGAGATGAGCCCGCGCGACCTCGAGAAAGCCCGGATTGTCTACCGCCTCCGCAACGCGCCTTCGGGCCGCAATGCTCCGATCCGGAGCTACGGCCCACGCCGGCGTTAAACGGTGCGGGCGATATTCCTCGTCGGCATCCTGGGCGATTAGCTGAAAACAGAGGTATCTGAGGTCTTTAACCTCGGAGACCTCGAAATAGCTGGACATGCGACCGTGTCGGTCAAAACTGGGCTCACCATGGCCCGAAAAAAAGCAGATAGCATTATCGAAACAATCGGCGATACGCCATTGATTCGTCTCAACCGGATTGCCGAGGATTGTGCGGCGACCGTTTATATTAAAGCCGAGTGGTTTAATCCGCTCGCAAGCGTGAAGGATCGGATCGCTCTTGCCATGATCGAGGCGGGCGAGGCCGATGGAAGTCTGAAGCCCGGTGGCATCGTGATTGAGCCGACTTCGGGGAACACAGGCATCGGTCTGGCTTTTGTTTGTGCTGCCAAAGGCTACCGTTGCATTCTTACGATGCCGGAGACGATGTCGATGGAGCGTCGTATTCTTCTTGGGATGCTGGGTGCGGAGATTGTTCTGACGCCAGGTCCAAAGGGTATGCCCGGCGCAATTGCCAAAGCCAAGGAACTCGTGGCAAGCCACGGAGACGGCGCGTATTGCCCAGGGCAATTTGATCATCCGGCAAATCCCGAAGTTCACCGCCGCACCACGGCTGAGGAAATTTGGGAGGCCACAGGTGGTGAAATCGATATTTTTGTATCGGGTATTGGGACAGGCGGAACGATCACTGGAGTGGGTGAAGTCATCAAGGCACGTCGTCCGAGCCTGAAGGTCGTGGCTGTTGAGCCTGATGCGAGTCCTGTCCTGAGCGGAGGCAAACCCGGCCCGCACAAGATTCAAGGACTCGGTGCCGGCTTTATCCCATCCATCCTGAATGTGGATGTCATTGACGAGGTTATGCAAGTCAGCAACGAGAATGCGCTCGAGACGGCTCAGCGTGTTTCGGTGACGGACGGATTGGGCGTCGGGATATCCAGTGGGGCAGCGATTTGGTGTGCCTTGGAGCAGGCCCGTCGCCCCGAGAATGCGGGGAAGGTGATCGTTGCCATCGCGCCGAGTCCGAGCGAGCGCTACCTCAGTACCATTCTAGCCGAGCGCGTGCGCGAGGAGGTATCCGCCCTGCAGGTTCAGCCCATCTGATGGGTTGTCGAGGCTCCGGACGGATCCGGGCCATCGCCTGATTTTCCCTTACACTCAAGCAGTCGCCACAAGCGGCTGCTTTTTTGTGTCGCCAGGAGAAGCCAGCCTGGGGCATTCGGGTTCCTGCCGGCTTCCAGAGTCGAGCCGACCCTGGAAGCCGGGGGGCCCTCCACGGGTCTTACTTCTGGGCGAGGCGCTCGAGGAGCTCGTTCAGTCGGTGGGCGAGTTCTCTGGGGTCTTCCACAAGGCCTGCGGCCATGAGGCTGTTTTCGAGAAGTTGGTCCGCGATGGTTCCGGCGAGATCACTGTCGCTGCCCTTCAAATCGGACAAGCGGCGGATAAGTGCATGCCGGGGGTTAATCTCAAGCTTCACACTGGGAGCGGCACCGGTCTCCTGGTTCATCGACTTCAGCACACGGCGCATGGAGGCTGTCATGAAGCGATCTGCATTCAGGGCCGCTGCCGGGCTGCCTGTGAGCCGCGTCGAGGCTTCAACGGATTCGACCCGATCGCCATACCGTTCCTTCAGCCACGTGCTGAGGGCGGAGGCATCTTCTGCGGAGAGTGTTTCGCCTTCGGCCGCGGGAGCGTCCTCGAGCTTCACATCCGCCGAATCCGCTGCCAGAAGCTTCTTGCCCTCGAACTCGCCCAAGTGGCTCATGACAAACTCGTCAATGGGATCAAAGAGGTAGAGCACTTCGAGGTTCCGGGCTTTGAAAGCTTCAAGATACGGACCGTTTTCGATCGTCGACCTTTTGGGGGCGTGGAGGAAATAGATGGCCTCCTGTTCGTCCCGCATTCGCTCCAGGTAATCCTTGAGGGAGGTCGTTTTCCCGTCCTCGGTCAGTGAGCTTTCGTAGCGCAGGAGGGGAGCAATCTTCTCGCGGTACTCGTGATCGCTCGTAACCCCTTCCTTCAGGAAGATCGAGAAGGTCTCATAGAATTTCTGGTAGGCCTCGGGGTTCTTCTTTGCTTCATCCGCCAGGAACTTGATGAAGCGACCGGTGATCACCTTGCTCAGCTTACGCACGAGAGCACTGTCTTGCATCGACTCCCGGGAGATATTCAGGGGGAGGTCAGCGCTGTCGATGACACCCCTCAGAAAGCGAAGCCACTCCGGAAGAAGTTGCCGTGGGTGTGGATCAATGAGAACCTTTTTGCAGTAGAGAGCGACGCCTGGCTCCATCCGGCCAAACCCGAAACGCTCGATATTCTGGGTGGGCGTAAAGAGGAGGGCATTGATGGCAAGGGGAGCGTCGGCAGAGAAGTGGAAGGTCTGCAGGGGATCATCAAAAGCGTTGGCCTGAAACTTGTAGAACTCGGTGTAGGCTTCGGGCGTTACTTCTGATGCCTTTTTCGTCCAGATGGCCTCGACCGTGTTGACGCGCTTGCCATTGAGATTGATCGGGTAGGGGACGAAACTGCTGTACTGCTTCAGGAGTTCCTGGATCCGGTCTTCTTTGGCAAACTCCTTGGCATCCTCTTTCAGTTTGATGACGATCTTTGCTCCTCGGCGCTGGGTATCGTCTGTTGCCTCAATGCGGTATTGCCCCAGTCCATCGCTGATCCAGCAGAGGTTTTCGCCCTCGGCTTTTGAGGAGTGGGTATAGACGCGGACTTCATCGGCGACCATGAAAGCGCTGTAGAACCCAACGCCAAATTGTCCGATCAATTCGAGGGTCTGGGAAGGATTGTCCTTCATCTCCTTGAGCGCCGCAGCGAAAGCCCGCGAGCCTGATTTCGCGATAGTTCCCAGGTTTTCGACCAATTCGGTGCGGGTCAACCCGATGCCATAGTCTTGGATCGTAAGAGTCCCAGCCGTGTCGTCCGTGGACAGGTTAATTTCGATCGGGAGCGATTCATCGTGAACGGCCTCTCCGGCCAGTTGCAGGTGGCGAAGTTTTGCCAATGAATCCGCCGCATTTGAAACCAGCTCACGAACGAAGATCTCCCGATCCGTGTAGAGGGAGTGAATGACGATATCGAGGAGTTGCTTGACCTCTGCCTGGAAGGTGTGGGTTTCCGGTGTGGGTGTAGACGTGCTCATAGTGTCGTATCTAAAAGTTAGAATGCGAAAAAGGGTTCACTGTGCAGGTGTGAGGCGAAAGTTCAAGCGTTGCCATGCGAGGTATGCTCGCGAATCCACCTCGGGCAAAGATAAAAAAAGACGGGAGCCTTGCAGCTCCCGTCTCCGGTTAAAAGGTTAGTTGGGCTGGGTTTAGTAGCGACCGCCGCGGCTTCCGCCGTCGCGAGGTCCACGGCCGCGACCACCGCCGCCGCCGCCAAAGCCGCCACGACCACCGCCGCCGCCGCCAAAGCCGCCGCGACCGCCACCACCGCCGGATGGACGGTCTTCGCGGGGACGTGCTTCATTAACTGTGAGTGGGCGTCCGCCCATTTCATAGCCATTGAGGGCTTCGATGGCTGCTTCCATTCCGGCAGGATCTGCCATGGTAACAAAACCGAAACCGCGCGGGCGGTTTGTTTCACGGTCCATTACGATAGCGATTTCGGACACATCTCCGTGCTGGGAGAACAGATCGCGAAGGTCGTCTTCGGTTGTGTCAAAGGGGAGGTTCCCCACATACATTTTGGTATTCATTGTGATGACTGTTTCTAACTGATTATCGAACTGTCAGCCCAGCGCCGGTCCCCGAGAGTCGGGTTTCAAATCATCACGGAATACAAAACTCACCTGATGACTATCCCTTCACTTGCGTGTAACAGGTGATATTATCGGCTGTGAGAATCGTCAGAATCTTTGGGAAGGCAAGCACGAAAAGAAATCCTTTGCCCCTGCATTAATTGAGGTTGGCGGCGTCCCGGCGGTTGTTGTTGTCGCGCCGAAACTGAGCGGTTTGGGCGTGGCTTTCTGGCGCTGGCGGATCAGGTGCCGGGTTTCCAGTCAACGAGGGTGATCCTCGGTGAGCGACGGCCTTGCCAGTTGTTCCAACCGAACCGAACGGCGAGGTGAGCAGCCGTGCCGGGAGCGGGGAGGGCGGCCACGGGCACATTCCAGGCGATCCCGCTGAGGCCGCTGTGGGTATTGGTGGGCAGCTTGAAGCGAGAGTGGGCTCCGTCTCCCAAAGGCTGGGGTCGCTCAATGCGGGCGTTTCGGATGACAAAGACCGGTTCATGGTTTCCTTGGCCGAAGGGGGCAAGGGTTTCCAGATCTGTCAGAAGTTTTTCATTCAAGTCCTCCAGTTCCAGATGGGAGGCGATTGAAAGGCAGGGATCTGGCAGTTTTCCTCCGGTGTGTTGAAGGATGGCGGCGCAGAACTCCCGACGGAGTTGATCGAGATTTGCGGGATCGAAAGTAAGTCCGACAGCCATTGGGTGACCGCCCCAGCTTTCAAGCAGGTGGGCGGAGGCACTGAGAACTTCAACGAGGCTGACGCCGGGGATGCTGCGGCCGGAACCCTTCGCGAAAACGCCTTCCGCCCCCAGGACTAGGGCGGGGCGGTGGAATCGGTGGGTGAGTCGGCTGGCGACGATGCCCACGACCCCGGCATGCCAATCCGGATTATAGAGGATCAGGCCGGGAGCGTCGGGAAATTGGCTGAGGACGAGGGCTTCCGCGGCTTCGGCTATGGCCCGCTCGATCTTCTGTCGGTCCCGGTTAGAGGCATCGAGCTCCAGCGCGGTTGCCCGGCATTGCTGGAGGTCTTCGCTGAGGAGAAGTTCAATGGGCTCACGCGCATCGCCGAGCCGGCCGCTGGCGTTGATGCGGGGGCCAATGCGAAAGGAGATGTCAAAAGGCGTGATTTCGTGTCCGAGTTGGATGCCGCCGACCTCAAAGAGGGCGGCGAGGCCGACGCGACGGGTTTCCCGCAACAGGCGGAGGCCATGTCGAACGAAGATACGGTTCTCGCCGACAAGAGGAGCGAGATCGGCAATCGTGCCCAGTGTTACGAGATCGAGGTATTCGCGCAGTTTGATCTCGTGGGCGAGGCTGTCTCCGTCTTCACGGAGGGTCTTGAGGAGCCCATGGACAAACTTGAAGACGAGCCCGGCGGCACAAAGATGCTTCCAGGGCACGTCGGGGGCATCGTGGACATGAGGATTTACAAGGATGCAATCGTCGGGAAGCGCCTCTTTGGAGGCGTGGTGGTCCAGGATTATAACGTCGATTCCGGCTGCTCTCAAGGCGGCGACTTGAGTGCGGCTGCTCGTGCCGCAGTCGACCGTGATAACCAGATCTGGCTGCGGCCCTTCGCTAAGGGCTCGCTGCAGGGCTGCATCGGAGAGTCCATAGCCCTCCTCCAGGCGGCGCGGCACCACGAACTGCGGGTAGATGCCGTAGCGTGAGAGGACATCGACGAGAATGACGGTCGAGGTGATCCCATCGACGTCATAGTCGCCGAAGACGAGGATCTTTTCGCCGGTTCGCATGGCGTGGCGCAGACGGGCCACCCCGGCTTCGAGGTTTGTGATGCAGAACGGATCCTGAAGGGCCGCGAGGCGCGGATCCATGAATTCCCGCGCCTCGATGAGCGACTCCAGTTTGTGATAGGCCAGGATTTCGGCAGCGGACCGGCTCAGATTCAACTCACGCTGGAGGCGTCGCGCCAGCTGTGGATCGAATTCAAGCGGATTCCACTGCATGCCTGACCCGCGGACGCTCACGTTCCGCTCTTTTCCTGCTTCGGCTCAGCTGTCCAGTCGTAGGAAGGGAGGATCTCGCCGCGTTCGACCTTTCTCCGGTCGCCGCGGTGGTACCAGAAGAACACTGGGCTTGCGATGAAGATGGAGGAGAAGGTGCCGGTGATGATACCGATGACAAAAATGAGGGCGAAGTCCGTGATGACGCCGGTGCCAAAGAGAAACAGCGTAAAGGCCGCGAAGAGCGTCGTCAGGCTGGTCAGGATTGTCCGGTTCAGCGTCCGGGTGATCGACAGGTGAATGATGCGTCGGAGGTTCATCCCCGGATTGAGCTGAAGCTCTTCGCGGATGCGGTCAAAAATAACGATGGTATCGTTAATGGAGTAACCGATGGTCATGAGCAGGGCTGCGATCATGGGAGCGGTAAACTGGCCGCTGCCAATGTTGAGGAATTCGCCCAAGGCGAAGAAGATGCCGATTGTCATGAAGACGTCGTGGAGCGACGAAACGACCGCTCCCAATCCAAAACCGAATTCAAAGCGGATGGCGATATAGAGGAGCATGGCAAGCAGGGCCAGGAGCATGGAGGTAATCGCAGAGCTGGTTACTTCACTTCCCACGGCGCTTCCAATCTGTGCTTCGCCTGCCTTTTCAAGGCCGGCTTCGGGAAAGGCCGCCACCAGGGCCTCGAACAGTTGTGCCCCGCGACCGGGTTGGGTCTGGACGATGAGTTGCTCAGCACTGGATCCCAGAGCCGTTTGGGAGAACACATTGACCTCGCCAAAGGATCCTCTGGAACCGTCCGGATGCTCAAACTCGGCGTCGGCAGCGGCAGATTGGATCTCGAGGGAGGTAATGGGCTGCTCATAGGTGAGCGTGATCTGGTCCCCGCCAGTGAAATCAATGCCGAAGGCTTCGTCGAAATGGAGGGCGAAGGCGATGGCTCCAATAAGAACAGCCACCCAGGAGGCCACGAAGGCCGCCCGTCCGTAATTCAGGAAAGGGATCTCGGATGATTTTACTATCTGGAAGCGGAAAGGGTTCTTGAGTGCCCCGCTGCTGACCAGCAATTCCATGAGGAGTCTCATGAAGACGAGCGAGCAGAAAATTGTTGCCAGGATACCGATCGAAAGGGTGATGCCGAAGCCGCGCACCGGGCCCGAGCCCAGCCAGACAAGGATCAAGGCCGTGATCAGCGTCGTTACATTGGCGTCCATAATCGTCGAGAACGACTTGTTGAAGCCCGTTGTGACCGCATTGGCGATTGTCTTCCCCGACTGAATTTCTTCGCGGGTGCGCTCGAAGATGAGGATGGCGGCATCGACGGCCATCCCGATCGTCAGAACGAGTGCGGCCACTCCGGGAAGGGTCAGGGTAGCCCCAAAACTGGCGAGGGCACCGATAACCAACAGGAGATTCAAGGCGACGGCAATGGTGGCGACGACACCCGACAGCCCGTAGTAGATGATCATGAATATAATGACCAGGAGCCCGGCGGCGGCACCGGCCTTGAGGCTGGCATTGCGGGCGTCATCGGCCAGGGTCGGTCCCACTTCATACATCTCGACAACAGCCAGCTCCACCGCGAGGGGGTTGCTTAGGGCATTGGCGAGGTCAAAGGCTTCGCGCTGGGAAAACCGGCCGGTGATGCGGGCGGAAGGGCTGTTGATTTCTTCGCGCACGGTGGGTGACGAGATCAGCTCTCCGTCCAGGACAATGCCCAGGCGACCGATGCTTCCGGGCGTGTTTTCCTCAGCGATTTGGCGGGTGATATTGGCAAAGCGCTGACGGCCTTCATCGGTGAAATTCATGGTTACCTCGTAGCCTCCGGTTTCCGTGATCTGGGGCCGGGCGCTACTGATGTCTTCGCCGGTCATGACGGGGATGCGGCGGACGTAGACGCGTTCCTGGCTGACCTCTCCCGTTTGGCGGTCTTCAAATTCCTGCACCATTTCTACGTAACCGAGAGGCGCGCGCTCGCTCACACCGGGGCGAGCTGTGCGGTGGAGGATGGTCAGCTCCAGGACGGCGGGGGCACCGATTGTTTCGGCGAGGTTGGGGTTGTCCTGGGCGGAGATCCCGGGCATCTGGATTTCGATCTGATTGGACCCGCGGAGGCGGACAATAGGCTCGGCCACGCCAAGTCCATCGACACGACTGACCAGAATGGTGCGAACTTCGTCCATCTGGATTCGGCGCATTTGGAAGTCGGAATCGAGCTGCTCTTCCGGCACTTCAAAGGTGAGGGCGACACCGCCGGCCAAGTCCAGCCCGAGGCTGATTTCGCCCCGCGAACGGGCCAGCAATTCGTTGAGGAGCGTCTGGTTGCGCCGATCGAGGTTCAGGATATCGGAGACATTGATGTGCTGATAGTAGCGGGACAGGTCGATGCCCTCATCGCTGGCGATCTGGCGAAGACCAACGAAAACCGTTGGGTACGGGTTCTCCTCCACCAGCCCGAGTTCTTCGCGGTGTTCATCGACGAGGGAGCGGGTGCGGCTGAGAAGCGTCTCCAGCGCTTGGTGGTTTTCCTCCTGGGTGGCGACGACCCGGCCCTCTTCGTTCACCGTGCTGGTGACTTGCTCGAGCAGGTATTCTTCAAACGGAGTGTCCGTCAGCGGCGTGATTTCGAAAACAGCCCACAGGATCAGCAAAACCGTGAGAATGAGGCGAAAGAGGTTCGTTCCGTTCATGGATGTAAATGAAAGCGGGCGTTGGCTTGGCAAGAGGAGCAGTGAGAGCCAGGTCGGCTCAGCTGGAAGGGGTATCGCTTTGGCGCGACTGGACGAAGGACTTCAGAACTTCGATCCGGGTGGAATCATCCACTTTAATCTGAAAACAGTCTTGTTTGACGGCGGTGATGGTGCCGAGCAGGCCACCCGAGGTGATCACTTTGTCACCGGTTTTCAGCTCCGAAATCATGCGGGTGTGCTCCTTTTGTTTTTTCCGCTGCGGAGCAATCAGGAGAAACCAGAAGGCCACAATAAGAAGAATGAAAGGCGCGAACTCCATAATCGGGTTCCGGGCCGCTCCTTCGGCAGGTGCCTGGGCAAGAAAAAGGGAAAGATTGAGCAGTGATTGCATGATTTGCTATTAGCGGTGGGCGAAAAAGTTGAGGAGTGTGGGTCTCGGAAATGGGAACGCAAGAATTTTGGCGCGTGGCACCAGCTGGGGTAAAAGGATGCAAGTCATAAATATCCGGCCTTGGTATGGGGGCGGGGATGGCATTCCGCGCTCAGAATGAAAAAGGCCGTTGCCGCCTTGGGTGGGCGGGGCAACGGCCTTTGTTGTTCGGAGAGTGTCGTGCCAATCAGGCTTCGGGGAGTCCGTTGGAGGTATTGATATAATCGGATGAACTGTATTGATAGATCCACTGTTCATCCCACTCCGGTGAGTCAAAGAGCCAGCCAAGGACGCTATCCCAGTAGAGGACACCTGAGTCTGTCTCGGATGGAGTGTAATAGACCCAGGTTTCGCGGGTATAGTCCCACAACCACGCTGCGTCATGAAGGTAGATGATGGAGAAATGCCGGATGATAGCCATCTTGCCCCAGTCGGTGTAACCGTAGGCCCACCCGAAATCGCTGTGCTCGACCCATCCCTCGTCGAAATAGGCGGTATCGATGACGATGTCGTTGGCAATCATCGTGGTGATCGAGCGGGCCGGGACGGTGAAGGTGGTGAAGCCCGCTTCATCGGCATTGGGGAGGGTCACCTCAGCCAGGGCAGCTGTTTCAGTTGTCTGGACGGCTTCCCAGGAGAGGTTGCCGGCGCTGGGAGGCGTTTTCAGTTCGATGAGCTGGTTTTGCCGGGTGCGGTTGAGCACGATGGTGACGAGGTGATTCAGCTCCGGATGAATGAAGGAGACAACATTCGGAGTGGAGCCATCCACTCCGCTGGGCTCGGCAGAAACGCGGGTGGCACCGGGCCGGATGTAGCGGTAGTAGTGCTGGGCGGCACGGGATTTCGGGGTGAAGTTCGCTCCGTGCATGAGGCCGTGCTCGTTCGCGGAAGTGTCCGTCACCTGCCAGGGCGTCCAGAGGGAGACGTTTCCATCGGCGAGGCCGTGGTGCAGCATGGCACCAAGATTATCGAGAGAGTCATCGAAGGAATGTCCGCCTGTGCCCCCTTCGGTGATCCAGAATTCCTTGCCGGGAGTCAGCCGCTGAATAAGGGCCCAGAGGCGAGTCGCCGAGTCGGGATCGGCATCCGTTGCAACGCCGTCGGTGTAGCCGTGGCTGGCAACGGCATGAAGGTACTGCAAGGAGCCTTTTGCCCGCATTTGCCCCAGGTATTGCTGGTTGAAGACGACCCCGCTTGTCATGTCCTCGGGTCCGAAGAAGAGGATATGACCGTAGCCCTCTTCTTCGAAACGCGCGCCGATAACATTGAGGGCATCGGCATATTTAGCCGGGTCAATCACCTGGGAATTGAAGCCTGTCTGGCTAAAACGGGGTTCGTTGGCGAAGCTGACGGCGAACATATCAAGGCCTTCGGCTTCGTAGAGCTTCACCCATTCGATGAGCCAGCGAGCGGCATGCTCGTAGTAATCCGGATTGAGGGTATTTTCGCTGGCAGTGGTGTTCTGCCATGGGTTGTTATTGACCTTCATCCAGCTGGGCAGGCTCCAGGCGGTGCCGATAACCTTGGCGTCTGGATCAAGATCCCGGATGGCCTTGGCGAAATTCATGTACGTTCGGGCTCGGGAGTTGTTGGCGTGGGGGAGGATCCCGCCGGAATCGAGGTTGAAGTTCTCAAAGCTGATCGCTTCGGGATCCTCTTCCTGAGGATGCACTTCCGGCATGAGTTCAATGCGGAGGAGGTTCATGCCCATTTCTTCGGTGTAGATCCGCTGAAAGGACTCCTGATTGTAGAGAGTGACCATGGAACTGATCCAGGGAGCAATACAGGTACCGCTGCCATGCCAGGTTTGGTGGGTTTCTCGCAGGTCAATGCGCACTTCAGTGGGCGCGGCATGGAGGCCCGGATGGAGAAAAAGCGCGGTGTGCGAGACCAACCACGCCAAGGTGATTCGGGAGATATTCATTTTTATGGGGAGGGGGTGGGAATGACAGGCGGCATTTGTGCCGCCTCGTCGGTTGGGCATCATGTTTATGAAGCCTGAGGTAAAGCTGATCAGGCCGGGGAGGCCGGCAAGAGAAAATCAACGCTTCAGGAAGCGTAGCCCAGGTTCGCCCCGCAATCAATACCGAAGTGTAAGGCAAGATGGCTGGATCGTCCGTTGAAGGGGTCTTGGACGGGTAACCATCAACGCGGTGTTTGGGGTCCCTGGCTGCGAGAGCGAGCTGATGGGGCGATCGCAACTTGTCAAGAATGCCGCTTGTCAAGTGGTCGGCAGTCTTCAGACTTCGGCATCCGAATGGATCTGGAATCGCTTCGGAAAGAAATCGACCGCATTGATGCGGAAATTGTGGAACGCCTGAATGAACGCGTTCGCCTCGCGAGTGACATCGGTAAGGTGAAGCAAAAGGAGGGTGCGGCTGTTTATGTTCCCACGCGCGAGGAGGAGATCGTCGGACGCTTGAAGGCGCAGTCAAAAGGGATGCTTTCGGAGGGTGCATTGCGGGCGATTTACCGTGAGGTTTTCTCCGCTGCCCGGGCGCAGCAACGGCCGACGCGGGTGGCCTATCTGGGTCCAGAGGCGACCTACACTCACCAGGCTGCCTTGAAGAATTTCGGACGTTCGCTCGATTACCTGAGCCTTGCCACCGTTCCGGATGTTTTCTCTGCCGTCCGGCGCGGGGATGCTGATTATGGGGTGGTGCCGGTGGAAAACTCGACCGAAGGCACCGTGATCAGCACGTTGGACATGCTCGTGGAAGTTGGCCTTACGATCGTGGCCCAGATTCACCTCGAGATTTCGCATTGTCTGATCTCCCGCTCGAGTCTGGAAGACATTCGAACCGTTCACTCGAAGGACAACGCGCTCGGTCAGTGTCGGGCATGGTTGGCGCGAATGCTTCCGGGGCGGGAGTTGATTGATGCCTCCAGCACAGCTGCAGCTGTCAAATATGCTTTGGAACACCCGGAAGCGGCAGCGATCGCGAGCAGAGAAGCCGCCACGGTGTATGACCTTCCGATACAGGCTGAACGCATCAATGATGTGATGGATAATGTGACCCGGTTTTTCGTGATCGGATCGCACGGCACCTCGCGGTTGGGGGATGGGCGAGATAAAAGCAGCTTCGTTTTCACGCTCCCGGACAATAACCCCGGGGCCCTCATCAAGGCCTTGTTTCCGTTCAGCATGCGCGGGATTAACATCTCCAAGATCGAGTCTCGCCCAAGCCGGAAGAAGCTGTGGGATTACTTTTTCTACATCGATGTGAACGGCCATCGGGAAGATCCGATCCTGGCGGAAGCGATTGAGGAACTGGAGCGTTTTTGCCCGTTCCTCAAGTGGCTTGGCAGCTACCCGAACACGACTCTATAGAGTCGTCATGGAGCGGTGAGCTCCCGGGCGAGGAACCGAAACCAGGGGAGATCGCCCGGTTGAGTTATCTTTGGGTTGGGACGATGGTTTTCAACGAGGGTCACTCGAATGCCGGCAAGTGCGGCGACGGCGCAATCATCGGTCACAGCTTGGGCGAGGGCGGCGTAGGCCTCGGATATCCGCAGAACGGAAAATGCCTGCGGGGTCTGCATCGCCCAGAGGCGATTGCGGGGGAGGTCGACAAGCTCGGCCCGCCGGGGCCGTTCGCTGGAGGGGGCTTTTTTGATGGTGTCGGTCACACGCGAGGCGAGCGCGGCCGCTCCATCGGCTCTGGCAGTGTCGAGAACGCGTTGGATGTCCTCGGGGTGGATGAAGGGCCGGGCCCCATCGTGGATCAGGCAGTGCCCGGCCTTGGGTAGGGACTCCAAGGCGATTCGGACGGAGTCCTGCCGTTCGGCTCCGCCAATCAAAAGATGCGGTGACAAGCGAAGGTGGGGCAGATCCGCTTCGATCTGGTCTCGCTGAGCCGAATCCCGGCACACCACGACCAGTCGGGAAATAGCTGGAAGCCGACAGAAGGCCTCGGCCGACCACCGCAGGACGGAGCGGCCCGCCAGGTCCCATAGAAGCTTGTCTTCCAGGGTTTCTCCCATTCGTCTGCCCGATCCGGCAGCTAAGAGGATGGCGCTCGCAGGTTCTTGGTGCATGTTTTCTTTTCCGGCTTTGACTTCGATCTGTCGACAGGCAATTCATCCGGAAAGTCCGACTCATGACAGGATCTGCTTCAAATAATCGTCCAAATTCCCGGACTGTGTTACGCGCTCCGGCGAAAATAAACCTCTTCCTCGCGATAACAGGTGCCCGATCCGACGGGTTTCACAATCTGGTGTCTCTGGCCGCGCTCTGCGATTTCGGCGACGACTTGCAGCGTGAAGATTCTCCGGGGAGTGAAGGGAGCGATGTTCTTGAGATTGAAGGACTTCCCTGTGAAGCCGATTCCAGTAATCTGGTGCGGCGTGCAGCCGAGGCCTATCGCAAGCCTTGCGTCGCGCTGCCCCCCCAACGCTTTGTTCTGCAAAAACGCGTTCCGCTCGGGGCGGGCCTCGGTGGTGGAAGCAGTGATGCCGCCGCCACGTTGAAGCTGCTACTGAAGCGGGCCCCAGGAGGGGGAGCGTCCATCGCTTCCATGGCCCCGAGTCTGGGGTCGGATGTGCCCTTTTTTCTTGAGGGGTGCCCGGCTGTCATGCGGGGTCGCGGTGAGATCCTGGAGCCGGTGCCGGAGGCTGTCGCCCAGCGTCTCCGGGGGAGATCGATCCTGCTTTTCAAGCCTTTTGTGGGCATGGAGACGGTTCGGGCCTACGGGCTTTTGAAAGCGACTGGAAACTATACGGATGGCTCCTGGGCCGAGGAACGGATCGGGGCCTTTCTATCCAGAGAGCTCGAACTGGAAGAGCTCCTTTTCAACACCTTCGAGGAGGTGGTGGCTGATCGATTGCCCACGCTCGCCGTTGTGCTCAAAACCTTGCGCTCTGCGGGTATCCCTGCACTCATGAGCGGTAGTGGCAGCGCTTGTTTTGCTCTGCCCGGCACGGTGAAGGATGAAGCGCAGGTGCGGCGAATCGTGGCTGATGCTTGGGGTGAGGGCGCATTCATGGTTGCCACGAAGCTCATCTGAGGGCCCTGTCAGGTTTCATCGATCCGTCGTCCGGTGACTCGAAGCTTGCTATTCGAAGAGCGGGCCTCTTCTTTTTTTAACGATTCCGCCCGCTCCCTTATCATGGTTTTTTCGTAAGCAACCGTTTCCCGATGCCGTCATCTGCCCAAGAAAAAGTATTTAAAGGCATCGCCGCATCCCCTGGGGTCGCTCACGGGCCGGTATTCCTTCGGTTGAATCAGGATGTGGAGGTGCCCCGACGAAAAGTAGCCCCTGAAGCGCGGGAGGAAGAGATCGCGCGCTTTGAGCACGGTTTGATGGAGACGCGGCGCCAGATCGGCGCGATTCGGGCAGAGATTGAGGAGAAACTGGGGGAGAATGAAGCGGGGATCTTCGATGCGCACTTGCTCGTTCTGGAGGACCGTGCGCTCATCGAAGACACCATTCGCGAGGTAGCGGAGTCCGGTTACAACATCGAGTACTGTTTGAAGAAGGTGGCCGATCGGTATGTGGAGGCCTTTTCCTTGATCAAGGATGCCTACATCAAGGAGCGGGTGTCGGATATACGCGACGTTACCCACCGGCTGCTGAAGAATCTGATGGGGGCTAACGAGCCGGATCTATGCGGCATGAGGAGCGAGTGCATCCTGGCAGCCCATGATCTGAGCCCGTCTGACACCGCCAACCTGAGCGCCAACCGCGTTCGGGGGATGATCACGGATCAAGGCAGCCGCACCAGCCATACCGTGATCATGGCGCGTTCACTGAATGTGCCCTGTGTGGTCGGGTTGCATGACCTGTCGAAAGAGCTTCGCGACGGGGACCAAATCCTGGTCGATGGTTTTGACGGCATTGTCATCGTCAACCCCTCCGAAGCCAGTCTCTACCGTTACGGGAAGATCAAGTCGGAGCGCGAGGCTGTGGAGAAGCGGTTCATGGAGGTGAAAACCCTTCCGGCGACCACCCACGATGATCACCAGTTGCGTATCCTTTTGAATATCGAAGGGAATGAAGCCCCGTCGGTTTTTGAAGAGAGCGGGGCGGATGGGGTTGGATTATTCCGCACGGAGTGGCTGTTTCTGCGCTCGCCTTCATTTCCCACCGAAGAGGAGCAGTTCGAAGTTTACAAGCGTGTCGCGGAGCGGTTCAACCCGCGTCCGGTGACCATCCGGACAATGGATCTGGGCGGCGACAAAAACCCCCACCGAAGTTTGTTCGATTATCACGAGGCAAACCCGTTCATGGGCTTTCGGGCGATTCGCTTTTGCCTTGAACATCCCGAGGTTTTCAAGACCCAGCTCCGCGCCATTTTGCGGGCGAGTGCCTTTGGGGTTGTCAAATTGCTCTACCCGATGGTTTCCAGCTGCGAAGAAGTGATCGCAGCGAATGAATTGCTGGAGGAATGCAAAGCCGAGCTGACGCAGAAGGGGATTGCTTTTGATCCGGCCATGGCCCGGGGCACGATGATCGAAATCCCGAGCGCGGCGGTGATCACCGATCTCCTTGCCGAGCACAGTGACTTTTTCAGCATTGGAACGAATGACCTCATCCAGTACATGCTCGCCGTCGATCGTGTGAACGACCGCATTGCACACCTCTATGAGCCAAATCATCCAGCCATCATGCGGGCCTTGAATTTTATTTTCGAGGCCGGACGGAAGAGTGGCACTCCTGTCAGCGTTTGTGGCGAAATGGCGGGTGATCCCTTGTACGCCGGCCTGTTATTCGGGATGGGCGCAAGTGAACTCAGCCTGACCTGGAATATGCTTCCGGAGATTAAATACTTTGTGCGGCGAATGCGCCTCTCCGATACACAGGCCCTTTCCAATCAGGTGCTGGAAGCTTCGACCCCCAAACAGATCGCACAGTTGCTGGGCGACTTCTATGAGGCGACTATGGGGCTGGAATTCCCAAGGTATTGATCGGTCCGGAGGAATCTGGTGGGTGGATCCATCCCGCCCGTGAAAATCCGCTTGCGAATCGACTGGAAAAAAAACCGTTCGGGGGTATACCTTAGAGATTACCATGCCAAAGCCTGAACAGTGTTCTCATTGTACGAAGCCCGCGACCATTCACCTGACGCAGATCCTGAACAACGAGATCAAGAAGGTGGATCTTTGCGACGAATGCCCTTACAAAGAGGGAGTGACGGATCCCGAAGGTTTTTCCCTGGCCGAATTTCTCCTCAAGCCCGGCACGCTTCTTCATGCGCACGGCGAGTCGGTTCGTTGCGAACAATGCGGCTTCACGCCCTTGGACTTCAAGAAGCAGGGGCGCTTCGGTTGTCCGGTTTGTTACGAGACCTTCAAGGGAATTCTCAAGCCGATGTTGGCAAACATGCACAAAGACATCGTTCACCGGGGGAAAATTCCCGACCGGGCACTGGCCCGCGTCAGCATCAAACGAAAGCTGTCGGCGCTTGAAGAATCTTTGCAGGAGGCCGTTAGGAATGAACATTACGAAGATGCCGCGAGCCTGCGCGACGAGATCCAGCTGCTGCGTTCATCCTTGAGCGAAACAGCTCCACCACGCTGAACTTATGCGGATTTTACCGCTCATTGAAGCCAAGGCCGAGTTGACGGACGGTGGGTTCCCCCCCGAACCTATCGTTTTGAGCACACGGGTACGGCTGGCTCGAAACATCTCTCCGCATCGCTTTCCGGGTCGGGCGGATCTCCCGGAGCGGAATGAACTTCTCCAACTCGCCTTTGAAATCATCGGTGGAAGCCCTTCGATGGAGGGCTCCGCCGCTCTGAAAATGGACGAGCTCACGGCGCTCGAGAAGCAGGTCCTTGTCGAGCGCCACCTGATCAGCCGGGAGCTGTCTGAAGCCGGGGCGGGCTCCGGCGTGATCATCAGCCAGGAGCAACACCTCTCGATCATGGTCAACGAAGAGGACCATCTCCGGATCCAGGCGGTGCGGTCGGGGTTCAATTTCCAGAAGGCATGGGCCGATATCGACGCCTTCGATACGGCCATCGAAGGGGAGCTCGACTATGCGTTTTCTTCGGAACTGGGTTACCTGACGGCTTGTCCGACCAACCTGGGGACGGGTATGCGGGCCTCCGCCATGCTCCATTTGCCGGGACTGGTGATGCAGGAGCACATGGAAAGGGTGATCCGAATGGTCAGCCAACTCGGGATGGCCGTGCGGGGGCTTTTTGGCGAAGGTTCGGAAGCAACCGGCAGTATCTTCCAGATTTCAAATCAGCAGACACTCGGTGAGTCGGAGGCGTCGATCATCAAACGGTTGGTCAACGTTCTGGACGCCACCATCGAGCAGGAGGCAAACGCCCGGAAGGTGATCCAGGAGAAGAAGGCAATCAAGCTCCTGGACAAGATCGGGCGGGCGTTGGGTATCCTCAAGAATGCCCACCTCCTGAGCTCCGACGAGGCGATGAACCTCCTTAGTTTGATGCGTTTAGCGGTTGACCTAAAACTGCTTCCCGAAGAATATAGGACAAATGTCGACCGCCTGTTTATTGAGACGCAGCCCGGCCACATTCAGCTTTGCGCCCGGGGTGAAGTCGAGCAGGGTATGCGGGATGAACAGCGGGCCATCCGTATGCGAAAGGAGTTTGGCGAACTCCCGGTGGTGGAGTTTGGAAGAAAGTCCGCCCGTTGATGCTCAAGCCTACATCCAGCTAAATCATTTTAATCGAGAGTTTTGACATGGAACCGATGAATAATTTCACCCCTCGCGCTCAACAGGTTTTGGCCTTGGCGCGTAAAGAGGCGGACCGCTTTCACCACAATTACGTTGGGACCGAACACCTTCTCCTGGGTCTGATCAATTTGGGCCAAGGGGTGGCGGTCAACGTGCTGCAAAAGATGGGGCTCGACCTTGAGACCGTGCGCAATGCTGTGGAGAAGCAGGTGGGCAAGGGAACCTCAGCCAAGCCCACGGGGAACATTCCCTACACGCCACGCGTCAAGAAGGTCCTGGCGCTTGCCGGCAAGGAAGCCAAGTCGCTCAACCACAGTTATGTGGGAACAGAGCATATCCTTCTCGGATTGCTGCGGGAGGGCGATGGCGTGGCCGCGCGCGTTCTGAAGACCTTGGATGTCGACATCGAGCGGTGCCGGGACGAGATCCTCAGCGAGTTGGATCCCAATTTTGCGGGCGATCCCAGTGAGCCCGGGATGGCGCAGCCCAGTGCCGCTGGAGGTGGAGGCCCGGAAGAGCGGAAGGAATTGAAGACGCCCGCGCTGAAGGCCTTCGGACGCGACCTGACGGAGCTGGCCCGCAACGGTGAGCTGGACCCCGTTATCGGCCGCAAGGATGAGATCCGGCGGGTGATTCAGATCCTCTGCCGCCGGACAAAGAACAACCCGGTCCTGATCGGGGAGGCCGGGGTGGGCAAGACGGCTATCGTAGAGGGCCTGGCCCTGGAGATAGCAAACGGTCTTGTTCCTGAAATTTTAGCCGAAAAGCGCCTGATCACGCTGGACCTCGCCCTGATGGTCGCCGGGACGAAGTACCGGGGGCAGTTTGAGGAGCGAATCAAGGCCGTCATGGATGAGATCCGGCGCGCCAAGAACGTCATCATTTTTATCGATGAGCTCCACACCATCGTTGGTGCGGGTGCCGCCGAAGGGGCAATGGACGCCTCGAATATCTTCAAGCCGGCGCTCAGCCGGGGAGAGCTTCAGTGCATTGGAGCGACAACACTGGGGGAATACCGCAAGTACATCGAGAAGGACAGTGCCCTCGACCGCCGCTTCCAGAGTGTGGTTGTGGAAGCTCCGTCCCCGAGTGACTCCCTGGAGATCCTGAAGGGAATCGCACCCAAGTATGAGGAGCACCACAAGGTGCAGTACACGCCGGAAGCCCTCGAAGCGGCCGTCAAGCTTTCAGAGCGTTACATCACCGCACGTTACCTGCCGGACAAGGCGATTGATGTCCTGGATGAGTCGGGCGCACGGGCACGGATCAATTCTCTCAACCGGCCGCCGGAGATCGAGGCCATCGCAAAGGAGATCGAAGAGGTCTGCCAGAAGAAGGAAGATGCCATCGCCAAGCAGCGCTTTGAAGACGCCGCTAAGTTTCGCGACAAGGAGAAGCAGCTTCGCGCCCAGCGGGAGAAGATGTTGGAGGAGTGGAAGAAGAACCGCGCCGAGACATTGATCACGGTGGACGAGGACGACATGCTGCACATCGTCAGCGATTGGACCGGCATTCCTCTCAACCGGATGGAGCGGAAGGAGTCGGAGAAGCTTCTTGCCCTTGAGCACGATTTGCAGCGCACCGTCATCGGGCAGGATGAAGCCACCCTGGCCATCGCCAAGGCGCTGCGTCGCAGCCGCGCCGACCTGAAGGACCCGCGCAGGCCCATCGGTTCGTTTCTCTTCATGGGGCCGACCGGAGTGGGGAAGACTCACTTGGCCAAGTCCCTCGCCGAGTTCATCTTCGGCGATCAGGAATCAATCGTGCAGATCGACATGTCCGAGTACATGGAGAAGTTCTCGGTCAGCCGCCTGATTGGATCCCCCCCGGGATATGTCGGCTACGAAGAAGGTGGGCAATTGACGGAAACGGTTCGGCGGAAGCCTTACTGCGTCGTCCTTTTTGATGAGATCGAAAAGGCGCACCCCGACGTGGTTCAGCTTTTGCTCCAGGTTTTGGAGGAAGGCAGGCTCACAGACAGCCTCGGGCGGACGGTCGATTTCCGTAATACGATCATTATCATGACGTCCAACGTCGGGGCGCATATCCTGCAGAAAAGCCAGAGTCTGGGCTTTGGGATCGATGATCTGGAAGGCGACTTTGACAAGACCAAGGGTAAGATCATGGACGAGGCGAAGCGCGTCTTCAAACCCGAGTTCCTCAATCGGATCAACAGTATCATTGTTTTCCGTCAGTTGCAGCGGATTCATTTGCGCAAGATCATCGATCTGGAGATCAACGAAGTCTCAAAGCGCCTGCGTGATCGGAACCTTCCCCTGGAGGTTAACGAGGGGGCGAAGGATCTTCTCATCGATCAGGGGTACGATGAGAAATACGGTGCCCGACCTCTCCGGCGGGCGGTTGAGCAATACTTGGAGGATCCCTTGGCCGAGGCGCTTCTGCGAGGTGAGATCCGCGAAGGCGAGACGATTAAGGTCCTGGCCAATGAGACAAACACCGCTCTGATCTTCAATCAGGAAGCCCCCGCCGCAGGGTCTGTCTCGGAGAAGTAGGAGGCG
>CAYOIB010000048.1:3915-20383 GCA_964403935.1 uncultured Puniceicoccaceae bacterium | reverse complement strand
CGTTTATCTCCGCCTTCTGCTCCTCCCCAGATCAAACCATGCCTTCAATCTGAAATGCTGCCTTTGGGACAGGCTCTACTTACGCAGTGCCAAGCGGGGACCGAATGCTGGCAATCAGTTCTGGGGTTGCTCGGCATACCCCAAGTGCAGGGTTGTGCAAAATGTCACCTAAACAATATACGTTCTAGCCGAGCTGAGGAACGAAGCTCGGGCTTGAACGATGGTTGAACAAGCCGTGGAGTGCTGATGGCTTTGGTAATGCGTTTTCTATGAACTGCCGGTCAGTCTATGTCAGCATAGCTGTCCAACCCCGGAATAAGGTTCTAAAAGGTGCTTTGCGATCTCCCGATCGATGAAATCGGAGTGGAAGACGCTGCCTTTTCTCTGATGCTTGCGCATCGGGGGGAAGGTTGCAGGATGGCGTCGATATGGTGGCAAACAAGCAAGCGCTGACAGGATCGAGGATCGTGGTGACGGGGACGACGACGAGTGGTGGGCGTCTCGCGGCGCGGTTGCGTTCGGAGGGGGCGGAGGTTCTGGAATTGCCGCTGGTGCGGGTGGTTCCTGACTTGGATGTGGCAGCCGCGGAGGATGCCTTTGGTGAGATCGGCAGCTATGAGTGGCTGGTTTTCACGAGCGCGAACGGAGTGCACCACTTCTTCGAAGCGTTCTTCGAGCGCTTTGAGGATATCCGGGCATTGGGGTTGATGCGGATTGCCGTCATTGGCGAAGGCACGGGGGAGGCCGTTCGTTCTTTTCGGCTCAAGATCGATGTCACCCCCCCCCGGGCGGTGGCGGAGGATTTGGCTGCTGCATTGAAGGAGACGCAGACCCTCGACAACATTCGGATCCTTGTGGTGACTGGAAACCGCAACCGCGATGTTTTGGTGAACTCGTTGACCGAGGAGCGGGCGATCGTGGACAGCTTGCGTGTTTACCGCACCGATTTTGTGGGACTGGAAGGGAATTCGGTGGCTGCGGCTTTCCGTGAGAAGGGGGCGGATGCTCTGGTCTTTGCCAGTTCCTCAGCGGTAAATGCTTTTGGCGAGCAGGCGAGTCACTTGAAGTTGGGACCCGGCGCAAAGGTGCCTCTCTTGTGCAGCTTCGGTCCGATCACCTCGATGCAGATGCGGGCCATGAAGATCCCGGTGGCGGTGGAAGCGGCCTTGCCGGGAATCGATGGAATGGTTGAAGCTTTGGTTGCCAGGCTGGGCACCTAACCCTTTCCTTCCTGCCGATGTCCACCCAAGTCAAAGTTTGCGGGATCACCCGGCTAGAGGATGCGAAGCACGCACTCGACCTGGGGGCCGACTACCTCGGCATCAACCTTTTCAAAGGATCCCCCCGAAGCGTCCCGCTTGAGCGCGTGCCCGAGCTTTTGGAGGCTATCCCTGTCGGGAAGCGTGTGCTGGTTGATGTGTCGACGCCAACGGATCTTCTCGATCAGTACCTTGATCTGGGTTTTGATTACTATCAGATCCACTTTGATCTGAATATCGCCATTGCGACGGTGGCGGCCTGGTCGGGTCTCGTCGGTCGGGAGCGGCTTTGGCTTGCGCCGCGTGTGCCGCCGGGGGACGTCTCGTTTCCTCAGATCATCATGGAGTTCGCCGATACCTTTGTTTTTGATACCTTCAGCAAGACCAGCTTTGGGGGGACGGGACGAAAGGGCGATTGGCAGCGCTTTCTCGACTGGACGACCCTCTATCAGCACAAATCCTGGATTCTGGCTGGCGGGTTGGGGCCCGAAAATATCACTGAAGCGCTTCGTGTGACGGCCCCGGCTGTGATCGATGTCAACAGCCGGGTCGAGTCAGGGCCGGGCCTGAAGGATGAGGCGAAGCTGGAAGACTTGTTCGAGAAGGTGCGCGCCTTCGACAAATTGGGACAGGTTTAATCCGAAGGGCAGGGGAGCCAACAGGGGTGGCTCAAATGGGCTCAAGACCTTCTTCGACTTTGATCGGTGTTTGCGGGCTCGCCTATTGAAGGGCGTTTGCGCGGCCCCGAAGAAATCAGAGATTTGATCCGGAATCATTCCGGGCGGCAAGCCGCTGTTCATTTTCCGCCCGTTCCACGCCAGCCAGGGCCTCCGCCTCCGGGGTCAGCTGTTCATCGGGTGCTTCTATATTATGGGTTTTTGTTCCTCTGGATTCGGGAACGCGGCTGGGGTCGCGCGCATCCGGACCGTCGACGGCATGATTTGCCGCCTCGACGGGGTCCAAAGGCATCTCGGGTACCCGAAGGGTGGATCGTATCGGATGCTCTGAGGGTTGCTGGTTCTCTTGTGGGTTCATAGGGATTTTCTTCAAGGTTGGTTTCAGGATGTGCTGGTGAAGACTACCGTTTGAGGAACTCCAAGAATGTACCATCGTCGGCCGAAGGGCAACTCACCTTACGTTTGAAAGAGAAGGTTTTTTTGAAAGGCAGAATGCGTCACTGTGCAGGATGAATCTTGCGAAACGCAGTCAGGCAGTGTCTGGCTTTTGCTGCGATTATGGGGGAGGGCCACGTACCCGTCGAATTGGTTGAGGGCCGGTTGTTTTTTGCGCTTTGGCACGCGGTGTGCGTGCCCTTCAGGTGGCAAAATGTATGTCGCACAGTCTGTCTGGAACCTCGCGACCTAACCGCAGCGAAAGAAATCATGGATATATCAAGAAAAGCAGAAGCCAGCTGGGAAGGGAATTTCACTTCGGGTCATGGCTTTGTCTCCACCCAGAGCCGCACGCTGGTTGAACGAACGATCTCCTTCAAGCAACGCAGTGATGAATCGGGCGACAGTGATTCAACGAATCCGGAGGAGCTCATTGCCGCCGCCGCGGCTTCATGTTTTGCTATGGCTCTGAGCAAGACGCTGCAGGACGACAGTGTGATCGCGGAGGAAATTCTGGTTCATGCGGAGGTCACGCTCTCGCTTCGAGACGAGGGCCCGAGGCTCACCAGCATGAACATGAAGGTTGAGGCGTTGCTTCCAACGTTCAATGAGGAGCAGTTGCAGGCCGCGGTGGCAAAGACTGCAGAGAACTGCCCGGTTCTTCGGTTGCTTCAACCAGGCTTTGAATCGGTTGATTTCACCTCGGTTTTGCGGAAGTAGCAGGCTTTGGCTGGGGGTGGGAACTTGAGGTGAAAGAGCTCGCGCGCTTTCAAGCAGTCTCCAGCTAGATCTGCCGGGTGCGGGGCCCGGCTGCATTCCGTTCGTCCTTCCCCTCCACAATCGTCTTTCGGGAACGCGCGGGGAAAGCTTTCTGCTCCTGTGCCTTACACTGCTAGCCGGGCTCCGGTGCAAATCGGCGGCTGGGATTCAACATGCGTGACCTCGATCAACGCCGTCGCCAAACTTGCCACCGCTCCAGGCCTCGAAACAACGGAAGCGGGTGGGAACTCGGTCGGTTTTCAAGGAGCTCGAACTTTGGGTGGAACGCGGTGGTCTCCTTGCTTGGAAGCATTGGATAAGGAGGAGGCTCTGTCTCAAAGCCATAGAGGAAGTAGCCAAAAAGCAGACCTGCAGGCTTGAGCAAGGCATGCACCCGATCAGCGTAGTTCTTCTGAAGGCTCGGGGGGAGGGCGCAGTGGAAGGCTCGTTCATAGACGGCAGCAAAAGGTGCTTCCCGAAAGTTCATGTGAAAAAAGTCGCCGTGTCGCAGGTGCCCGGCGTTTTCCTTTCCAACAATCTTTCGAGCCCGCATCACAGCCTCATTGCTGACATCGATTCCGATTGCTTGATTTCCCCAGTGCCTGAAGGCCTTCACCTCGTAAGCAGACCCACAACCTGGAACGAGAATACTTCCGATGCGACCCTGTTCCTTGAGAAAGCAGGTAACCTCGGCAGGAACATCGCCCAGATCCCAAGGCATGGTTCCGCTGCGGTAGTGGTCGTCCCAGAACCCAACGGTTGAGGTTGGCGGCTTGCTCATGATTCCTTGTTTGAAGCGGTCCGTTCAGTCGACGGACCACCAAAACAGGAAAGGTCCTGCTTGCTGACCAGATCGCAAGAGCTGGGGTCACTTCTAGTTGAGAGACCCCGTGTCGCCGGTGTAATCAGGATGCTTGAGCGGAAACTGTGGCCTTGAAGACGAGGCCTGCAGCAATGCCCCCAAGCAACTGCACCACGACATAGGCGGCAAGATTGCCCCATCCCAGAAATCCGAGAAGAGCTGCCGTCAATCCCACGGCCGGGTTAAAAACACCACCGGAGATTCCGCCCACGGCCAGAATGCCCGCGGCGACCCAGCCCCCAATGGCGAGGCCGAAATAGGAGTTGCCGGCATTGGCGCGGGCAACGGCGACATTAAGCACCACCCACACCAGGCCGAAAGTGAAAAGGAATTCTACCCCGAGGGCCTTCCCCAGTTCCATAGGGGCTTGTGCCGCCAACCATTCGGTCGGATCGGGTTTGATCCACAAAACGAGGGCGAAGGCGATGATACCACCGAGAAGTTGAGCGCCAAAATAGGGGAGTACTTCCCTGCGTGGGCAGCTACCTTGAATAAAAACGCCCATCGTGACGGCCGGATTCAAGTGGCCCCCTGAGATGTGACCGGTGGAGTACACCATGATCGCCAGGGTAAGGCCAATAGCGAGTGCGGCCCAGTCGGCTGCTCCCGGGGGCAAGACCGCCATGCCGACAACGGCACAGAGGAAAAATGTTCCGACGCACTCGGCTATGAATTTAGCTTTCATGCGGATATTACTTATGCTTCTGTCTAGGAAGGTCAATCAGGAAGAAGATCTCTCTCTCGATAAGCTGCCTGTTTGTAGGCGAGGCGTATGCATCATGTTTTCCGTGAGTTGGTGCCTGTGAGTCCCTGGAGGAATAAGGGCACGCGCATTTCTTCGGGGGCAAGTCCCCCGTGGCGTCCGATCTGTCCTTGAGATGGATCTGCCCCCGTGGGGAGATAATCCAGGGTGACCGGTGCCAGCGGGATCGCGCCAAAGTCACCAAAGTGACGCTTTGCCTGAGGAGAGAGAGGCCCGGGGCCGAAGATGCGCAAACGCTCCAGCTCGGCCATCGACAAGAGCTCGAAGGTGGACCCGAATCGCTCTTGAAACGAAGCCGCAAAGGCATCTCCCTGGCCCGGCTTTACATGAAAGAGAGGAAAACGAGCTTCCCCCGAAGGAGGCACGATCAAGCGTTCGAGAAGTTCGTCATTGTCAGAGAGCAGGTGCTGCCCTTCCGGGGGAATATGGATTTGCCCATGATCGGCTGTCGCCAGAAAGCGAGCTTCCGGGGGAAGATTGGCGACAAGCCGTTGGAGTTCAGTTTCGACGGCTCCAGCGGTCGAAATCGCCTCCTTACTGAGGGGCCCAAAGTTGTGGCTGATGTCGTCGATGTGCGGAATGTAAAGGTAGGTGAAGGTGGGGCTGTGTGCACTTTGAAAGTGGTGCAAGACCTGGTCGACCGCTTGAGAAATCTGATCGTATCCAGCTCCTTCGGCTCCGCCGCGCCCATAGATCGAGAAGGGTGATTCAAGAGCCACGGTGGGCATCAGGCAGAGGCTCTCGGCCCGGATCCCGGGCATCAGAGGCTGAAGCGGAAAGAGGTCATCCGGCCGAATTCCGAAATGCGGGAGGGGTTGTCTGGAGCCTCGATCGATCCACGGAAGCGGGAGGACGGTGCGCTCAAACTCGGGGAGGTGGGTGAACCATCCGGTTATTCCGTGATCCGCTGGATAGACCCCGGTGGCGAGCGAGGTCAGGACACAGGCCGTGGTCGAGGGAGCAAGGGCCCGCAGTTCCCGGGAGAACGAGGATCGAAAGAACCCGGCGGGGTCCAGCTTCCCGAGCAGGTTCATTCCGAGGCCGTCAACGAGGACAAGGACAACATGCTCGGCGGCGGCCAATTCCTGCTGGAAGTGAGGCCTAGACGCCGCCCAGGAAGGGCTGGGAGCCCCAAAGTGAGCAGCGATCGCGCAGATGAGATCAACAATCGTTTCACCCCCGCCGGAAGGGTCCACAAGCACGCCTTTTCTGAACATCTCTTCGAGCCGACTGGAAACCATGGCTCACTCTTCTCAACCGCCTCACCGATGGCAACTCCTGCATTGAGTTCGGTCATGGGAGTTCTCCCGAGCCCAAACTTTCCGCCCCGTGGCTTAGCTCGGGAATTTTATTTCACCGCCCGCTTGTGCCTCGCTTGAGAACGCGGAGCGCGCAGAGCAAGGCACAAGGGAGGAGAAAAAATTTGAAGGCTGAAAAGCACTCTTCTGTAGCGGATCTTGCCAAAGATTCGATGGTGCGTCCAGCCACGCTTGGAGCTCGCAGAGATCCACGAAACGAGAGTGCCTTTAACTCTCGTGTCATTCCGTGGATAGCTGTCTTGGTCCGTGGTTGGCTTGGGCTCGGGAACTGGAGGGGGGCTGCAAGGCACGCAGGGAAAGATTGCAGAGGGAGCGGGAACTGCCCTATAGGAGACTTCATGAATCGTCCTCCAAGATCTCCGGCGAAGAAGTCGGCAAACCCCAATGCGCTTCCTCTGGACAAGAGCAAGGGTCAGAAGTTCAAGCTGAAGCCCAACAGCACGGGCCCCGCTCACCTCGCTTCCCGCACCCGGGGAAATGGGTCCGCTCGAGGAAAGTGAGCGGTGATCGCGCCGGATACAGCCTTCCCGGCGAGACGAGCACTTCAGAGAAGGGACAGGGCAGGGCCCTTGACGGCGCTGGCGATCCTTGACGCAGTTTCAAGCTCCTGAAGAAAGGGGGTTGACACAGGTCGCAGCGGGCGGCTTATAATTGGAATTATTCTAATTAAACTTTAATTTTGTGGCCCGCCCGAAGAAAGACAGTCTATCGCCAGCGGCAAAGGAACTCCTTGAGGGGGCCCTTGCCAGCCATGGCCTGCGGGGGACGCGCTATCGGGACCTGATATTCGGGGTCCTTCTGGCGAGGCGGGATCATCCGACAGCGGACGAAGTCTATGCCCGGGCCAAGGCAACGATGCCAACGATTTCGCTGGCAACGGTTTATAATTGCCTGGAAACCTTGGTTCAGTGCGGATTGGTCCGGGCAGTCAATCATGAGCGCGATCCCACGCGTTTCTGTCCAAATCTCGCGGAGCATGCTCACTTTCTCGATAAGCGCTCTGGCAAGGTTTATGATGTGGATCTGCCTGCCGAGCTCCTTGCGAAATTACAAAATATTCTGCCGGAGGGGTTGGAGGCGGAGCGGATCGAGCTTTATTTTCACGGTCGGGTTCTCACCGAACCGACAACCACCGAAGCCGCTGTTTGATGAGCGGTGGTCGGCTGTAATTTCAAATACGACGATTCATGAACACACTCGAAATCAAGAACTTGAATGTATCCATCAATGGCACGCCCATCTTGAAGGATTTCTCACTCACGGTGCCGAAAGGCGAGGTTCACGCGCTCATGGGCCCAAATGGAACCGGCAAAAGCACCCTGGCGAAGGTCTTGGCCGGACACGAAGATTATACGGTGGACAGTGGCGAAGTGCTCCTGGACGGCGAGAGCATCCTGGGTCGCGAGCCGGATGAAATTGCGCGGGCGGGCATGTTTATGGCCTTCCAGTACCCGAGCGAGATTCCCGGTGTGACCATCGCCAACTTCATCCGCGCTGCCCTCACGGCCCGCCTGGAAGAAGGGGAGATCTTCTCCGCTCCTGCTTTCTACAAGGAGCTGTATGCCAAAATGGATGCGCTTCAGATCGACCGGAAGTTTACCAGCCGCTCTGTCAACGAAGGCTTCTCGGGTGGTGAGAAGAAGCGCTGTGAGATTCTGCAGATGGCGATGCTGAATCCGAAGTATGCGGTGATGGATGAGACCGATAGCGGCCTCGATATCGATGCGTTGAAGATTGTCGCCGATGGTGTCAATTCCATGCGTGGTCCGGACCTTGGCGTCTTGGTGATCACTCACTATCAGCGGCTGCTCAACTACATTGTGCCGGACAAGGTCCACGTGATGAGCGAAGGAGCGATTGTTCGGACCGGCGGGGCAGATCTGGCCAAGGAGCTGGAGGAAAAGGGTTACGAGTGGACCCGGGAAGAACTCGCTCCTGCATCCACCTGAAGTCGCTTCGGCCCACCTCGCGCGAAGTCAACCGAGCGCGATGAAACCTTGAACATTAGAGGACATTTTCCATGAGTACAACTCCAGATATCAATATCGAACGGGATCAGGGGAACTTTCATTACGATACTTCCTACGAATTTGATGCCGGCATCGGCTTGTCGGACCAGACGGTCGAATACATTGCCAGCGTCAAGGACGAGGATGAATGGATTCGGGAGTTTCGTCGAAAGGCCCTGAAGATTTTCCGGGATAAGCCGACACCGACCCACTGGGCCTCGAAGGACCTGGAAACGATCGACTACGACAAGATCCGTTACTATTTGTCCATGGGCCAGCGCCCTAGCCGGACGTGGGACGAAGTGCCTGAAGACGTGAAGAGAACGTTCGAGCGTCTGGGTATTCCCGAGAAGGAGCGGGCTTTCCTCGCCGGGGTGGAAGCCCAGTTTGATTCGGAAGCCACCTATTCGAACATGAAGGAGGAGCTCTCAAAGCAGGGTGTGATCTTCATGGGCTCGTCCGATGCGCTGAAGGAACATCCCGAAATCTTCCGCAAGTGGTTTGGGAAGGTGATCCCGATTGGCGACAACAAGTTCAGCGCCCTGAACAGCGCGGTCTTCTCAGGTGGGTCATTTATTTATGTGCCACCGGGTGTGAAGGTGAAGCAGCCGCTGCAGGCGTATTTCCGCATCAACGCGGAGAACTTCGGGCAGTTTGAGCGCACCCTGATCATCGCGGATGAAGGTGCGGAGCTGACCTACATGGAAGGCTGCACAGCGCCGAAGTTTGAGACCACCACGCTTCATAGCGCTGTGGTTGAGCTGGTCGCCCTGAAGGGAGCCAAGATCCAGTACATCACTGTTCAAAACTGGTCGGCCAACGTCTTTAACCTCGTTACCAAGCGTGGCTTGGCGATGGAGGATGCCGAAGTGAAGTGGATCGATTGTAATATCGGTAGTCGTCTCACGATGAAGTATCCAGGTGTGATCATGCGGGGTAAGGGCGCACGCGGCGAAGTGCTCTCAATCGCGCTTTCTCACGACGGACAGCATCAGGACACCGGCGCAAAGATGGTGCACGCGGCGGACGACACGACGTCGAACATTATCTCGAAATCGATCTCAATTGGAAATGGGCGATCGACCTATCGGGGTATCGTCGCGATGCCGAAGCACCTGAAAGGGTGTCGAAATAATACCGAGTGCGACGCGCTTCTCATTAATACGAATAGCCGGACGGACACCTATCCGGCAATCACGGTCCGCGGCAACCAGAACACGGTCCAGCATGAGGCCAGTGTCTCGAAGGTCAGTGCCGAGCAGATCTTTTACATGATGCAGCGCGGCCTGACCGAGGAGCAGGCGATGTCCCTCTCCGTAAACGGATTTGTCAATGACCTGATCCGCGAGTTTCCGATGGAGTACTCGGTCGAGCTGAAGCGCCTGATCGACCTGGAAATGGAAGGCAGCGTGGGTTGATCGGCCTGTTCCGTATCCAATATTTGACTACTGATTTATTCATGAGCACAGAAATTCTTTCCCACGGCGGCAAGAGCATCGCCGATAGTGGAACTTTCGAGGAGCGCCGTTCACTCTCCGAGCACCTGCCGGAGTGGTTTCGCCAAATGCAGGCAGACCACTGGAAGCGATATGAGACGACGCAGGTTCCCACCCGCACCAACGAGAACTGGCGGTTCAGTAACCTGCGACCCCTGGAAACAATCCCTTCGTTTATACCGACGGCCTTCACAAAGCCGGAGGCTGACGATTTGGTTGCCCGGTCAGACAGCGTCAAGAATCCGGCGGGTCAGCTGATCTTCGTCGACGACAATGTCGCCTCCGCCCGGATCATGGACCCGGAGCTGGAGCGACAAGGCGTCATCTTCACCACCTTGGGTGACGCCCTCAACCAGCACGGCGATCTCGTGAAGGAATACTTCATGCAGCAGACGCCGGAGCTGGGGTCGGAGAAATACGAAGCCTTGCATGTCGCCCTCGTGCGGAGCGGCGTCTTTCTTTACGTTCCCGATGGGGTGGAGATCGAGCGCCCGTTTGTTGTCTACAACTGGACGATGCAGCCCGACGGGGCCATCTTTCCGCATACGCTGTTTGTCGCGGGGAAAAAGGCCAAAGCATCGTTGGTGGAGTTTCAGCGTGCGGCCTCGACCGAAACGAGGCATTTGGCCATTGCCAATGCCCATGTCTTCTCCGGTGACGGAGCTGAAACCAATCACCGGATCATTCAGGATTGGAATCTCAATACCTTGAGTTTTCAGTTGAACACCAACAACGCTGGAACCCGGACAAATGCGAAGAGCATCCTGGTCAATGTGGGTTCAAGCCATGCACGGCAGGAAGTGCACGGGAAGATCTTTGGCAGCGAGACCAACGTCGAGATGTATTCGGTCAACGTCCCCGGGACGACGCAGCTTTTTGACCAGCGGACCTTGCAGACGCACATGGCTCCAAACAGCCGGAGCGATCTGTTGTTCAAGAATGCGCTGAGGGGCAAGAGTCGGACCATCTTCAGTGGACTGATTATCGTTGAAGAAGGTGCCCAGCAGACGGACGCCTATCAGACGAATAACAACCTCATGCTCAGCGAGGAGGCTGAAAGCAATTCGCTCCCTGGTTTGGAGATCAAGGCAAATGACGTGAAGTGCTCCCATGGTGCCACCACTGGAAGGATCGACGAAGCCAATCTATTCTACTTCCTTGCCCGCGGGATTCCGAAAACGGTGGCCCACGAGTTGATGGTTTTTGGATTTCTTCAGGAGATCATCGACAAGTTTGGCGATGAATCTTTGGAGACGTATGTCCGTGCCCGTCTGGAAGATAGCTTCCACGTTTGATTTGAACGGCAGACTCAGTTTACTTTACCTACGATGGCAATAAGTGATAACCAGCGCACGCTTTCACGCGATGTGGCCGCGACAATTGTTCCGTATGGGGATCAAGTAACGATCTCGGAAGGGACACGCGTCATGATCACGCACCGCTTGGGCGGAAACTTCACCGTCACCTGGGAAGGCGGCATGGCTCAGATCCTTGGAAAGGATGCCGATGCCCTGGGTGAAACACCGGCTGAAGCTTCGGTCAAAGGTCCGGAACCGGGTGCGGAATACACGGGCAAGCCTCCTACAGATGAAGAGATCTGGGATGCGTTGAAACGGGTTTATGATCCTGAGATCCCGGTTAATATTGTGGATCTCGGGCTGGTCTATACGATGGAGCTGAGTGAGCCCCAAGAGGATGGACACTGCAACGTCAAGGTGGACATGACGCTCACCGCGCCCGGTTGTGGCATGGGGCCGGCGATCGCCCAGGACGCCAAATACAAGATCGAGCAGGTCCCAGGGGTGCGCGAAGCCACCGTCGATATCGTGTGGGATCCACCGTGGAACCAGGAAATGATAACCGAAGAGGGTAAGATGGAACTCGGTTTGCTCTAAAGGCGGACGGTCTTTTCAGCAAAATTGGGAGCTGCCCATTTACTTCGCCACCGCCGCCTCCACCGCCCGGAATTCTTCCAGCGCAGCTTCCAGGCTCTCGACGATTTCGGCGGCGAGTTCAGCGGGGGGGCGGGAGGTTTTCACTGTCTTCGAGGCTCTCATTTCACGAAGTCCCTCAGATCCGCTTCCTTCAGCGGGTTGGTCTTGAGGGTGAAGTGCTGGTTGGTGCGGAGATCGTAGATCCAGAGGTCTTGGGTCCAAGGCTTCTCGCTGGCTTCCTTGCGCTCAAAGAAGAGGACGTTGGCCTTCAGCCTTGGGCGTAGAAGATGCCGGTGGGGAGGCGCAGAAGGGTGTGGATGTTGCAGCGCTTGAGGAGTTCGCGGCGGATGGTTTCGCCCGCGCCACCTTCGAAGAGAACGTTGTCGGGGAGGACGACGGCGGCGGTGCCGCCGACCTTGAGTTCGCTGACGATGTGCTGGAGGAGGTTGAGCTGTTTGTTGCTGGTGGTCGCCCAAAATTCGTCGCGCTCGTATTCCTGCTTCTCGGTCGAAATCCGGCCGTCGTCGCCGACGATGGTGTACCCGCCTTTTTTCCCAAAGGGCGGATTGGCGAGGATCATGTCGAACTTCCTGCCGCTGGGCTGCGCGAGGGCGTCGGCACGGTCGATAGTGGCCATAGTGGCAGAGGCGTCCCGCCTCTGATTCTTGTCTGGAGAACTGAGGCTGGAAGCCTCAGCCACTTTGCCAATCCCGTGCAGATACATGTTCATCGCACAGAGACTCACCACCCCCGGTACGATATCCGTTCCCCACAATGCCTCGGTCTTGAGATGCTTCCGCGCGGCCTTATCCAACTTGTGGTGTTTCGCAATGTAGTCATAGGCGGCGAGGAGGAATCCTCCCGTGCCGCAAGCCGGGTCGCCGATCACCTGTCCGGGCTTGGGTGCCATGACGTCGACGATGGCGCGGATGAGTGGGCGGGGGGTGAAGTATTGGCCAGCCCCCTTGTCGGACGAGCTGGCGGTCTTTTCAAGCAGGCCTTCGTAGATGGCGCCCTTGATATCCACGTCCATACCGGACCAATCCTCGTCGGCGATCATCTTGATGACGCGCTGGAGGTCGGAGGGGTTCGAAATCTTGTTCTGTGCTTTGCGGAAGATGATGCCGACGAGGCCGGGCTCTTTGCCGAGGTTTTCGAGGGTGTGGCGGTAATGGACTTCGAGAGCGTCGCCGCTCTTGCTGCTGAGCTCGGACCAGGCGTAGTCGGAGGGATCGGATTGTCGTAGCCGAGATCGGTCATCTCATCGGCGAGCTTGAGGAAGAGCAGGTAGGTGATCTGCTCGACGTAGTCGCCGTAACCGACGCCGGCATTCTTGAGGACGTGGGCGTAGTTCCAGACTTTGGAGACGATTGCGGATGAGTCGTTATTCATGAATTGTGGAAAAGAGTGGCAGAGGCGTCCCGCCTCTGAGGAATGGAAGGAAACCTGCGGCGGGACGCCGCAGCCACTTTGTTCCAAAACTTGGAGACAATTGCTGATGAGTTATCGGTCTTAAGGAGGTTATGAAAGCGGCAAGATGCCGCTTCTACTCTGCGCCGTGGGCGAACTATTTCCATTTTGGAAAGAGTTGAATCGGGATCCAATTCCCCCGTTTCGTAGATGTTTTTGAGGTGCTTGTTGATCGCGGGGATGCCAACCGCGAAAAGTTCCGCCAGCGCCCGCTGGGTCATCCAAAAGTTCTCATCCTGGTAGACGACCTCGATGCGTTGCTCCCCGGATGGGGTTTGTAGAAGATCAGTTCGTGGGGCATGCGAAGGAAAAAGTGGCAGAGGCGTCCCGCCTCTGAGATGATGCATGCAAACTGCGGCATGACGCCGCAGCCAATTTGCTGCTCAGTTGTGGCCAGGCGTCGCCGGACGTGATGGGGTTGTCGTAGTTGAGGTCGGTCATCTCGTCGGCAAGTGGGGATGCCTCAGCCACTTTTTGTTCCCGCCATTCCCGGGTGAGTCGGCCGGTGATGGCGGCAGCGAGGTCAGCCAGATGTTTCTTTTTGCCGAAGAGTGATTTGAGGAGATCGCTCATGGTCGGCGGTAGAGTTTGAGGTAGGCATCGAAGAGGAAGATGCGGTCGCGCTTGGCACCGGTCATCTCGACGAGGAGTCCCTGTTCGACAAAGCGGTCGATCAATTTGTAGGCGGTGGGCTGGGAAACCCCGGCGGCTTGGGCCGCCATCTTGGCATTGACCCAGACTTGACCGAATAAGTAGTTGAAGAGTGCGAGCCCGGTTCGGCCATGGGGCTTCCAAGCGGCGATTTCTCTTTCCCAGCCTGCTTTGAAGCGAAGAATCTCGTTGAAGGTGTCCACGCCACGGGCAGCGGTTTCGGCCAGGCCGTCGAGAAAGAAGATGAGCCAGTCGGTGATTGCGTCTTTCTCCCGCACGCGGGTCAGGCGCTCGTAGTATTCTTCACGGTTACGCTCCAGGTAGTCGGAGAGATAGAGGACGGGTTGCTTGAGGATGCCCTGCGCGACGAGGTAGAGGGGCACCATCAGGCGCCCGATCCGCCCGTTGCCGTCGAGGAAGGGGTGGATGGTTTCGAATTGGTAATGCATGAGGGCGACCTTGAGGAGCGGTGGCAGGTGCAGGTCGGTGTTGTGGGCAAAGCGCTCGAGATCGCTCATGAGTTCCGGCACGTCGCCGGCGATTGGAGGGACAAAGCGGGCGTTGCCGGGATTGGAACCGCCGATCCAGTTTTGGCTGCGACGGAATTCACCGGGAGTCTTATGCTCGCCGCGAACGCCCTCCATGAGGGTGGCATGGGCTTCCCGAAGCAGCCTATTGGAAAAAGGGAGTGTTTCCAACTGCTGGATCGCGGTTCGCAGGGCACGGACGTAGTTGTTGACTTCACGCCAGTCGTCGCGCCGATCTTCCGCGATCTCCTTTTCGGGAAGGACGGCCTCCTCCATTTCCGTGCGCGTATCTTCGATGCGGCTGGATTCGGTGGCTTCCTTCGTCACGTGCATGCGCACGAAGAGGTCGAGGTTGGGCACATACTCTGAGAACATGTCGAGCCGACCGAGTTGGCGGTCTGCCCGGCTGAGGGCATTGAGCACGCGCGGATCATTAATCGTCCATGAGCGATTAATGATGGATGGCTGAAAGCTGCGGTATTCTAACTGCTTATGCCAATTTCCTGCGCTGTATTCGTGCATGCCTATCAAAGAATTTAATTAAGAATGGCAGCTAATTAAATATTGGGTCAATAATTTAAATAGAGGGTCCACTAATAAAATTGCCGTCTGTTTAGGCGATCAGCGCTTGATTGAGCTCTTCGATGATCGGTTTCAGGGCGTCCTTGCCAAAAATACGGGTGGCGACGGCGAGGGGGACGCCTTCGTCGGAGTCGACGCTTTGCCAGGCGTCGAGGTAGGCGGTGGCGAAGGCGCCGTTGAGGGCGACGTAGTTTTTGATGACGGTGAGCCAGTGGATCTGTGCGGGGGTAAAGGTGGCAGAGGCATCCTGCCTCTGATTTTCTGAAGAACTGAGGCGGGACGCCTCAGCCACTTTTCCTTCGAGCCAACGCTGAAACCGTTCCTCGACGAGTTCGGGAAAGGGCGCGAGCGGGGTTTTTTGAGGATCGACGGTGTGGCGGACGAGGGTGATCAAGTTGGTGAGGGTCTTGACGGGGTCAGCGGTGACGGGGCGCTTTTGAAGGTGTTCGTAGGCTTTCCAGACTTCGGCCGGGGCGATGTGGTAAGGCGGCCGGCCGACGGCTTCGGCGAGGGTCTTGAGTTCTTCGTAAACGAGGTGACGCTTGGCGTGGGGCTTGTTGTAGAGAATCTGGAGGGCGGTGATTTCGTCCTGGTTGTCTTCGAGAAATTGCTTCCAAGAGGTGACGAGCTGGCGGGCCTTTTCCTCGTCGTAGCCCGCGCTGATGACGGTGTCGCCGGTGAGGTGGTCGATGGTGACATCGGTCTTGCGGCGTTTGGCCTCCAGCAGGTCGCGGAGCGCGGGATTGGAGGCGAGCGGTTTGGCGGCTTCGTCGGCGAGAGTGGCTGCGGCGTCCCGCCGCAGTTCTTCCCATGTTGGACTGAGGCGGGACGCCTCAGCTACTTTATGCGTTCGGATGTATTCGTGGAATTTGTTCAGGCTGGCTTCGGACCGGACGATGTGATCCCACGACTCCTTCTGCCACACGGTCGGGGCGGTGCTGAGTTGATCCGCGATCGGGAGCTTGAGAAGTTGCTTGGCGTTGAAGCTCTTCCATGAATGCAGGATGTCGCTGAGCGTGTGCTCTCCTTGAGGTGCGACGAGCACATGAACATGGTTTGCTGCGACGACGAACTCGTCGAGCGTGTAGCGGTCACCTTCGAAGTGCGTGATGGCATTGTTTACAATCCGGGCGGCTTCCTCGTGCTTGAGGATCATGGATTCGTAGCCGAGATCAAGCCACCGTTGGAGACGTTGTGGGAAGCGCTTGTGATAATCGGCTTTCTGCTCGGGCGTGTGAGGCTCAGGATTCTGCTTCTGCCAGAGTTCCTTTTCCTCTATGAAGGCCTTGAGCTTTTCCTGCGGGAGTGAATCAGCGAGGCGGAAGGTGACGAAGTAAATGACTTCATCCTGGTGCCAGTGCGGGAGGTAGGCTCCTTCGAATTTGGTCGTCTCGGCTTCCGTGTTGAAGAAGTTGAAAGTAGCAGAGGCATCCTGCCTCTGATTTTCAAATAAACTGAGGGTGGCAGAGGCATCTTGCCTCTGATCTTCAAACAAACTGAGGCGGGACGCCTCAGCCACTCTTTCAATCTCGTCGGGGTCGGTGGCCTTGATGCGGTCGAGACGCGCGAGGCGGCTGGCCACGATGGTGAGGGTGGTCTCATCGCGCGCGCCCATGGCGATGCCGAGCAGGAGCTTATCGAAGGCGACGGAGGGCTTGCTCTCCATCGGACGGGAGTCGGTCTTGTCGGACTCGGTGACGTCGACGGCATCGACGAGAACGAAAC
>CAYOIB010000048.1:1950-3815 GCA_964403935.1 uncultured Puniceicoccaceae bacterium | reverse complement strand
CCCTTGCCGAACTCCTTGCGGACGATGTCGACAATGTCCTCGGCGTGGCTGTCGTCCTTGGCGAAGATGAGGGTCTTGGGAACCCAGGGTGCGTCGAGGCTCATGGCCTTGGCGCGGGCGGGGCGGTCGGTGAAGATCTCAGTGAAGAGTTTTTCCCGGAAGGTTTTGATGACGGTGCGGAGCTGATCGGGGACGACGACGGAGCGGTCGAGCTGGGTTTTCTGGAAGGTTTCCTCGGCTTCCTGGATTTGCCAGCGCTTGGCCCGGGTGAGGCGGTCACGCTTCTGGTAGTCATGCCCGGCCTTGACGGTGACGCCTTTCTCGGAGACTTCGGTTTTGATGCGATAGATGTCGTAGCCGACGTTCACGCCATCGGCGACGGCCTGGACGTAAGGGTATTCGGTGACGAGGTTGCGGTCGAAGAACCCGAGGGTGGCCTTGCTGGGAGTGGCGGTGAGGCCGATGAGGAAGGCGTCGAAGTATTCGATGCCCTGCTTCCACAGGTTGTAGATGGAGCGGTGGCATTCGTCGACGATGACGAAGTCGAAGGACTCGATGGGGATCTTCGGGTTGTAGGTGACGGGGAGGCTTAGAGTGGCAGAGCCGTCCCGGCTCTGATCTTTCTGAGAACTGAGGCGGGACGCCTCAGCCACTTTGCTGACTTCGTAACCGGAGTGTTCGTCGGCCTCGTCGTCGAGGTCATCCTTCCCGGAGAGTTGGGAATAGAGGCGCTGGATGGTGGAGACGGTGACCTTGCAGACGGGATCGATGCCGCCGGGGCCGAGCATCTGGACGTTGTAGAGGTCGGTGAAGCTGCGCCCGTCGTCGGGCGTGATGTAGTTCTGAAATTCACGGACGGTCTGGCGGCCGAGATTGCCGCGGTCGACGAGGAAGAGGATGCGCTTGGCACCGGCGTGCTTGATGAGGCGGTAGGCCTGGGTGACGGCGGTGAAGGTCTTACCGGAGCCGGTAGCCATCTGGATGAGGGCGCGTGGCGATTGGCGGCGAGGGAACGCTCGAGCATCGTGACGGCGTCGATCTGACAGTCACGAAGTGGCGCGATGTCGAGATCGGGGAACTGGCGAAGGCGGGCGCGCAGCGTGTCGGACTGCTGGACGAGTTCGAGCAGGTGCTCGGGGGTGTGGAAGGCGAAGACGGGGCGCGACCGGGAATCGGGGTTGCGTTGGTCGCGGAAGTTGGTTTCGACGCCGGTGGATTCGTAGGTGAAAGGGAGTGGGTCGGCCCAGCGTTGGGGGGATCCATTTCTTGGCGGCGCTATAGCGGGCCGATTGCTCGGCGACGGCGGAAAGCGTCGTGCCTTCCTTCTTGGCCTCGACGATGCCAAGGGCTTTGCCATCGACAAAAAGGATGTAGTCGGCGGGACCGCCTTGCGACTGCATTTCCCGGACGGCGACGCCTTTGGAGGCGGAGAGATTGAGAGTGGCGATGTCCTGAACGGCCCAACCGGCGGCGCTCAGTTGAGTGTCGATCTGTCGGCGGGCACGTTGTTCAGGGTTCTCAGGCATGGTACACGGAGGGCATTGTGGCTTTGCGATGAGGACATCCGCTTGTGCCAAAGGCATTCTGATATCGCACTTCAACCGTGCCGCCGAATCCGGGGTGGGCGGTGGATTTCGAGGAACCGCGCTCGGAAGATGCTTTGCGGGCCATGGATCATGCGAACGACGAAAGGTAGATTTAGAGAGGCAAGCTGCACTTCCGAAGCGGTCGGCCGTGCCACCTCGCTGAAATTGGGGGATACTGTTTATTAATCGAGCGAAAAATCCCGCAGGGCTCCGTTAGGGAGGGAAGTCCCATCGACCCGGTCAGCCGCATCGAATGGTTCGCATTAATCGCCGTCGCTT
>CAYOIB010000048.1:0-1850 GCA_964403935.1 uncultured Puniceicoccaceae bacterium | reverse complement strand
ACTTCTTCAACTTCCCTCATCGAAAACTCAGCATGCTTCCATGAGGCTCGCTGAAGAACCACGATGGCCAAAAGGCCTTTCCTCTAGGTCTAATTTGCCCCCGGTAACGGAAAGAAGGAGCCCGACGCGGTTGCGTTCTAGGCAGAATTCTTCCGAGATCGAGCAACTACACTGACATGGAAGGACTTATTGCTTGCTCTATGAAGGTCTGTTTCTATCGTTTCTCAAATCGCTGGCGAACCCAAGTGTGCTTGTGTAGAACAATAGATTCTCTCGAAAACCAAATGAAAATTAAATTCATTCTTAGACTAATGGCTGTTTTTGGAGCCGCCGGCCTGCTTTATGGCTGTGCGACACCTGAGCCGGCTTCCTCGGCTCCGGCCGCTCAACGGGCCCCCACCGCCGCTCAAAGTGCTGGGGTCGTTTACGAAAACGATTTACTTAGAGTTACTAAAGAGCGCGATGGCTCCCGCTCCGGACTTGTTTCCGTAGGTAGTGAGAGCGTTCACCTGATTACCGTTTTAGCAAAGCAGTCGATCGCCAATGTTGTGATCGCGGAGCATTTTCCAGGTGCTATTGAGTATATTTCCTCGACCCCTCCCGGCTCGCAGAGCGATGGCAGGGTGGAGTGGGCCTTGGGCACGATGCATGCAGGCGAGACCCAAACCATCAGAATTCGGTCCACCGCAAACCAGCGTGGGACATTTTCGGTATGCAGCGTTGTGCGGGCGGATCCTATGATTTGCCTGCCGATTCAAGTTGGAGCGCCTGATTTGCTTATTGCGAAGACGGGTGATCGCAGCGTCGAGGTTGGGGAAACCGCCACATGGACTGTTACTGTGACCAATACGGGCGATTCTTCAGCCCAAAACGTTCGCATTGACGACCTCTTGCCCGAGCATTTCACGGCCGGAACACCGGTCGGGTTTAATGTTGGCACCCTCGAGCCCGGCCAAAGCCGTGATGTGATCGTTTCCGCGCGCGCCGAAGAGGTTGGCTCATTCATCAATCGAGCTGTTGCTAACTACGCAGGAGGCGAAGAGATCGCCGCTGAAGCCCCGATTCGGGTGGTTCAGTCCGGTATCGATGTGGAGAAGACCGGTGCGACTCGTGCCTATGCGCTCATGAATGAGCGTTTCACGATCACCGTTCGGAATTCCGGTGACACGACCCTGGAGGATGTTCAAGTGGTCGATCGGCTCCCGGCAAATATTCAGCTGGGCTCCGTTGATGGCGGAACGGTCGCCTCCGGGCCTGATGGACAGCCAGAAACTATTACGTGGAATGTGGGTAGGCTCGCTGCCGGAGCCAGCCGGAGCTTCAATGTTGTTATGACTTCCGGGCGTCCGGGAACGACCATCAACACTGCAGTGGCTTCCGCTGAGCGCGATTTGCGTGCCTTCGATCGCCAGGAGACGGAATGGGTGGCGGTGCCTGCCATTCAGACGTCGGTGACGGATAATGTTGATCCAATCCGGGTGGGTGAATCGATTGTTTATACCCTCCTCGTGATGAATCAAAGCCCGCTCGAGCCAATCCGCGGTGCTTCGATCAATGTTCGTTTCCCAGCTGAAGTCCGTCCGGTTCGCGTTGGCACCGGTCCGGTTAGCGGCACAGTGCGCGATCGCACGGTGCGCTTTGAGAGCGTGAACCTTGAGCCTGGTCAGCAGATTGTCATAACAATCGAGGCGGTCGGCGAGCAAGCCGGTTTCGCAACGGTGATTATGGAAACTTCGACCAACTTCCGCGAAGCCATGGTTGTGGACCAGGAATCGACCACGGTTTACTAAGCCACGGTTCTGAATTATCTTTCAAGCCCGCACGCCAAAAGCGTGCGGGCTTTTTTTTGT
>CAYOIB010000047.1:5793-20732 GCA_964403935.1 uncultured Puniceicoccaceae bacterium | reverse complement strand
CCCCGGTCGAAAATCCGGACTGAATGGGGGAGCTGCACATTGCTACCGCAGAAGGTACAATGTTTTACGTGTGGGTATACGGCTGCCGGGCTGTCACCTCTCTAGCTGGGCAAGGTGAATCCGTAGAATCCAATCATGGGCGGACGGCTCTGAATCAAATATGATCCTCCCCTGTTCAAGTGGACCTTCTACACCAAGACATTTCGAAGCGGCTTCGCCCAGCACGAGAGCGATGAAGCCTCGGCTCAGAAGGTCGACTGAAGCTTGAGGCGCTGTCGTCACGGCGAAGTTTCCTTAAGAATAGAATCGACCTGTTCCACGCCCTGCCATAACCCCCGGAACTCCTGACTCTGACCCTGGACCAAAGACAGCGTCGGGGAATTCTATCGACCGTGAAGATAAGTGTAATCAGCCTTTTTCGTTGCCTTGAACGCCTTCGTGGCCAGTACGTCGAAGCCTTCAGACTTCTGATACTACCACTATGACAGATACACTCGATCTCCAGAGCCTGAGCGAAAAGATCAAACAGGCCTCTACTTGGATTCCGGAACTACAAGCAGAAATTGGGCGAGTTGTCATTGGCCAGCGTTACCTGGTCGATCGCCTGATCGTCGGTTTGCTGGCTAACGGCCATGTTTTGCTCGAAGGCGTTCCGGGATTGGCCAAGACACTCTCTGTGCGCACCTTGGCCTCGGCCATTCAGGCCGATTTTGCCCGTCTGCAATTCACGCCTGACCTACTGCCTGCGGACATTCTGGGCACCTTGGTTTTCAACCCCAAGAGCGGCGAATTCACGACCAAGAAAGGCCCGATCTTTGCTAACATCATCCTCGCTGATGAAATCAATCGAGCACCCGCCAAGGTCCAGAGTGCACTGCTTGAGTCTATGCAAGAGCGGCAGGTCACGATTGGAGATACAACCTTTCCACTTCCCAAGCCCTTCCTTGTTCTCGCCACGGAAAACCCCATCGACCAAGAGGGCACCTACCCGCTTCCAGAGGCACAGGTCGACCGCTTCATGATGAAGCTCCGTATCGGCTATCCGACAAAAGAAGAGGAACGTGGCATCCTCGATCGCATGGCAACGACGTCAGCTTTGCCCGAGGCAAATGCTGTCGTCAGCATTGACCAGATCCTTCAGGCACGCCTGCTCGTGAATGAAGTCTATGTCGACGACAAGGTGAAGGATTACATTGTCGAGCTCATTCATACGACCCGTTATCCGGAAGAACACGGCTTGGTGGAACTCCGCGACTTCATCCAGTTTGGCGCAAGCCCACGCGCAACCATTGCTCTCACGCTCGCAGGGAAAGCCTGGGCGTTCATGCAGGGCCGTGGCTACGTGACGCCGCAAGATGTCAAAGTCATGGGTATGGATGTATTACGTCACCGTGTCATGCTGACTTATGAAGCGGAAGCCGAAGAAGTCACTTCCGAGAGTCTTCTCAAGCGTATCTTTGATACCCTTCCGGTGCCTTAATTTCACTGGCACCCGCTCTTCTGTAGAGTTTACCCACGACCCATCAATTGTCGGTCGAAGCCCTTGATAACGTGTCCGAACAATCTGAAAAAACACGGGCGATCCTGAAGAAAGTTCGCCAGATCGAGATCCGGAGTCGCCGCTTTGTCGACGATACGCTTGTTGGCGCGTACCATTCAGTTTTCAAGGGTGCGGGGATGGATTTTGCAGAAGTTCGGGAGTACCATCCAGGTGATGATGTTCGTGCGATCGACTGGAATGTGACGGCCAAAATGGATCATCCATTCCTGAAGGTCTATGAAGAAGAACGTGAACTCAGCATCATGCTGGCCGTGGATGTTTCGGGGTCTAACGATTTTGGTTCGGGTGCTGCAAGCAAGCGTGAAATCGCCGCTGAGCTGGCAAGCGTGCTGGCGCTCTCCGCCACACGCAACAACGACAAGGTCGGTCTCTTGCTGTTCTCTGACAAAGTTGAGAAATTCATCGCACCCAAGAAAGGCCGCTCCCATGTCTTGCGGGTCATCCGGGAGATCCTCTTCTTTCAGCCCCAAGGTCGAAGAACAGATATATCCGGATCCCTCCGTTATCTCCTGCGTGTTCTCAAACGCCGCACTGTATGTTTTCTGCTCAGCGATTTCATAACTGAGGAAACACTATCAAGTTCGCTCATGACCCCATCAACCGCGCGCACATCGCTTCCTCGCACGCTTGCGGTCGCCAATCAACGCCATGATCTGATTGCGATCGAGCTCCATGACCCACGCGAGCAGACCCTCCCCAATGTAGGAATGATCGTCCTGGAAGATGCGGAGACAGGTCAGCTCGTGGAAGTGAATACCTCCAGCCGTCAGATACGGGCTCTTTATGAGCGCGAGAACACCGCGCGGCGGAACCGTCTCGCCAGCATCTTCAGGAAAAGCGGTGTCGATCATATCAGCATCACAACAACTGAACCTTATATCACGGCGATCCGTGCCTTCTTTCGCCGTCGGGAGCGCCGCCGATGAGGATTTCCACTACACGGCTTCCTGATTATTGCTGGTTGTGGGCCAGTTTCCTGCTGCCTAACCTCGTGGTTGCACAGGCGGAACTCATTGACATCCGTGAGCCCATTCAACTTTGGACATTTGCGAAGTGGGTATGGCTCGGAAGCGGCCTTCTGGTTGTCCTGCTCCTGGCACTTCTGACATGGTATCTCCGAAAACGGCGAACCCCGCCATCCACGTCTCAACCCTTAATAAGAAACATATTCCAACAAGCCCGCGATACATTGAAAGAACTGGAGCAAGCATCATCGACTCTTTCCGCCGAGCTATTTTCCGTGCGAGCCTCCGGCATCTTACGTCTTTTCATTGAAGATGCTCTCCACCTCCCGGCTACGGAGCGAACCACGGAAGAGTTTCTGCGCGAGTTTCAGGACAGTGGTCTGAACGAGCCGGCGCGCGCGCCCCTTTCCTCATTTCTTGAGCAGTGCGATATCGTTAAATTTGCGCGTCAGGAGCTGCCGCCTTCCGATCGAATTGAGCTGATCGCTCTGGCAAACAAGTTCATTACCGCAGTTGAGGCACATCAACGCCCACCGACCGAGGCGACTGGCACGACTGGCGCGACTGGCGTCTCTGTTACTTCGACCGAATGATATTCCGCTTTGCCAACCCCGAGTGGCTGTGGCTTCTCCTCCTTCTTCCGCTCATAGCTTACCTGATGGGCCGGCCTGGTAATCACGCTTCCCTGAGCTTTCCGTCGATTGCATTAGTCCGGCAGATTTCTGCTTCGATCCGGTCGCGGGCGGGCCGTCTTCTCATTGGACTTCGCCTCTTTTCTCTAACGCTCCTGATTATCGCCCTCGCACGTCCTCAAGCGGGCACAGAGACAAACCGTATTGAAGCGAGCGGCATTGATATCCTCATCGCCATCGATCTTTCCACCTCAATGTGGGCGCACGACTTTGAACTGAACGGGAAACCGGTGGACCGCCTCACTGTTGTAAAGTCAGTTCTCGCCGACTTCATTGAGCATCGAAGAAGCGATCGAATGGGGCTGGTCGCGTTCGCGGGCGACGCCTTTCTGGCATCCCCTTTGACTCTCGATTATCGATGGATCATTAAGCGGGCAGAAAGTCTGGAAATTGGGTCCATTGAGGATGGAACAGCTATTGGAACAGCCCTGGCAACCAGTGTGCGCCGCCTGCAAGACCGCAGTTCTCCAAGCCGGATTATTGTTCTTTTAACGGATGGGGCCAACAACCGTGGACTTATCGAACCCCTTCAAGCGGCCCAGGCAGCGGCCGCCTATGGGATCCGCGTTTACACCATTGGTGTCGGTGAAACCGGGGCCGTCCCCTACCCTGTGCAATGGGACGAGGATGGGAAACCCGCGCGCCGACGCGATGGAACGCCGGTGCTCAGATACGGCCAGTCCGACATCGACCTGGTTTCACTCCAGAAGATCGCTGAAATGACCGATGGCCGCTACTTCCATGCGACGGACGCCGAACAACTGCGAGAGGTTTACGCCGACATTGATGCACTTGAACAGAATGAAGTGACCCTCGATGTGCGACGGCTCTACCGCGAGTTATTCTGGATACCCCTATCTGCTGGGCTCACCCTCTTGTTGAGCGAATTCCTTCTTCTCAATACTCGTTTCCGACGTCTTCCCTGAGCGATCCCATGCAGTTCGCCCATCCCATAATTCTCTACGCTACCCTTCCGGTCCTGCTCTGTCTCGGACTCTTTTTCTGGCTGGCCGAGAAGCGATCGGCGGCAAGGCTTCAGGCCTTTGCTTCGCCGGAGCTCCTTCGTTATCTCAGTCAGAACGCAAGCCCCCGCAGACGTCTCCTTAAAGCGCTGCTCTTTCTCCTGGCGACGGCATGTGCGGGCCTTGCCCTGGCCCGTCCGCAATGGGGTGTGCACCTGGAAGAACAGGAAGGCCGGGGCCTCGATGTCATGTTTGCGCTGGACACCTCCCGAAGCATGGCGGCGGAGGACATTCGTCCCAATCGCCTTGAGCGCGCCAAATTATCGATCCTCGATTTTGTGAACGGCCTGCACGGCGATCGTGTGGGACTTGTTGCATTTGCTGGACGCGCCTTTCTCCAATGCCCTCTGACCCTTGATTACGAAGGTTTCCGCCACACCCTTCAAGTCGTCGATACAGATATCATACCCGTTCCAGGAACCGACATTGGCCGGGCGATCCGTGAAGCCAATGCCGCGATGACCCATGATCGAAACCATCGTATTCTGGTTATCATTACAGATGGAGAGGACCTTGAGGCCGCAGGCATTCGCGAAGCCCGCCGCACCGCCGACCAAGGCATGGTCATCCACACAGTGGGCGTCGGCAGCCCCGAAGGGAGCCCGATCCCCGTGGTCGGACCCAATGGGCAGCCCGATTACCATCGCGACATGGACGGCAATATCGTTCTGACCAAGGTTGATGAATCCACCCTGATCGCGATCGCCGCGGCAACCGGCGGAAGCTACACAAACCTCGGAGCCGGCGAAGGCCTTGAAACTGTCTATCAACGCATTCGCGAAGCCATTCCACCTGAAGACACAGGCACGCGCATTCGAGAAGTGCCTATCGATCGATTCCAGTGGTTTTTGGCACTGGCGATCACCCTCTTCGCTGTCGAGCGAACATTGTCCACTCGACGCCGCCCATCCAGCGGTGCGGTCTTGGCGGCATTCGCCCTTAGCTGCGTCCTTCTTACATCACCCACCGATGGGAGCCCAATCGAAGGACAACGGCTTTTTGAAGAAGGTGAATATGCCGCTTCCGCAGAAGCTTACGCCCGCGTCCTTGAGCGGCGTCCAAATGATGCGTCCTTACTTTATAACTACGGCGTCAGCCTGTATCGAGTAAATGACTACGCAGGCGCGCGGGACGCCTTTGAAAAAGCCTTGCTCCACGCCAAGCCGGAGACGCAGGAACGCGCCTTCTTTAATCTCGGGAATACGCTTTATCAGCTCGGTGAGGCAGCCCTCTCCGAGGATGATATTCAGAAAGCACATGATCTCTGGAACCAAGCCGTGCAATACTTCGAGAGCGCAAAGGAGCTGAATCCCGAAGCCACTGACGCGGACACCAATGCCAACCTTGTTTCGACCTCTATCAAGGTCATCAGCCGGACACTTCTGATTCAGGCAACTCCTTCGGAAGGCGGAAGCACAGCAGGTGCCGGCAGCTATGCCCGCGGCTATTCCGCACCCATAAAAGCCCGCGCCCATGAAGGCTGGCGCTTTGTTCGCTGGGAAGGTCAAGGCATCGAAGATCCCGAGAACGCCGAGACAACGGTTTTGCTGGATCAAGACCGGAGTATAGCTGCAGTGTTCATCCGTATCTGGAATCTCACGGTCGACCCGGCTGACCCCGATCTCGGAACAGCGGGAGAATCCGGCACTTTTGATGAGGGTGCCGAGATCCCCATCAAAGCAGAAGCATTTGAGTACTATGCTTTCAAACGTTGGAGCACGGATAGCGACGCGCTTGAAGTTGCTGACCCAAATTCAGCTGAAACAACGGTCCGGCTCACGGCTGATGCCCACGTGACAGCCCATTTTGTCGATGCATACCGGCTGAACGTGAAGCTAGAGCCTGATATTGGCGGACGCGCGGGCAACAGCGGCTTCTACGAGATCGATTCCGTTCAACCCATCAAAGCGGAACCCCGGGGCGGGTTCGTCTGGAAGGAATGGCGGGGAGACGGCGTCCTCGACCCCACCGCGGCGGAGTCTGCGGTGTCGATGACGGAAGACCGGACAGTTACGGCCATAATGGAGCGCGAATGGTCGTTGATCCTGATTCCAATCGAAGAGGACGCGGGAACGGTTGAAGGCGGGGGGAACCACCCGATCGGCAGCCGCGTTGAAATACAGGCTATGCCAGCGGAAGGCTTTGTTTTCGACCATTGGGAGGGATCCGGGGTCGAGCATCCTGAGGAGGCAACGACCTACGCTCTTGTTCAAAGTAACGAACACAATCTCTTTGCCGTCTTTCGAAAGGACGACTCGGACGGAGACGACAACCAGGAAGACAACAGCGGCGAAGACGAGAATGAGAGCCCAAGCGATGGCGATGGCGAATCCGACGAAGCAGAGAACGATGACGACGGTCAGCCGGAGGATGAGGATGCCGCCGATGATGAGCCTGAAAGCGACCCTTCGGAACCCGAAGAGCCAGACCCGGACTCTTCCGATGACCCTGAGCCGCGGGAAAGCGAACACGACGAAGCGCTCACGGACACCTCCCTAGGTCCCGAAGAGGCTGACCAGATATTGAACCTTCTCGACGACCGCGGCAAAGTGCTTCCACTCTCAGAGGACCCATCCGGTTCTGACATCCGGTCCTCGGGTCGCGATTGGTAAACCCATGTTTGTTCGAAGATCCATCTTTTTGCTTTTGCTCGTTTTCCTGCCGTTATGGGCATCGGCTCAACCGACGGGTGAAATCAACGTCTCCGCCTCAATAGAGCCCGGCATTATCTATCTGGGCCAATCGGCAACCTACACCATTCGGGTGGATCATACATCCACCGTGCCCAATATTTCCCCGCCTGACGTGCCGGGCCTGCACATTGTCGGAACAGGACAGCGCACAATGACCAACATCATCAACGGTCGGCGCTCGGCTGAGCTTCAGCTGACCTTTTCCGTATCGGCCGGGCGCGAAGGCATCTTCAACATTCCTGGACCCGTCCTGCGCCTGCGCGGCGAAGACTATCGGGTGAACGATGTGACCCTGCGGGTTCAGCCAATGGACAGCACGCTGCGCCAAAGCTTTGACCTAATCCTTGAGCGGCCTGAACGGCCCCTTTATGTGGGGGAAGCCGTCCCCGTGACATTGAAACTACTCGTCCGCCAAGGCGTCAGTGTTGCCCTCGGCGGCATACCCGAGCGTGAGGGGAGCTCCTTTGCGCAGTCTCCCTTGCCTGATCAGCCGAGACAAGGTGTTCAGCAGGTCGAAGGCATCCCTCACCAATTTGCGGCATGGGACCTCGTCTTGAATCCAATTCAGAAAGGAACGCACGACCTGCAATACCGCCTGCCCCTTGTGTATGAGAACAGGGATCGGGTTCAGCGTGATTTCTTTGGCCGACCCCGCGCCGCTCAGGAACGGATCGTTCTATCGACCGGACAACTTGGGATTGAAGTCCAGGAGCTACCAAGTGAGGACCGCCCCCCTTCCTTCCGAAATGCGATTGGCACCTTTGAGGTCGATGCGGCCCTGAGCGAAAGAACCGTCCGTGCCGGTGAACCCATCACCCTCACGGTCACCCTCACCGGACAAGGCAATTTCGAGAGGATGGGCGCACCCGAGCTCGATACGCCTCCCGGATGGCGGGCCTACCCTCCCAGAGCACGTTTTGAACAGGATGACGACCGTGGGCTGACTGGAACCAAGACTTTTGAGTACCTGCTCATACCCGAACACGAGGAAATCAAATCTGTCCCTGAGTTTGAATTCAGCTATTTTGATCCTGAGCGAGCGCGCTACAATACAGTGGTATTTGATGCGGAGCCCATCGACGTTTTGCCAGCCGAGCGCGTTGGTGTTGCCCGCGATTTTGGACAAAGAAGGCGCGCCGAGACCGGCCCTGCTCAACCTCAAGCCCTCCACCCGATCAAGTCCATGGTGGGGGACTGGAAGAAAACGCTGCGGCCACCCATTGCTTCCGCGTGGTTTTGGATGGCGACCGGGGCACCGGTCCTGCTCTTCGCCCTTCTCGGTCTCTGGCTCCGTCGGCAGTCGAAACGGAACGCGGACAATCGATCGGTCCGGTTGCGAAATCTCAACCGCTCGGCCCGCCGGAGCTTGAGCGAAGCGGATAAGGCTGCCGAAGCGGGAGACCGCGCTGCCTTTCTCGACCATGCGCGACGCGCTCTCCAGGAATCGGCCGCCCGTTGGGATGAAGCGAGCCGACAGCCGACCAGTCTTGTTGAAAGCGAGATACGGGCGCTCTTCGAGAAAGCTGGCGGAAGCGAGGCGCTGCACCATTTCACCTCAAGGATTTTCTCGGAGGCTGATGCTGGAAAGTATGGCGGCATTTCCATGCCTGATGGCGACCTGCGAGAAGATCTCGCTCGCCTCAGAAAGCACCTCAGCGAACTCGATCGATTACCGTCTTGATATGAACGGAACACGATATTTGATTATTATCATTTTCCTGAGCTCGCTTTTCGGTGCTTCGCTGAGTGCCCTTGAGCCCGATGCCACTGAAGCGGAGAACCTGTTCGTCTCCGGCAACGTTCATTACGGCGAAGGAAACTTCGAAGCCGCCCGGGACGCCTATGAGGAGGCCCTTCACTATGGGCATTCGCATTCCCTTCACTTCAATCTGGCGAACACCTACTTTCAGCTCGATGAACCAGGGCGTGCCGTCCTCCATTACCTGCGCGCAAAGGCCCTTCTTCCGGAAGATGCCGATACCGAAGCAAACCTTCGGTTTGTCCGCGAAGCCACCGGACTGGAGGTTGATCCTGTCGCACAGCCGTGGTTGGCAGGCTTTGCCCACGGGCTCCCGCGCTCCGTGTGGACAACTCTGGCCATCGCGGGACTGGCCTATGCCACTTTCGTTGCCTTTGTGCTGTCCGCACGCCGACGGCTGGGGGTGGTCTTTAAGCTGACGGCGGTGACGGCCGCAGCGATAGGTTGCCTTGCCTTCGCCGCCCTTACCCACGATCTCGCCACCTACCGAATGGGTGTCGTGATCGTCGATTCGGCTGAACTAAAAGTTGCCCCAGCAGCAAACAGCCCAAGCTACACCACGGCAACTGCGGGCGAAACCGCTGTGATCCGCGAGCAGAGGGCTCCGTTTTTCAACCTACGCTTTTCCGACGGCCGCACAGGCTATTTGCATGTGAGCGAATTTGCCCCAATTCACAGCGAGGCGCACGAGCCGCCATCCGCTGGTCCACCCTCTCGATCGGGGACTTGAACGGATCGGCTGGTATCGGGATCGAAACCCGATGGGCGGATCGTCGATAAAACCGGAAGCTTATGGCAGAAGTGGCTCTGGTGCGATGCTTCCGGGAGGCTCAAATGCCGGACGGGAGGCATTGCCTTGATTCACGCCCACTGTCGCTGCCAAACAACGGTTTTTGGCACAAAAACAAAGCCTGCACGCTTGGTCAGCGGGTCTGCCGTCGGCGGCGGAACTTCATGGTGACCAACTTGTCGAGTCCGGAAAACTGAATGACGCGATTCATGGCTGGGCTAGCCACCTGAAGGACCACCTGCTTATCCCGCCCCTGGAGTTGCTTCACCTCATTGAAGAGCCAATTGAGCCCTTTGGAGTCGATCACTCGTGCGTAGCGAAGATCGATATAGATGGTCTTCCAGGCTTCAGCGGGATGCTCGGTGAGTGATTCACGAAAAGCTTCGGCCACTTCATCAACGGTCGTGCTGCTGATATCGCTTCTGATGGGGACCACCAATCGCTTCTTGGAGGCTTTAAGCTCGCTGATAATCATGGTCAGGGGTTAATGTGGAAATCGAACACATGAGTCGTTCCTTTGTTCTCAATCCCAAACCGGTCGCTCAGGTGTTGAATAATTCCGAGGCCTAGCTGCCTGCCCCCGGCTTCCGGCAATTCGCTCAAGCGCTGCTTCAGATCAAAGCTGTGTCCTTTGCCGGGGTCATCAATACGCACGCGCACAATCTTCTCCTCTGCATTATAGGACATCTGCAGGGTACAGACCTTTTCGGGCAGCCCTTCACAGCCATGGAGAAAGGCATTGAGCATTCCTTCGCGCAAGCAGATCAGCAGGTCGTAGAGCCGGTCGCCCAATTCATCCTCGATGGCGAACTGGATACTCCTCCGCCAAACGGCCTGTAGGTGATCAATGTCCTCGTACTCATCGCCGGAGTACGATTCGTGTAGGATTGGCTGGTACAAAGTGTTCGACTCGTGGTTGGGATTGAGGAAAAACCGCAGTAGAAGAATATCATCGGCGGAATGCAAAGCAGAAGTTTCGGTTCCGTCCGCTTCCTGTAGCAATCTGTAGATCAGACTAAAGGGATCAATCTCCAATTCGGTCGCAAAATCGATAAGGCCATCGGTGTGCATCGAGAGAAACTCAATCCCATCGAGGGACAAGGTTTCCGGCGTCAGCGTCTGATTGATATCCCAGCCCATCGGAAACGCGCCAAATTTCGAAAAGGTGACAAAGCCATGCCGGTCGCAAAGGACGACGGGCGGGAATCCGCAACTCGTCACCCTCAGTGTCTGGGCCCGCAGATCAATTTCGAGAGCGCTCACCACCAGACTTGTGGTGACATCGCCGTTTGCCCCGTTCGTCCGCCAATCCTTGCACAAAAGGCGATTAAACAACGCCAGCCCTTGGTCGATACTCTGATTGATTTCGGAAAGGCCGCGAATCATCCCCTGAAAATAGGCGGAGACAAACCCCGAGCGAATATCATGCCCGGACACATCCCCGGCAACGATGAGAAAGGAATCCTCCCCCACCCGCTGAGCATTAAAGAAATCCCCGCCCACCTCGTGCAAGGGCTGGTAACGCATGAGGATATGCGGTTTGATATCCGGCCCGAGAAAAGTATTGAAAATCTGATCCATTCGTCCGGCGTCGCGCAGGCCTTCCTGGTCCGATTCGTATTTGCGCATGCGAAGGGTCTGAGCGACCGCCTTGGCAATGACCTCCCGCAGGAGTTGGTGCGTGATGGGCTTCTCCACGAAATCGACGGCCCCCTCGGACAAGGAGCGCTTGACCAGCTCCTTCTCTCCCTGGGCGGTAATAATGATGGTGGCGAGGGACGGATCTTTTTGCCGAATCCAGCGAAGAAGATCGATTCCGGTGCGCTCCGGCATGCGAAAATCGGTCAAGACAGCCGAGAACATCTTGCAGCCCAACTTCTCCAGCTGCTCCTGCGCCTCCATCGCACTGATAGCCGTGACGACCTTGTACCCGCTCAGCTTCAGGCTGGAGCGGAAAAATGTCAGCCCGTAAGAATCATCGTCAACGACCAGGACTGTTAGCCCTGTTTGCTGCAACGACCTCAGAGGATCTGTATTTGATGAAAGCATGAAGGCGGCCTTGAGGAAAGAAACAGTATGTTCTGCCCGGGGAACGGAAAGATCAGGATTCGTTCCATGAGGAATCCATTGGCCAACTCCCGAGCATGCACTCTTATTGATCGCTTGTGAACTGCGTTTGGCAAGACCGTCTTGAAGGAGACATTGGAGGAACTCTCGCTGGGCTCGCCCAATCAATCAGAAAGGCGGGTGGCCGGGCCTTTCTTGTCGGCGGTGCGGTGCGGGATATCCTGCTTGGAGGCAAGCCGACCGATTTCGACATGGAGATCTTTGGTCTTCCAGCGCCGGCCCTCGAACGGGTGCTTGGATCGCACGGTCGCTTCGATGTGGTTGGCAAGGCCTTTGGCGTCTACAAGCTCGCCGGGCTTCCGATCGACGTGAGCCTGCCCCGGCGCGAACGAAAGGTCGCCCTCGGGCACCGAGGATTTGAGGTTGAGCCCGATCCCGGGCTTTCCCTGGAAGCTGCGGCCGCCCGGCGCGACTTTACCCTCAACGCCATCCTGCTCGATCCTCTGACGAATGAACTTATTGATCCCCACGGCGGGGTGGAAGATCTGCGGAACAGGTGCCTGCGATACACCTCGGAGGCGTTCTCGGAAGACCCGCTCCGCGTTCTTCGCGGGATGCAATTCATCGCCCGCTTCGAGCTGACCCCAACGCAGGAAACAATTGATCTCTGCCGCGGGATCGCTCCCGAGGACCTCGCACCCGAACGGTGTTTTGAAGAATTCAAAAAACTTCTACTCCTCGGCCAGCGGCCCAGCCTCGGACTGGCTTTTCTTCGTGAGACCGGTTGGATCCGCTACTGGCCGGAGCTCTCCGCCCTCATTGATTGCCCTCAAGATCCCGTGTGGCACCCCGAAGGTGATGTCTGGGCGCATACCCTTCATTGTCTGGACGCCTTCGCCGCCCATCGACTCGGCAATGCCCAGGAGGATCTGGTTGTGGGCTTGGGCGTTCTTTGTCATGATCTGGGGAAGCCACTCACGACTGCTTTGATCGATGGCCGCTGGCGCTCGCCCGGCCACGACACGGCAGGAGAAACCCCAACCCGGGCCTTCCTCGGACGGCTCACGAACCGTTCTCGACTCATCGACGACGTTGTCGCTCTGGTGGTCGCCCATATGCGCCCGATGGCGCTGCGCTCGACGGAGGCAGGCCCCTCGGCCATACGCCGCCTGGCTCGAGACGTCGGCCGCATCGATCGATTGCTCCGTGTGGTTGAGGCCGATGGTCGTGGGCGACCTCCGCTGGATGCAGGCGATGTTGCCCCTTGGTTGCGCGAACGGGCGGAAGCGCTCGCGGTGGAGCAATCCGCCCCCGTCCCCTTGGTTCAAGGGCGCGATCTCTTGCCTCTGGGTTTTCCGCCCGGCCCAGAACTGGGTCGGGTACTTCGCAAACTTTACGAAGAACAGCTGGACGGGCGTTTCGCCAATAAAGAGGAAGCGCTTGAGAGCTTGAGAACAGACCGCGGGGAGAACGCGCCTTCTTCTCATTAAAAGCTCAACTGAAACCGCATGTGGAGGCTTTGCGCCGGGGGTAGCGGCGCGCCTTGCGTTCCCTTGGTATCAGCCGCAAAATGCAGCCTTCGGTGGCTCGACCCGCTCTCCCGGCAATACTTAACAAGATCTTACGATCTCTATGTCCTTGATACCCGAATACTTCCAAACGCTAAGAAACATAGGCTTAATTCCGGCACGTTCCCTGCATCATAGATTCTGATTCAATTACGGGAGCTAGAACCTCCCAGAAACCCCAACAAACGAGGTTACAATGAAATCAGGAAACAGAGATAAAGTTGAAGGTGCCGTAAAAGACGTCAAAGGGCGCGCTAAAGAAGGCGTGGGTCGAGCAACCAATAAACCCGACCTCGAGCTTGAAGGTCAAAAGGATCAAGTACGCGGCAAAGGACAGAAAGCCGTCGGCGAGGCCAAGAAAGCCTTGAATAAATAAGAGAGGCCTAACTGCGCTGAGCGCGAACCGATAATCGATTCGCGCTCAGGCAAAAGGCTCAACTCACTACGATCTCAGATCAATGGACGTGCCCCGCTGCGGTCATGCTATTGTGAATGGCCTCAACGAAATGGACATATTCAACGTAGGCGTGAACAAACTCGCGCCCGGCGTCGACACTCTCTCCCGCCTTGGCTTGCAGCGCCGAAGCTGTTTCAAAACGCTTCAGAATTTCCTGATTGACGGCGGCAGAAATACGATCGGCCAGGGCATCGACTGAACCCCTCTCCAACGCCGCGTCAGCCAAGGCAATGGCGGGATCGATCTCACCGGCAGGCTTCAAACCGGTGTAGCCAGCGCCCTCCCCCTCACGGTGGACGCGGATCAGTGTTTCCAAAAACCACAATTCTGCGAGATCATAAGCTTCGTCGTGCGCGGCCACGGTGTGGGCGCGTTGAAAGGCATCCTTAAGTTCTTTTTCATGCTCCGGCATCACCCACTTGAGCAGAGGTGTGACATCCCCGGCGGCGAAGGCCTCTTTCGCTTCACCGATGATGGGACCATCGAAGGCATCACAGTGGGCGGCGGCTGAAGGGGCCAAAGTCAAGAGCCCGAGCGCGACGGCGCTCCCGAAGAGCTTCCATTTGTTTTTCATAGGACCCAATCTACTATAGATACGCGGCTTTTGCCTTGATGCGTATCAAACTTCAGGGGGATCTCAAAATCCACCCAGCGCGAAGAGGTTATAGAATCCGCTTACGACACCGGCTCGACCCTCCGTTCGACAAGTGTATCTCTCCCCTCGTTATCCTTGGCAAACAACCGGATATGACGGAACCGTAGTCCCACGATATCACCCGGAGCGAAACGCAGCCGTTCGAGGTCGGCGCGGGGCACCTCAGCTTCGAGAATATCTGGAATGTCCAGTCGCTCGAGGGAGACGCGGGCAACACTTCCGGCGGAGAACACATGGAGAACGCGCGCATCTATCCCGCCCATCCCCGGCTTCTGGAAGAGCTCGATATCATGCGGCCGCACATAGATCTGGTCCCGTGTATTTGGAATCCCGATACTCCCATATCCGCTCGACACCCGATTTACATTACCCAGAAACTCGATGACAAAGGGTGATTTCGGATGATCAAAAACCTCCTGAGGGGAGCCCACTTGCTCTATCCTGGCATTATTCATCACAACGACCTCATCCGCCAGTTCGAGAGCCTCCTCCTGATCATGCGTCACAAAGACCGTCGTCACCTGGATCTGGTCCTGAAAAGCCCGAAGCCACCGGCGCAGATCCTTTCGAACCTGGGCATCAAGAGCCCCAAAAGGTTCGTCGAGAAGAAGTACCTTCGGCTCAACCGCGAGCGCACGAGCGAGGGCGATGCGCTGGCGTTGCCCCCCGGAGAGTTCGCTGGGATAGCGCTTGGCCACATTTTCAAGCTG
>CAYOIB010000047.1:0-5693 GCA_964403935.1 uncultured Puniceicoccaceae bacterium | reverse complement strand
GGCGTTGCCCCCCGGAGAGTTCGCTGGGATAGCGCTTGGCCACATTTTCAAGCTGGACCAGTTCGAGCAGCTCCAGAACGCGCGCCTTGATTGCCGCCGATGAAGGCCGTTCTTTGCGCGGGCGGGCCCTGAGACCAAAGGCGATGTTCTCTGCGATCGTCATGTGCCGGAAGAGCGCATAGTGCTGGAAGACAAAGCCGACCCCACGTTTCCCGGCGGGCGTAGAGGTGACGTCGACACCATGAAAGGCAACGCTCGAACCCGCCTCTGGATCGGGAAACTCGAGGCCAGCAAGAATCCTCAGCAAGGTGGTCTTCCCCGAACCCGAAGGCCCCAGGAGTGACACGAGCTTTCCTGTCGGAACATACAGGTCGACGCCTTCGAGGGCGGTGTACGAGCCGAATGTTTTCCGGATGTTGGTCGCTTGAATACTCACGTTAATTCGATTTTGAAATATCGGTTGCTTTTGTAGTTAACTGCTTCTTGAGGCTTTCCACTCGATCAGGTTTTTCAGAACGAGGGTCAGAAGCGCCAGCAGGGCGAGGAGTGATGCGAGGGCAAAGGCAGGAACCGTTTGATACTCCATGTAGAGGGTTTCGATATAGAGCGGCGTGGTGCTGGTGAGCCCCTTGATATTCCCGGACACCACCGCCACCGCCCCAAATTCACCCATTGCCCGGGCGTTACAAAGAATGATGCCATAAAACAGGCCCCATTTCACATTGGGCAACGTAACCCGGAAGAACGTCCGCCAGCCGCTCGCACCAAGCGTCAAGGCCGCATACTCTTCGTCGCGACCCTGCGCCTGCATCACCGGGATCAGCTCCCGCGCGATAAACGGCATCGTAATAAAGAGCGTTGCGAGGACGATGCCCGGCAAAGCGAAAATCACCTGCATGTTCAGATGGTCGAGGACGGGGCCGAACCATCCGTGCGTCGTGCTGAACATCAGAACAAAAAGCAGTCCGGCAATGACGGGAGAGACCGCAAAGGGCAAATCCAGCACCGTCGTGAGGAGGCTCTTTCCACGAAAGCTGAACTTTGTAATGGCCCACGCCGCCGCCAGCCCGGCAACGGCATTGATTGGAACGACGATCGCGGCAACAAGAAGCGTCAACCGAATCGAAGCCCGGGCGTAAGGATCTTCAAAGGCGGCAAAATACAACGCAGCCCCTTGCTTGAAAGCTTCCGCAAAAATCGAGATTAGCGGAATGACGAGGAACAAGACAAGAAAGGAGCCACCGAAGGCAATGATACACCAGCGGAAGAAGGCAGGTTCGGTGATCGCACGGCCGCTTTTTGGTGGGGTCGTCGTCCGAAAGCGAGAGACAATGGAAGCCATAATTCTAAAGGTTCAAGCGTTAGGTCTAAACCAGGATATTAATGCCGAGCGGCGCCAATGGACTCGCTCCAGCGCTGGAGCAGATTGACGACCAGCAAAAGAAAAAATGAAGCAATGAGCATCACGCAACCGACGGCCGTGGCATGTTGGTACTGATATTGTTCGAGAAACTTGACGATAATGAGGGGCGTGATCTCGGTGCGCATCGGCATATTTCCCGAAATAAAAATCACCGAGCCGTATTCCCCGATGGCGCGGGCGAAAGCCAGGGCAAAGCCGGTCAACAAAGCAGGAAGCAACGCAGGAAGAATAACTTTTACCCAAACCCGCAATCGGCCGGCTCCGAGTGAAACAGCCGCCTCCTCGACCTCTGTATCGAGATCCTCGATGACGGGTTGAACCGTTCGCACAACGAAAGGAAACCCAATGAAAGTAAGGGCAATGAAGATACCCACCTTCGAATACGCCGTCGGGATGCCCCAGGCGTAAAACCAGGACCCAAGCCAACCATTTGGTCCATACAAGGTCGTGAGGGCAATGCCGGCCACGGCTGTGGGCAGAGCAAACGGCAGGTCAACGAGACCATCAAGAAGCTTCCTGCCCGGGAAACGATACCGAACAATCATCCACGCCACGATCAGCCCGAAAACCCCGTTCACTGTGGCCGCGAGAAAGGAGACGCCAAAGGTCACTTTGTAGGCCGAGACCACTTGAGGGGAGGTCACCACGGAAATAAATTCGCCCCAACCCATTCCCAAGGTACGGAACACGATGGTCGAAAGTGGAATCAGAACAAGCACCCCGAGGTAGCTCAGGGTCAGGCCCATCGACAAGCCAAACCCGGGAATGACCCGTCGATTCGGCCGCTTGGTGAGCTTCTGGTCACGTCCTGAAGATGAGCGATCGCTATCGGGTGATAATACAGTGGGCATATCAAGAATGAGGTTCTTGCAGAGAAAGAAACCTCCCCGGTGCGGCGGCTTTTATCCGCGGCACCGAGGAGACAAGAACTGACTTATTGGAGGTAGATCTGGTCGAAAATCCCTCCGTCCCTGAAATGCTTCTCAGTTGCCCGAGCCCAACCGCCGAAGACCGCATCAATCGTAAAGAGCCGAAGATCCGGATACTGGTCCTTGTACTTCTCAAGGAATTTTGGGTTGCTCGGACGATAGAAATGTTTGCCGGCAATGTCCTGTGCCGTGTCCGTGTAGAGGAATTTCAAATACGCCTCGGCCACCTCCCGGGTTCCTTTCCGATCCACATTCCGGTCGACGAGCGCAACGGTGGGCTCAGCTAGGATGCTTACCGAGGGGACGACAATTTCGAACGTGTCCCCATGATTCTTCAGCGCAAGGAGGAGCTCGTTTTCCCAGTTGATGAGGACGTCACCGATGCCCCGCTCCATGAAGGTGGTGGACGCACCCCGCGCACCCGTGTCGAGAACCGGAACGTTCTTGAACAGCGCGCGAATATACTCAATGACCCGCACCTCATCGCCCGAGTAGGCTTCGACAGCCCATCCCCACGCGGCGAGGTAGTTCCAGCGGGCCACCCCCGAGGTCTTCGGATTCGGGGTGATGACCTGGACGCCTGGACGCGCGAGGTCGTCCCAGTTTCGAATGCCTTTCGGATTTCCCTTTCGCACAAGGAAGGCGAGGGTCGATTGGTAGGGCGCACTGTTTGCCTCGAGCCGGCTTTGCCAGTTGGCCGGGAGCAGACCGCGCTCGGCAATCGCATCGACATCCGCAGCTAAAGCCAAGGTGACAACATCGGCTTCAAGTCCGTCGATCACGGCCCGTGCCTGCCGCCCCGAGCCGCCATGGGCCTGTCGCACAATGACAGTTTGATTTGTTTGTTCAGCCCAATGTCGGACAAAGGCCTCGTTGAACTCATTATAGAATTCACGTGTCGGGTCATAGGACACATTGAGCAACTCGATGGAACGTGTGGTCGAGGTGTCGCCGCCCCCGCAGCCGACAAATGCCAGCGGAAGGAGAAGCAACGCAACCGTGAATCGCTTGATAATTGGATGGTGTGAGCGCTTTTTCATGATCGTATAAGGTATTCCAAAAGGTGTTAGAAGCTGATTTGAGCGCGCGAGAAGATGGCGTTTTCATCGCGGCGGCTGACGGGGCCCGACGGCCCTCCGGTGAAATCGGAATGCTCGAAATTTAAGGCGAGCTTCACGTTTCGATTGAGGTACCAGTTCACCCCAAGGGTATAGCTGCCCACTTTAGAGGCGGAGTTGGCAGGATCTGCAAAAACCGGGAAGACATCGTCATCGATATCGAGTTCACTGTAACGCGCCGCGATCTCCCAGGCACCCCAGGTTCGGTTGGCCCAATTGAAATCCTGCCTTGGTCTCACCCCGCGAGAACCTGCATCCTCCCCGGTCAGAACCCACTGCACCGCAAGGAACCAGGCCTCCTGGGTGATCTTGGTCCGCTCCGGCCCGAGGGCGATCTGGTGACGAGACGACACCCATGAACCCATCACGCCGAAGGGTCCATTGTAGTAGTGGAATTGTGGTGACACCCGGGTGTTGTCTCCGTCGGCCTCTACATTTTGTCTCCAGGAAAAGAAGGTTTGCTGGGCGAGCGTGCGATAGCCGTTGGGGGTGCCCGAACGCTCTCCGTGAGAGAGGGCCAGCCCCACTCCAAGGCCTTCGAGAAATCCGCCCGATCCTTTGAACGGATGCGCAAAAATACGGGCGGTGAAGTCCTTGTCGTTATTGACGTCGGCGACGCTGCTGTCGTTGTCTCGCACGCCATTCCCAACAGCCACTTGATAGCTCAGGCGCTGCTCAAAGAGGTCTCCATAGAGCTGGAGGCCAACGTCGCGATTGGGACCAAGGGTCGTCGGGTAGGCCCGCTCGATAAAGAGCAGGTCGGTTTGCGAAACGAGGCGCTCGAGATCAAAAGGGCTCTTTGCTTTACCGATCAGGACGTTGAACGCCGGACTATGGCTGTAGGTGGCGTTGGCGTCGAGCAACGTGACGCTCGAGCCGGCGAAATCCGGCATGATCCGGAAGCCGAACTTCTCAGCCACCGTGCCCTGAATAATCGGGCGCACCCGGCGCAACAAGAAGGTGTCGGTGCCAGATGTATCACCGAAGTAGAAGCGTCCGTCCGCATGGATGTTGCCGCGGATGCGAAGCTGATAGCGTTTGTCCGCCGAAGTGAGCGAGAAGCCACCCGGGCCCGCCGTGATGACGGGATCATCACCGCGATTGCCCCCTGCGGAATCCCTTGGTACGGGCGCGCTTTCAAGGGCATCGAGTCGTGCCTGGATGGAGGCGAGCTGTTCGCGCAAAAGACGGACTTCATCGTCCGGCGTTTGAGCAAAAAGAGCCGAAGAACTCAGGGCCGCAGCCGTGAGCAGCAGTTTTTGGAGAGGCTGGCCCAAAGCGGGCCGGATGTTGTTTTTCATAGCTGGTTTTCTTGTGAACCAGCTTCCGGTTGACCGGTCAGCGGAAGGGAATCAATGGATTCCCCGACGTGCGTATATTCTTAGTGAAGGGCACCTCCGGAGGTGAGTCCGGTCGGCGAAAGGCATTTTAGAGAGACGGCACCCTACCCGCGCCTGGGCTGAGCAAGGCGGGTGCGCTCGGTTTTCTGAACCTCGATCACGCTCCCCTGGTGAATCGTCAGGATGACCTGCCCGTATTCCAGTTCTCCGACGTAGCGCGTCGTCAGCTTGAGCCAGTCTGGAACGACTGAAGAAGCGGCGGATTGAGACAGGCCCGGTGCCGTGGTGGAAGGGATGGCGTTCATTGCTTGCGTGAGCGTTCGGCCAGAAATCCTGTGGCAGGATCCGCTGGATTGTTTATGGGTTGGAGGGGAAGGACGTCCTGCTCGGTCAGAAAATAGTGGTCGACACCGTTACGCCGGATCTTGCGAAGGGTGATCTCGACCACGTCATAGAGCGAATACCGGTCCAGAATATTGGCCACGGCGTTGCGCACATCGATCATGAGCATACGGAGACCGCAATGGTCTTCATCCGGACACGAGCAGCGCTCGTAGGCCGTCATACTGGCACAACCGATCGGTGCAAGGGGGCCATCCAAGAGGCGGACAATTTCGCCCATCGTTATTTGCACAGCTGGCTTTGCGAGGAAGTAGCCCCCGCCCTTTCCCCGGAGGGTATCGACGTATCCAGAGGTCCGCAGAGTAATCAGAATTTGCTCGAGAAACTTGAGCGGCAGATTGTCGACCCGGGCCAAAGTGGATGCAGCGACCCGCTCGTGCCCAGCCTCCTGCGCAATGCCCAGATTGATAAGGGCACGTAAACCGTATTCTGCTTTTTTCGATAGCTGCATCTTTACCCTACCATTACAGTAGGATATGAG
>CAYOIB010000046.1:0-21113 GCA_964403935.1 uncultured Puniceicoccaceae bacterium | reverse complement strand
AGCGTCTCAAGAACCCGGACGGCCGCCCCGATTTCTTCGACGAGATGCTGGAGCGCATCCGGGACATCCGGGCTTCGGAAAAACGTTTCTACCAGAAGGTGCGCGACCTCTTCGCGCTCTGCACGGACTATGATAAGACCGACAAAGCCACCCAGCAGTTCTTCGCCAACGTCCAAAATTGCCTGCTGTTCGCCGTCACCGGGAACACCGCCGCGGAACTCATTACCACCCGGGCGAATCCCGCAGACCCGCATTTCGGTCTGCTCGTCTGGAAAGGCGACAAGGTGCGCAAGACGGATATCCTCGTCGCGAAAAACTACCTGACCGAGGACGAGATCGACACCCTCAACCGTCTCGTCGTCATCTTCCTCGAAACCGCCGAACTTCGCGCCAAGCAACGACAGGAAACACGCATGGGCTTTTGGAAAGAAAACGTGGATCAGATCATCACCTCCAACGGCTTTCCGCTCCTGACCCACACCGGTTCCATCAGCCGTGAAGAGATGACCCTGAAAACCAGCGATCTCTATCTCGATTTTGACCGTCGTCGGAAACTGGAGGAGGCCCGCAAAGCCGATCAAGAGGACGATACTGACCTGAAAGCCCTCGAGAACAAAATCAAACGCCGCGAGCGAAAGTGAGAATTTTGAATTTAGAAGTGAGAAAATATGAATGATGAACCTCAAGCAATCGCGGAGCGGGCTTTTGAGTTCGCGGTTCGCATCGTTAAACTTTGCCAAACGCTCGACGAACGCCCGGGAGTTTCACGCACTTTGTCTAACCAGTTGCTGCGCTCGGGAACTTCGGTCGGTGCCAACTTGGAGGAATCCAAAGGCGGGCAGAGTCGCGCCGACTTTCTTTCTAAGGTTTCAATTTCCCACAAAGAAGCCCGCGAAACCCCACTATTGGCTACGCCTCCTGATTGCCACCGACATCATTCCAGCTCAGAAGCTCGCGCCCCTTCTCGACGAAGCAAACCAACTCATCGCCATCCTCACCACCATCGTGAAGAAAATAAAAGGCCCACAATAGCCCCTCCATTTCAGCCTTTCATTTCTAAATTCTAATTTCTCACTTCTAAATTCTCATGCAATAACTGGGCAAGACCCTCTGGGCCATCGCCGATCAATTACGCGGGGCGATGAACGCGGACGACTTCCGCGACTACATGCTCTCCTTTCTCTTCCTGCGCTACCTCTCGGACAACTACGAGACGGCGGCGAAGAAGGAGTTGGGGCGGGATTACCCAAAGTGGGAGGAGCTTCCAGCTCCCGATTCAAAACAAGGGAGCAGGATGCTCCCCCCACTTTGCTTTGGTATGAGCAAAACCCGGACGACATTCCGGAGTTCGAGAAGCAGATGCGGCGCAAGGTGCATTACGTCATCCAGCCGCAGCACCTCTGGAACAGCATCGCCAACCTGGCTCGCACCCAGAATGATGAGCTTCTCAACACTTTGCAGGCGGGATTCAAGTACATCGAAAACGAATCCTTCGAAAGTACATTCCAGGGCCTGTTCTCCGAGATCAACCTCGGCTCGGATAAGCTCGGCCGGAGGTATGCCGACCGAAACGCCAAGCTTTGCACCATCATCCAGAAGATCGCCGAGGGGCTGGCGGAGTTTTCCACCACCACGGACGCGCTGGGCGATGCCTACGAGTATTTGATCGGGCAGTTTGCCGCTGGTTCCGGCAAGAAGGCGGGCGAGTTTTACACGCCGCAGCAGATTTCCGACATCCTCTCCGCCATCGTCACGCTGGACAGCTAGGAACCGAAAACCGGGCCGAAGAAGCGGCTGGAAAGCGTGCTGGACTTCGCCTGCGGCTCCGGCTCCCTGCTGCTGAACGTGCGCAAACGCATGGGGCCGCGAGGCATCGGCAAAATCTACGGGCAGGAAAAGAACATCACCACCTACAACCTGGCCCGCATGAACATGCTGCTGCACGGGGTGAAGGACACGGAGTTCGAAATCTTCCACGGCGACACCCTGACCAACGATTGGGACTTCCTGCGCGAGCTGAACCCGGCGAAGAAGCCAAGCTTCGACGCCATCGTCGCCAATCCACCCTTCAGCTACCGCTGGGAACCGACCGATGCCATGGGCGACGACGTGCGCTTCAAGAACCACGGCCTTGCCCCCAAGTCCGCCGCCGACTTCGCCTTCCTCCTCCACGGCTTCCATTATTTGAAAGACGAAGGTGTGATGGCCATCATCCTGCCCCACGGCGTGCTCTTCCGGGGCGGTACCGAGGAGCGCATCCGCACCAAGCTGCTCAAGGACGGCCACATCGACACCGTCATCGGCCTGCCCGCGAACCTCTTCTACTCCACCGGCATCCCGGTCTGCATCCTCGTGCTCAAGAAATGCAAGAAGCCGGACGACGTGCTCTTCATCAACGCCGCCGAGCACTTCGTGAAAGGCAAGCGCCAGAACCAGCTAACGGCGAAGCACATCGCCCGGATCATTGACACCTACCAGTTCCGAAAAGAAGAGTCCCGCTACTCCCGCCGGGTGGCGATGGATGAGATCGAAAAGAACGGCTTCAACCTGAACATCTCCCGCTACATCAGCACCGCGCTCGCGGAGGAGGAGATTGATTTGACCCAGACCCATGCCGGGCTGGTGCAGATCGAAAAATCGATTGGTGATGCCGCCCGCAAACACAATGAGTTTCTAAAAGAACTTGGCTTGAGCCCGCTTTCAACCACCGCAGGCCAGGTTTAAGGGGGACTCTTTGATGGGGAACTTGGGCGTAGTTGAAAGTAGTGGGATTTTGCGGTGGCATGCTTTTCCCAATATTACTCCCAGGTGCACTTAACCCAAGTTGAACACTTCCGAAAACCGTTCTTTTGATTATCAATAGCTTACGTTTTTCAGGAGGTGGTTTGTGGCACTACATTCTGCACGATATTGGAAGCATGGGGCAGTTCGAGACCGAGACGCGTGAGTAGCACCGCGACCATTTTGTCCGGGCGGGCCACGACGCGCAGCCGTAACTCGGTCGTCTCGGTGTCCGGGGTTGGACGGGCTTGGAGGACTATGTCCATGCTGCGCAATTATCAGTCGGGTAGGCCATCCGCCCGGTTGTTTTCTGTCGTCTTCCTTCCATTTTCGCTACCAGCCGACGGGTACTGAGGAGCTTGTGGTCGCGGTCCAGGCCCATTTCGTGGAGATCCAGCCGGGATGCTCTTTGTCGCGAGGTTCTCGGCTAGAGCGGGGGTGTTGTTGATAGCTCCGTAGCTCAGTTCGCCGTTGTTCGTCTGTTGAATGACGTCCCCAAAATAAATCTTTGGCTCCCGGTCGTGCATTTTGATGTTAATCTTGGTCTGGTCGCCGTGAAGTTGTCGATCCGGTTCATTGTTCCTTGCCCGTTCCATTGGGAAGGGATGCTTGCGCTGCGGTTTTCAACATCCGTGGGGGTGTTGGCGGGGGCGGTTGGTCGTTGGCGTGAAATGAGGTTGCGGCGGGGGCGGTTGGGCTGGATGTTGCGAAAACTCAATGGCTCTGTTCGGAAGTGGGCGTCTCCTTGGACGCTCTTTGCTGTTCAGGGATGCGATCGGACGGGTTGGTGGGTGCATTTCTATCTTCTATCATGGAACGTGAACAGACATTTGCCGAACCGGATGTTGTCCTGATCGGTGGGGGCATCATGAGCGCGACGCTTGGAGTGATCCTGCACCAGCTCGATCCGAATCTGAAGATCCAGATCGTGGAAGCGCTTGCGGAAGTGGCGAAGGAGAGCTCGAACCCTTGGAACAATGCCGGGACGGGTCATGCTGCCTTGTGTGAGTTGAATTATACGAAGGCGCGTGCGGACGGTTCGATCGATATCTCGAAGGCCCTTCAGATCAATCAGGCTTTTGAGCGTTCGAAGCAGTTTTGGGCATACCTTGTGGAGCAGGGTATCCTGCCGCAGCCGGGGGTGTTTATCAATGCAGTGCCGCACATGAGCTTTGTTTGGGGCGAGGATAATGTGGATTTCCTGCGTCGGCGTCACGAAGCCATGGGAGCGCACCCGTTCTTCGAGGGGATCGAATACAGCGAGGACTCCAAACGCATTGGCGCGTGGGCCCCGCTCCTGCTTGACGGGCGCGCTTCGAAGGATCGCATTGCGGCCACCCGTTCGCTTTCGGGAACGGATGTGAACTTCGGCACGCTGACGCAGGCGATGGTCAATTATCTGGATGCGCAGGACACTATAAAGGCTGCCGTTTGCCATCCGGTGGAAGATCTGGAGCGGATGAAGGATGGGCGCTGGAAGCTGACAGTGCGAAACCTGCGCAAGAAGATCACGCGGACGATTACGGCGCCCTTTGTCTTTGTCGGAGCGGGTGGGGCTTCGCTGCCGCTTCTGCAGAAGTCGGATATCCCGGAAGGGAAGGGCTATGGTGGTTTTCCCGTGAGCGGGCAGTTTCTTGTTTGCAGTGAGCCTGATGTCGTGAAGCGCCATCAGGCCAAAGTGTATGGGCGGGCCGAAGTGGGGGCTCCACCGATGTCGGTGCCCCATTTGGATACACGGATAATTGAAGGAAGGGAGTCGGTCCTGTTCGGGCCCTATGCCGGCTTTTCACCGAAATTTCTGAAGTCCGGCTCCATCTTTGATCTTCCTGGGTCGATCCGGTTTTCAAATATCTTCCCGATGCTGGCGGTGGGGAAGGACAATATGGATCTGACCCGCTACCTGATCAGTCAAGTCCGGCAAAGCCATGATGAGCGGATGGAAGCCCTCCGTAAATTTTTCCCGAAAGCGCGGAACGATAGTTGGCGTTTGGTGACGGCAGGCCAACGTGTTCAGATTATCAAGCGGGAAGGCCGGATGGGGGGCACACTGCAGTTTGGGACCGAGCTTGTGGCCTCTGCTGATGGTTCGATCGCGGCGCTCCTTGGTGCTTCCCCCGGTGCTTCGACAGCCGTCGAAGTCATGCTTGAGATTGTCGCGAAGTGTTTTGCTTCGCGTCTGCCTGAGTGGCGCGAGCCGCTCCGTGCGATGGTGCCTTCCTACGGCGAGGAACTGGCTTCCGATGCGATTCTCTACAAGCGCCTGCAAAGGCAGGTGCACGGGCGGCTCGGGCTTCCGGAAGAGGGCTAGAACCTTATTTATTCTCGGGCGCCCCTGGGAGCGGGAGAGGGGCTGCCGGGCAGCGTTTTCGAAAGGGCAGCATGTCAGCCGTCAGGATGAGTGCAATGGCAAGCATTGCCCTATGGCGTTGACGTCTCGGTGGCCTCCATGATCCGTCCGCCGAAGCGCCGCTGAATCCAGAAACCCGCGAGCGTGAAGACCGCCACGATAACAACGAGCAGAGCAATCCATTCGAGCTTCAACTCGGCGACTGCTGTTCCGGCGGCGACGGGTAGAAGACCGAAGGCGATATAGACGGGACCTCCGATCCAGACGTAGGTACGACGGGGAATGTCGGTAAGAGCCAAAAGGTAAAGCTTGGCGATATACGGAGGGCCGTGGAGGGCGGCGAAAAGAGCCGTAAACCAAACACGGTGCTGCGCTTTGACAGGCGGGATGGCGTAGCCTCGCTTTTCAAGGAACTGGCGCACCGGGTTTCGGAACGAACTGTGGGCGATGAAAAAGGCGGCGTAGCTGTGAAAGATCATACCAACGGAGGCGAGCGCCATCCCTCCAATCAGCCCGAAACGAATCCCGGCGACCACGAGGAAGACACTGATGGGAAAGCCTGCGAGGGGAAGAAGAAGAAACCCGCTGATAAACCAAAGGGCATGGATGCCTTCACCGTAGTCGATAAGGGATTCCCAGTCTATCCGCTCCCGGTTTGCATAGATAAAGCCGGTTCCGATGAGAAGGGCAATGGTCAGGAGCGTGAGTCGGCCCCAGTAGCGTCGGATGTGCTCATGAAGTCGCATCGTTATCCCGCAGTTTCATTTCCGCGCAGAGCGGAAGGTGGTCGGATGCAAGCGTGGCGGTAAGCGTGTTCGGGACATGAACCCGCTCAACCGAGAAGTGGGAGCTGACAAAGATGTGATCAAGACGCAGAAGCGGCCGGATGGATGGGAAACTCGGGCGGATGCTGCTTGCGCCCGCAGCGATCCAGGCTTCGTCCAGTCGGCTGCGCAAGAGGCGATAGACCGGGGAGCGCGGTCCGGAATTGAAATCGCCACAGAGGATGATCGGATCGCTCGGGGGGATACCTCCGATCCATTCCTCACTCACTAGCCGTGATGCCTGCTCCCGACGTTCCCGGCGGGTGAGGCCAAAGTGCGTGTTGATAAAGTAGAAGGAGCGTTGCTCGTCCGAGGCGAAGCGCAGGAGCATGGCCCCTCTCGCCTCCCGCCTCCATCCCGTCGGCGTCAGGAGGCCGGCCTGGATCACTTCAAAGGGATACTTTGAGAAGACAGCGATGCCGTAGCGCTCCTTTTTCTCCTCAAGCATCGTCTGGAAGACATGGGTCATGCGCAGGTGGTCGGCGATCACCTGGGCTTGGTCGTGTCCCCCGCTTCGGGGTCGGTGGGCATCGACTTCCTGGACAGCGACAATGTCAGGATCAAAAGCGTTGATCACCCGGGCAATCCGCTCGGGGCGGATCTTCCCATCGATTCCCTGACAGCTGTGAATGTTGTAGGTCATGATCCTCAGAGTCGTTGCACCCTTTACATCACGAGGCGGATGATCGGGCACCTGCTCCTGGGAATCTTTCTCGCGACCGAGGAAACGGAAGGCGATCCGACGCAGGACATCGCCGCGGATTCGCTTGCCGGCCTGCGAGAGACCGGGGCGATGCCATCGCCGGATCCGGTCGGGGAGAAGCACAAAGCCGCGTGTTTCCTCCGAGCCGGGGCCCCCGTGGGCTCCATTTTCGGTGGGAAAAGTGAGCGGCTTCTGGTGCGGATCCCAGCCGCTGATGATAAAGTCGCCTGCGTTTGTGTGCTGGCAGAGCTGCACAAGATCGGTGGCGACGTCCTTCAGGAGTGGGTGGTTGGAACCCAGAATGTCGACCCGGTCGTCAGGCAGGATCCAGATGCCCTGGCGGTTGAAGGCCTTTACCCGTCCCTTCTCGTCCGGCATCAGAACGAGGGGAATCCCCCCTTCCCCAACAAGGCGCTTGGCGTAGTCGATCCTCTCTCCTTCTGTCAGGCGGCACGGGATATAGATGTGTCCGATCGGACCCATCGCTGTAATGACAATTTCATTTTCCAGATCGGGTTTGGGGCGTGTCTCATCATCCGGATTGATCGTCATTCCGAGAAGGTTTCGGCACCGGTCAAGGGTGACGCCAACGGATTCGGAAACGGGGTCCGGTCGTTGCCAGAGGCTGAAATCCGCGAGCGGACCTTTGGAGAAAACATCCGCCAACGCTTCACGCAAGCTGCGCTGGTGTCGATTGAAGAAGGGTTCAGAACATTCCTGTCCGTGGTCAGAATATACAATGAGTTCGTAGTCTCGATAATCCGAGCCATGGGCTGCTCGATAGATATCGCGTATCACCCGATCAATTCCGAGGAGCGACCAATGGGCAAATGCTGAATCCGGGCCACGCCGGTGCGCCTGCTCATCATACCCGAGGAAATTTGCATGGACCACTTGGACGCCCCGCTCGATGTCCAGAAGAACTCTCAGGCGTATCAATTCTCTCAATACAATGCAGACGACCACGCGCGTCATGACAAACTTGATCTCCTTCAGGAGATCCCTTCGGTCATACAAACCCCTGAAGAGATCGCCGATGGCGATGATCAGCTCGAGGACGGCGAGGGCTCCCATCCGTAGTAGTCTCGGAGCATAGACAACGGCGAGAATCAGGCTTTTGAAGGGATGGAGGTTTCGGAAGAACTCATCCGGGGCAACATCCTCCACGCAGTACCGGGAGCGCGCGGAACCCGCTCGGTAGATATTGCTGTAGGAATGTCCGCCCTCGATGAGTGAACCTGTTGATTTCTTGCGCAGGGCCTTCTCCACCTCAGCGACGGATTCGGCTTCATACATTCGAATGGCATTGCCTGTTGATCGCCGGAGGAAGTGGAAGGCGGGAACGGCGGTGCGGATGCCATAGAAGATTTCAGCCTGAACGGAGGGCGTGGTCGAGGGCACTCCCGAATAGAAGGTTTCAATGGAAAATTGGTCCCTTTTGATCAGCTTCGAGAGGAAAGGAAGGTTGCCCTGTGCCATCGCCCGCTCCATTTGGCGGCGTGAAAGACCATCAATTTGAAGCATTATCAGGCCGCGCTGGTCGGTCGAGCCTGTTGGCTTTTGGCCGCCGAAGAGGTGGGCGGCGAGGCGGCTACGGTTAAATTTCCGTCGCCAGCGCCGCAGACGGATCCCGATTCGACTGATCAAGCAAGACCTCCTTGGGGCTCCTGATCGGGCGGGACGACGTCAACGACGCATGAGCGCGCGGATGCTGGATCGGGTCTTCCCATCAGCTTCGCCAGAAGCGGCCTGGGCGTTGGTGGCATTTTCTGCTCGCGGCAACACCTACGGCGACGCCGAGAGCAAAAACTGTGGCGCACTTGATCAGCGAGCCCGGGTGCTTCACGTGGGCGTATGCCGATGTCGAGATGCGGGAGCTGAGCCACTTCCAGTCGAGCATCAGAGGATGCTTGATATAATACTCAGGCCGGCTGACGACATCTTCCAGGTAAGGCAAAGGAGCTTTCCAGGTGAAGGCGGTCTTGTCCTCGCCTGCGGGCAAGAGTTCGAGCGTCTCCTCGTCTGCATCAAACCGGAGGGTGAATTCACCGATGATGTCATCGGGGTCACTTTTGTATACCAGCGTCCGCACCTTCACGCTCCCGAGGAGCGCCTTGTTGAGTCGCTTTGCCTTCCGAAGCCAGAATGTGTCTGTGCTCTCGGCAAGGGCGCGATTACAGATTCGCAGGTAATCCGACAGAACGGATTCTGGCGTCCATTCAACAGAGGTGCTTGTCATCTTTATTACGGGTTGGTGCTTGGGCCGATCCCACCGCGGGATGGCTCTGGCTCCAACTATGCAGGGAATACTGTTTCCCGGCAACCTACAGGGTGCGAATAGGCTGCTCGCATGGAATCGCGGCAGTGCTCAAGGGCTTTCTAGCGCAGTTTCTTTCCTGTGGTCGCCTCCAGAAGGGCAACGGCCAACGACAGGAGGACGCTGAAGAGCAGCGCCCACCAGAACCCATCCACATGAAACCCCTGAACCAGATAGGCGGTGAGGAGAATCAGCGCCGCATTGATGACGAAGAGGAAGAGCCCAAAGGTCAGAATTGTCAGGGGTATCGTTAGAAAAACCAGCAGAGGACGGAGGAATGCGTTCAGGACGGCGAGAACGAGGGCCGCCAATAGGGCTGGCAGGTAACCTTCTACGGCCACACCCGGAAGAATATAAGACAAGCCGACAACAACGAGGGCACTAAGGAGGAGCGTAAGAAGAAACTTCATGGATCGACAGAATAAGCACGGCCCGTCTTTCGGGCTGTGAACACAGCGTACCCACCTCAAAGGCTGTGTCAACGGAGGGCAGGCAGGAAAACCCCGCGATTCAACCCGGTAAGGGTTTTCGGTTCTCAGCCACTCCGCTGGGGCTGCTGATCAGGCGCGGAGGGCTCGTGTTGTCGCTTTGCCAGATCGAGGATGGTTGCGATCATGTGGTCCGTGTCACGGCCTTTGGGGAGGAAGGCGGCGGCACCGGCGTCGAGCATGGATTTTCGGGAGGCGTCGTCATTCTGAACAGAAAGTCCGATAATAACGATTTTGGGAAACTCCCGATGAATCACGCGCGTCGCTTCGAGGCCGTTCATTCGTGGCATGTTAAGGTCCATCAGGACGACATCGGGCGTGAAGCGGCGAACGGCATCCACAGCCTCCGTTCCGTCCCCGGCTTCACCGATGATACGCAGGCGGGGATCGGCAGCCAGAATGTTGGCAATCCCTTCGCGAACCATGACGTGGTCATCGACGACGAGAACTCGGGGAAAGTTATCCCGAGTAACTGGTAAGGCTGTGGCCTGGTGGAACAGTGGTAGCTCGTTCTTCTCGGCCCCTGAAACGGTTTCGGTTGTCCTGACACCTCCGAGCGGAACGGCAAGAGAGATGCTGCATCCCCTGGTTGGGGCCGACTCGATAGCCATGCTGCCTTCGAGGGCCAGGAGCCGCTCCCGGATGCTGAACAAACCAAAGCCGCCTTCGCTGCGGTCTGCCCCGATCTTGCCGGGATCGAATCCGCGGCCTTCATCGATCACTGTTAAGCGAAGGGTTTGGTCAATTGTATCAACGATAACCTGAGCCTGGTCGACACCCGCGTATTTTGTGATATTGAATAACAGTTCGCGAATACATGCGAAGAGCAGTGCGTTTACATCGTCGCTCAAAGGGTGAGGAAGGCCATCATCGTCGATGATCACTTCGAGCCCGTGTTTCTCCTCCATTTGGGAGGCGAGCCAGCGTAGCGCGGGGACAAGTCCATCTTCGTAGAGAGCCGGAGGGCGGAGCTGGCTTGTCAGGTCGCGCGCCGCCTGAGCAGCTTCGCCCAGCCAGCGTGTCGCTTGAGTGATGGCATGGACTCCTGTTTCATCGATGACATGGGGCCGGATCGTAGCCATTTGCATCTTGGCCGCGGCCAGGAGCTGTTGGAGATCATCGTGGAGGAGAGCGGCGAGACGTTTTCGCTCCCGGTGTTCAGCGGAGGCGAGCTCAATGGCTAGAACCCGCAGGCGGGAGGTCTTTTCCTGTAGCTCGGCGGTTCTTTCGGCGACGCGGGTTTCGAGGGTTTCACTGAGGCTGCGCAGCTCCTGTTCATTTCGACGGAGGGTGTCCTGGGCGAGGACATGCGCGGTGACTTCGATGAAGTAGCACACAACTCCGTAATCGCCTTCGGGCAGGGCCACTTGGTGGATTTCCCAGTCGAAATGACGGGCTTCGCCAACGGCGGGAGCTGTTGTTACAAAGTGAGGAGCGATAAACGATTTTCCGGTATCAAGCGTGTTCTTGAAGCGCTGTATCCCTTTTTTTGCGATCTCGGATGGCCATAAGGTGTGCATGACTGTTTCCAGTCTGGCCCCGATCGGTTGTTCGATATTGACGAGGAGTGGTCTCGCGAGCGGGTTGACTTCGCGTACTCGAAGGTCGGAGTCGATGAGGAACATGCCGATGGGAGCGTGTTCAATGATGGCGGAGCGCTGGGCTTCGGTAAAACTCAGTGCTTCCTGGGCTTTCCGGCTTTCGTCGATGTCAGTGGATGTGCCGTACCATTTGATGATGGTGCCATTCTGGCGACTCGGGATGGCTCGACTGAGGAACCACCGATAGCTGCCGTCGGTCATTTGAAGCCGGTGTTCGACCTGATAGAGCGTCCCTTGCTCTGTGGCCTTGGCCCATTCCCTGATTGTTGTTGCACGGTCATCGGGATGGATCCCCAGAGTCCAATCCCAAGTCCCGTCGGCCCTCTTCTGCAACCCACTAAATTCCCGTTGGCGCGAGTTGAAATACTCGGCGGACCCGTTGGGCTGAGTCGTCCACACGAGCTGTGGCATAGCGTCGGCCAAAGCCCGGAAGCTGGATTCGCTTCGGACGAGCGCGTGTTCGGTTCGGCGGCGTTCAAGTGCGGCCCAAGTGCGGCCCACCGTTTCCTGGATGAGGGCGATTTCCTCGTCGCTCCAGCGATGGTCCGTTGCCCGATGGACAAAAATGACGGCGTAAAGTTTGTTTGTGCGGACGACCGGAAGATGAAGCATGGTTTTCACTTCGGGGGCTGTGAAGGCTTCCGGAAGGGTAGACAGGGCCTTTTCCGTTGGGCGGCAACTTTCGTCCGCGAGGAAGATCTCCCCATTGCCCAGCGACTGGGCGAGTGCTTCCCCGAGATCCGTCAGGCGAAAATGAGAAGGAAGGGGGGGTAGGTCCCGGTTGGTCCACTGACCTTCAATGCGAAAGGCATGCTCGTCTCCCTCGTGTTCGGCGTAAGCGACTCGATCCACCTGGAGAAAGCTGCCAAGCGTTCTTGCAACCTTCTGGACGAGGGCTGTCGGGTTCGGGCTGCGGAGGGCCTCGCTCAACCGGAGGAGAAAAGATTGGCGCCGGGCGGACAGCACCTCGTCCGTGGTCTCGACGGCCAGGCTAAGGACCCCTGCAACCCGGCCTGAATTGTCGCGCACCGGGCTAAAGGACCCGGTGAACCAGGCCGGCTCGGAGTGGCTGGGCCGCCGAAGAACGAAGGGCAGGTTCTTGAATGGAGTGGACTCCCCGGCGAATGCCTTTCCGACGAGGAGGCGCAAGGTGTCGATGCTTTCGGTCCATACATTGGAAAGAGGGCACCCGAGAGCATCCTGCTTTGATCCGAGCAAAGGTTGGCAGGCGTCATTGTAGAGGACGACTCGGTCGCTGCCCCAGAGGAGGATGCAGGGGAAGCCGATTTCGAGCATCGTCGTCACGGCCGAAAGAAGGGGTTGTGGCCAGTTTTCGATCGGTCCCAAAGGCGTCGCCGCCCAATCCTTTTTCCTGATTCGGTCTGCCATCGTGCCTTTCACGGTTGTTAATGGCATGACAGCTTCCGGATCCTTGCTGAGTCCCATGATGACGGTATAAAAACCGAGCTGATCTTCTATAAGGAGGCCTTAATTCGAATCAAGACAAAGAGGCTTTGGACCCGAGGTCGGCCCTTTCAGCAAGGGGTAACAGAATTTCGCCTCGTATGGGATAAGACTTGCCATCCTTAAAGGCGGAAACGAGCGTTCTCTCAACCTCCGGGGAGCAGGCATCCGCGGTATCACTTCGGTGGTGTCGAGGAAAGTCCGGACACTGCAGGGCAGGATTCCCCGTGAAAGCGGGGGCGGGCGGCTTCAAGGCCGTTCGACGGAAAGTGCCACAGAAAATATACCGCCTTCCGCTCGCGGAAGGTAAGGGTGAAATGGTGAGGTAAGAGCTCACCGCCCGGGCGGCAACGTTCGGGGCAGGGTAAACCCAATCCGGTGCAAGACCAAATAGGGGACCGGGCGGCCCGTCCGATGGTCCCGGGTGAGTCGCATCCGCGAAAGCGGAATCCTGCGCGAGCGGGATAGATAAATGGGTGCCACCGCCGAAAGGCGGGACAAAATCCGGCTTATCGCTCCCCGGAGGCCTTTCCTTCCTGTGGACGGGGGCTATCAGGAATGGAGGCCGAAGTCGCGTTTGAAGGCCCTGCCGGGGGTGCGACCGAGGAGATAGAAGGCGAGTTTTCGGCGGTGAGGCCGTAAGTTGTAGTCGATAGCCTTCTTTCTGCTGAGGTTCTCGCCGTGACCCTGAAGATAGGCAACCAATCGTTGACTGGGGGTCAGGATGGGCAGGCTCCTTTCGGCAGCGAATTCCTTAACACAGTTGTGCCCCAGGGTTACCGTTGGCATGCGGTTCCATTCATCCCACCCATTTCCCGCTGGCAGGGGAAGGTCCTTCGTTCGATAAATGACGGTGGACCCACAGCGGTGGGAAAGATCTTTTCGCGGTAGGATGCGATTGAAAGCGAGATCAAACTCCCACCCCCGATCGAGGACGATGACAGGGTGATCCTGTTCGGCCACAAAGGCGACGAGCTCACGATGAAGGAGATCGTCGGCGTCGAGCGTCATGTGGTAGCGGGGATTTGCCGGGGCGGCCCGCATGGCGGCGAAGGCGGCCTTCCACATCCGGTCGATCGTTGGGCCTCTCTTCAGCGCGCGGTCCCCGAAGTCAACCGTATGGAAGGTGATCCGCGTATCGTCCAGCGAATCAAACCATTCAGGTTTGTCATGGCCCGCCACCACAGCGATGAAACGCTCGTCCCGTTGGTTCTGGAGGGAGTGGAGGGTCTGTCGCAACAGCCTGCATGCGATATCCCACGAATCTGACCCATCCCGCGGGCGGAGCGGGATTAAAAAGGAAATAATTACATCTTGGGTCATGGATGACGCATGCACAAAAGATCGACCGGAGGACGTATCGCTGCCCGCACTGCCCGGGTTTAAGAAACGGGTAATGCGGGATTCTGTAAAGGTAGAAACGTGATCAACTACGTATTATAAGTGCGGGCTTTGGGGCCCGCTCCGGCTTTGTCGTCTGAAGCACAATCGTGCGGCGAGTTTGGATGTTGTCCTTGACCTGATCCTGTAATTGGCGATGAATCGCGGATTCCCAGTGCCAAAGCATGGTCGAAGACAATTCAGATGAAAAGAAGAGCGGGCCCGGTCCGGTTGATGTGAGTGGATTGCAGAATTTGTCGCTGGGCCCTTCGTGGGTCAGCGCCAAGCCTGCGAAAGCTCGCCCATCCCAATCCATGCCGGAGGAACGTCACCGGGAGTCGGGTCCTGCCCGCGGTGGTGCACGGGACCGGCGCGGTGGGAAGGTAAATCGGCCCCCGCGTGAAGGTGGAGGTCGGGGCCCCGACCGGGGACGATCGGGGCCGACACCGGATGCCGATAGTCGGCGCGTCCAGGAGCGGACGCCCTTCCGGCCAATCATCGAGGCCGACTTCTATCCGGAGGATGTGCCCTTCAAGGCCTTGGCCCAGGCGATGAAGAATTCCTTTCGAACCTTCGAGCTATTCGAGATCGCAAAGGTCATCCTGGAAAAACCGGAACGCTTTGTCTGCGTTATTCGGCATCCAGACCAGAAGGCGGGTGAGGACGCACTGCTCTGGGCGTCAGTTCCAGATGGTTTGCCGTTCCTTTCCGAACGAGAGGCTATCGCTCACGTGATGAGTCATCACCTCGATCAGTTTTTCGAGATTGAAGAGCGTGAAGTGGATCCGCCGGCCGGGAATTTCCAGATGGTGAATCGCTGTGGAATCACCGGTGAGTTGCTTGGACCTCCCAACTACCATCGTTTCCAGACGATCTGTCAGGAGCACCATGCTGCGCGGCTGCCGCAGATGAGCTTCGAGCGGTTTCAGCAGCGGATTGAGTCTGTGCGTGAGCAGGAGGTCATAGACCAGTGGCTCGAATCGATGAAGAAACGCACGCATTACACCTTGAAGGAGGCCGCTGAGGGCGAGCGGAGTGAATTCGACAGTCTTGAAGCGGCTCGTTTCCATCTTCTGACAAAGGCCAGGGATAAGCTTGTGCGCCCGGCTTATTCCGCCCGATTTTCCGGAAAGGCGATCCCGTTGTTGCCAGCGGGCGATCCCATTCGTCTCTCGCTTGAGACGCTGTATGCGCAGCAGTTGAGGTTTCCCCTCGATACCGCCAACCACCTTCGCGGTCGTTTGCGTCGGCTGAACTTTGCCGTCTACAAGAAGGGTTCGAAAGGTGTCAGTTATGTCTGTGCTGTGAAACGACGGTTTCGGAAGGCCGACGAGATCATGGCGGACAGCCTGGCGGATTTGATTTCGTTCATCGAGGCCCATCCGAACAAGAACGAGAAGGATTTGCCCCGCGAGTACCTTGGGATCTCTCCACCGGCCTCGGCTGAAGCTTCCGCAGAAATGCCCGGAGAGGAGCGCGAGAAGGTCCTGTCATTGCGTCGTGATCTGAAGTACCTGGTCAGTGCGGGTTATGTGATCGAATTCAGTGATGGTCGTCTGTTTGTGCCTCCGGTGCGCGAGGATGGGAAGGAGGCCCCGGAGAGCGATGGGCCTGAGACTGAAAAACCTGCCCCTTCCGCATCAACACCATTGAGCCAAGATGGATCGGGGCAGGCGAAGGAGACATCTGCCTCAGGTCATGATGCTGCAGGCACTGAAGCCGCGACGGCAGAGGTGCCGACGGGCCCCGAAACGGAGTCGTCCACGGAGCGTTTGGAATCGGCTTCGGAGGCATCTGAAGAGCGGGCAGAGCTTGCCGCAGGCGAAGATTCCGAGAAGCAACCGGACGAAGGGGATTCCTCATCTGAGAACGGTTCGGCTGAGGCCCTTCATGCGCAAGACGGGAGCGGTGCAGACGAGGCCTCTGTTGAAGTCGAGGAGCTGAAGTCGGATACTCCCGGTGCACCTTGAGGCGTGCCTGAGTCGGGCTTAGCTATGAATCGGATTACCTTGCGCGCTGAATTGTTCTCAATTTGGGCGAGAGACTTCCTGCCCCCGTTTATTGCCAGTGCGCCATGAAGCATCTTCCGAACCTTATCACTTTTTCTCGAATCGGCGTGCTCATCGCGTTGGTGTGGCTTGTCCATCAGACGTGGGTCGGTGCCGCGACCCTGGCTTTCTTTTGTATCCTCTATGGTGCGATTTCCGATTTCGTCGACGGTTGGATCGCCAGAAAATACAACCTGGTGACAGATTTCGGGAAGATCATGGATGCGACAGTGGACAAGGTGATGGTTTTAGGGGCTTTCGTCCTTCTCGTATACCTGGAGATTTTGATGCCAAAATGGCTGATGGTGCCGCTCGTGGTCTTAATCACTCTTCGAGAATTGGGGATCACTTGGATGCGGGTGGTTGCAGCCCGTAAAGGGATCGTTCTGGCAGCCGAGAAGGCTGGCAAACGAAAGACCATTTGGCAAACGACCGCTATCTGTGTCCTTCTGGCTGTTCCAGCGTTCGAACGCGACTTGCCGGTATTGATGGGGCGGGATTTTCCGTTGTGGAATGATTTTGTCTTCTTGAATGGCTACCTCTACTTCCTGCTCGCAACGCTCCTGACGGTTTCCTCGGGTGTGCTTTATCTGGTTCGGCACGGAAGGGTCTTCTTCATCAAGGGTCCCGTCGGATGAATCCCGAGACGCATCCTGCCTTTCAATGGGTCCGGCTGCTGCCGACAAGCTTCGTTGTCGAGGCGGCACGATGCGGGCCCCTGGGTCGCGTTCGCAAGGGTCCGGGGACGGTCGGAACGCTGGGCGGCCTGGGTTTGTATGCCGTTACCTTTTATCACTTCTCCCTTGTCGGGCAGATCCTGGGCTGTGTTCTTCTCGCCTACGTTGCTGTTGCCCTGTGCGGCGAGGCGGAGCGGCGCCTGCAGAAGCGGGATCCGGGAGAGATTGTCCTCGACGAAGTGGCAGCGGTGCCCGTCTGCTTTATTGGTCTGAGATCTCTCATGGAGGCGAGCGGGCATGTCTGGGCGTGGATCCTCGCAGGTTTCATCTTGTTTCGGATCTTTGATATCTTGAAACCATTTGGAATTGCACGGCTTCAGCATCTGCCCGGAGGACTCGGGGTGGTGGCGGACGATCTGGCGGCAGGATTGGTCGTCGCAGGGATCCTGCATGTCGGGATTCGGTTGATCTGATTGGGCCCGAGGTCTCCTGGTGTCGCTGGAATCAGTACAGGCCGACAACGTGGCCCTGCATCAGTTTGATGCCAAACACGGCCACGTTGCTGGCGACATGCGCGATGATACACGGCAAAAGCGAACGGCTTCCGTTGAGCGGCCCGAAGCGAAGAAAGTAGAACCAGATCGAGTTCAGGAAGAGTATCGACAAGGTCCAGGTTGCTTTCCCGCTGAGATTCAAGGAGAAGGCGTGCCAGGCTGCGTCCTCCTCCCAAGTGAGGTAGTAGTTTACATGGAGCAGGGCAAAAAGCAGGGAGAACCCGATAATGCTGAGCCATAGAGCACGGCGCCCACGGCCATCAACGACGAGGAATCCCCGAAAAACAAGTTCTTCGCCGAAGCCCGCGGCGACAAGGGCCAGAAGGGCAATGGCGGCAATATCCGTCTGTTCTGCGCTCACGCCGAGAGCATACTCACCCGCTGTTTCAACGAGAACCAAAAGGATGGCCCCGACGATCCCGAGCAGGATGAGGAACTTGGTTGTCGGAACAGCGCCTGGTAATGAATTTGCGCGGGCACCCCCCTTACGCTGGGCATGATAGTCATCAAGCCAGAGCTTGAAGAGGTAGGCGGTGATCCCGAAGAACGCTAAAATAAGGAGTGGGCTGTCGGACATTATGAAGTCGGATAGGAGGATTCACTCCAAATGGCAAGCTCCTGTCTGCCGCGCTTGATTTCCAAAGGGGCTCTCCCTAGCTTTCGTAAACCATGGCGCTTGAAGAAAATACGCGGCAGATTCCCCGTCTGGCCGAAGGGATTGAATCCATTGCCCGTCCGCTTGAACGGCACTTTTTGGCGCTTGATGCCTTCCTGGAAGAGCAGGTCGCAGCCTTTGAGCCAGAGGTGCAGCCCCTTGTCCGTTTCACCTTTCGTCACAGCGGAAAGAAGATTCGGCCAATCCTGGTTTTCTACAGTGGCTTCACGGAGGATGTATCACCGGCAAAGGAACTGGTTCAGGCCGCTGCCATCGTGGAGCTCGTCCACCTCGCGACGCTCGTCCATGATGACATTTTGGATGGGGCCACGATCCGCCATCAGATCGAGACCGCTGCGACTCGATATGGGGATCATGCCGCCGTCTTGCTCGGGGATGCGCTCTTTGCTCATGCGCTGAAGCTCGCGGCTGATTTTCCCGACGTTAAAGTCTGTCGCGTGGTGGCACAGGCCACCCGTCAGGTCTGTTCGGGGGAAATCGCGCAAACCTTCGCACGCAGTTCGACGGATATCACGATCCAGCAATACCTGCGTTTTATCGACTTGAAAACGGCGGAGTTATTCGCGGTCTCGGCCTACCTCGGCGCTCTGCTCGGGGGATTGGGGGAGCCTTTTGCCCTCGCGGCGGAGCATTTTGCCCGGAAGCTGGGAAGCGCGTATCAAATCTATGATGACCTGACAGACTTCTTTGGCGAGGAGGCGAAGGCAGGCAAGACGCTCGGGACCGATTTGGCCACGGGCAAGCTCACGCTCCCGGTGTTGCTCCTCATGGAGGCCTTGCCGCCAGAGAAGCGGGCAACCCTTAAGCTCGAGATTGCTGGGGGGCGTGCCTCTCTGAAATCTCTCAATGAGGAAATGCTGCAATTTGGGGTGTATGAATCCGTCCGCACCTATTTTCTGGCCGAAGTGGAGGCGGCGGAGGCGGCGCTTGAGCCGTTCAGGGATCTCCCTGCCGCCCGCGCACTCCCGCGCTTGAGTGGGTTCATCCGCCAGGCGATCGAGCGCCATGCCCCTGCTACGGGCTAGCGCATTGCCTTGAGGGACAGCTGACGGTGGGCCAACAGCGGGGGTGATGGCCACGCAGGTTTGGAAGGTGGATGGTTCGGCTCGTGAGGGTTCAATCAGTCAGGCCGCCTCAGGGGCTGACAAAGCCGAGCAACTCGCGGAATTGGGTGAAGCGGATATTGGCGAATCGAATCGCTTCACTGTAAGCACCGTCATCGATTTCTACAGCACGCTTCCATGGGGCGGTGGCCTCTCTCTCTTCATCGTTCGGTGAGGGGCTACTCGTGAGCACTTGCGGAATGGCAGCGCGCGCGAGGGCAATCATACAGCTTTCCTTTTGCCAACGTGGCGGAGCGGTCAGCGGCTCCGATTGCTGACGAACAGGTATGCTGATCGAATCCGGGAACCTCCAGTCGCGAAGCATCATCGAACCGACGAGTCCGAAATCCAGTGTGCGTACTTCATCCAATTCGCTCTCTGAAACAGAAACGCGCCCACTCCATTGCTTCATGACAAATTGATCAATCGCCACCTTCCCGATGGCATGAAGAAGTCCGAGTGTATACGAACGTTCCCGACTTCCCCAGCCCAATAAGCGATCCAGTTCCTCGGCAACGAGAGCCGCAGCCATGGATTCATCGAGAAGCTCGCCCCTTTCCATGTTGAAGGCTGGAAGTTTGCGATCGAGAAGCGGGGAGGTCGCAGCAAGCGAAACCGAACGAAAAACCTCCCGAAATCCGATTCGCTGGATCGCTTCGTTCAGATTGTCGATTGGCTGGCTGCCGCGAAAGAAGGAACTGTTGGCCAGCTTAACCACAAGAGCCGTCATCGCCGCATCGATCTTCAAGACGGTGACAAGGTCTTCTGTGGAACAGTCGTCGTCATCTGACAGCGCTTGCAATGCAGGAAGTACTCTCGGAGCAGGGGGGAGCTCACGAATGCCCTCGACGATAGCTTGCAGATTCATTTTTACAAAAGCATGCAAAGCGCCCCCAGATCGTCAACGTAAGGTGGTGCGAACGCATCGTAAAAATACGGCCCCAGGCTTTCTGTTGCGCAGAAGGCGCAGCCTCAGTCGAGATCGAGGCTGCGGCGTTTATAGCCTGAAGGGGCTTGGAAGATAGCCGCCTCAAACGAGGCTTCCTCGGCCTTCGTCAGGCGCGTCTCCTTGGTCGGTTCCCCTGTCGGACCGAACTCTCGCACGAGGACGGGGAAGCCATTCAACTGGTTCACCTGCTCGAGCCAGTTGCCCTGTGCTGCCATTGGAATGCGATCGGCCAACGGGCCTTGGGCAAAGGCATCCGTCATCTTTTTAAAGAAGCCTCCCATCCCTTCAAACACATCAATAAGGGCTTCATTCCCCTTGATGTTGTCCCAACGGGTCACGAAAAGCTCCTGCGTTTTCTTGCCGTTCGTATAAACCTCGTGAACCCGCGCTTTATAGCCATTCACGATCTCCGTGGCTCCGGTGGCTTGCAGTTTTGTTTCTACCGGGCTGGCCTTGGAGCTCCCTTGAGGCATCTGCTTCTTGAGCATGTTCTCCATCATTTTGCGCTGCTGCGGTGGCACATTTTCGAGAGCGCGTTCGTATTCGGCCATCGCCGATGAGATCTGGCTGGAGATTTTCTCCACCGCCTGCTCATCAAGAATGATATAGGACTTTTCCTGGTGGTCGATGAGCAGCATCTCCTTCTTTGCGAGGTTGAAGACCATTTCCCCACTATCCGAACCTGCCCCCTGAACCTTCATCTTGCCGTCATCGACCCAGATTGTGACTGACCCGCCGTCTGCCTCGGAAGGCTTGGTAAAGTTTGTGAGGTTCATCTCGTAGCGAATGCCCGCTCCAAGTGAGGTTCCCAGGGCAAGGCTGAGCAGAACGAGCCTTCGGATCGAGAGAGGACGGAACTGGAGGTTTTTCATAGGTGGTCTCTGGTTTGAGTTCAACGACTTAGGACTTCACCTGACGGTCAATGGGCCAGGGAGTCAAGCGCTTCAGGCGGATCCCGGCCCCGGCCCCTGCCGAAGCATCCTTCATAACCCACCCGTCAGGTTATTTCTCACGGGTTCACTGGGAGCCGACCCGCAATAACCTACCAGGTAAGATATTACTTGATGCCCCTTGCTTTGTGATCTTCGCCGCGCTCTTGTAGGCGTATGGGTCCACCGCCGGATGAAGTGGTGCCGGAAAACTGGGCAGGGGCGTAAGCTATGAACACGCTAGAGGAAAGGAGTCCAGATATGTCAAAGAA
>CAYOIB010000045.1:0-21444 GCA_964403935.1 uncultured Puniceicoccaceae bacterium | reverse complement strand
TGCCCGATGGTGTAATGGTAGCACGACAGACTCTGACTCTGTTTGTCTAGGTTCAAATCCTAGTCGGGCAGCCATTTGCCATAAAAAGGAATTGCTCCCCCGATCGGCGAGGGATTGGCTTCTTGTCCATCAATGTCTTGGATCGGTAAAGTCACTGCGGCAGTTCTCTCGATCCTCTTGGTTTCAGTGGTGTTTTCTTTCGTGATGGTTCTCCTGAGCACGTACCGAGAATACCATGGGTTCCGCGAGCGTGAGGAAGCCATTGTCGAACGCTTGGAGGCCCTGCGTCGGGAGCGTGACCACAAGGAGGAATACTTGCGGCTCGTTCTGGAAGACCCGGAGTTCCTCGAGCGGGTTGTCCGCGAGCGTCTCGGCTATGCCGGCCCGGATGAAACCATCTTCCTTTTCGAGGAGACCCCGTGAGAGGTTGCGCTTGAAGAGCGCGATCAGGTTTGGCCAGGGCTCCCTCAATCGTTCACTTCCCCGGCCACGCGTCGGCCTTCGGCTTCGTTGATGCGCCAGCTGATCAGGAGAGCGATGGCAAAGAAGCCCGCGCATAGGAGGATGGCTATCTGAAGCCCCACGAGCACTTGAAACAGCCCCAACGCGAGCAGACTGAAGGCCCCTGCCAGCTTCATGGAGAGGCCCCAGAAGCCGAAGAACTCCGCTGCCCGGGTTCGGGGGGAAAACAGACCGACGAGGGTCCGGGTGGAGGATTGGCAGGATCCTAACGCGAGTCCAGAGAGGCAGCCGACAGCGAGGAAGACGTGCTGCGCTTCCCAGGATACACCCAATAGCTCACGGAGGAAGGCGCTGAGAGCTGGGGTCCCGAATATCAGGAGAATCGCCGCAATCCACATGACGAGAGTGATGTGGTAGGTGCGCTGGGCACCGATCCGGTCTTGAATCGCACCGAACCCCAGCGCTCCAACCGCAGCCGTAATCTGGACGAGGACAAACATCTGAATGCGAACAGACTCCTCCCAGCCGATCACCTGGGAGCCATAGATGAAGGCGAAGGTGATCACCACGTAGATGCCGCTCATGGAAAAAAAGACGGAGGCCAGGAGCAGCCCGAGATCGCGGTACCGCCGGATATGCCGGACGCTCTTGCGCACCCGCCCGAACCCCAGATCCAACAAGCTCATTCCGACCGGTGGCGAGCGGCGGCGGCCACGTTCTTTCAGAAAAATGAAGGTGGGAATCGCCGCCACGAGGAAGAAGACGGCTGCCCACGGCCCGACCCAGCGGATCCGGTCGAAATTTTCCAGCGAAACATCCCCGAGAAAGGCCAGAACAAACACCGCCGAAGCCATCCCCCCCACGTAACCAAGGGCCCATCCAAAGCCGGAAATCCAGCCCAGATCGCGCGGCGGTCCCAGGTCGGGGAGGAAGGCGGCAATAAAGGATTCCCCGATCGAGTAGGCAAAGTTCGAAAAAATGATCAGGGCGACCCCCAAGGCGACATAGCCCGGAGCGACGAAGTAGAGAAGGCTCGTGCAAAGGATCGTGAGGACATAGCTGGCAAAGAGAAATCGTTTCTTGGCTGCGGTGAAGTCCATGATCGCTCCGCAGATCGGCGCGCAGATTACCACCAGCAGGTAACTGGTGGCCAACGAGAGGCTCCAGAGAAAGTTGCCCAGTCTGTAGTCCGGAGCGTCACCGACAACGATGCGGGTAAACAGATCACCAAAGACAACGGTAATGATGAGAAGGGTGTAAGCCTGATTGGCGAAATCAAACATAGCCCACCCGAAGATCTCCCGTTTTGGTGCCCGCGGCCGGGAGGCAGGAGCCACCGGGGCAGCGACGGAGTCTGGTTCTGAGCAACGCGTCATGAGGCAGCGACGCTGCCCGGCAGCCGGGTGCCTGGCAAGTTCAAAGAGCTCGGCCCTCAGCCGTCGCCAGCGAGGAAAAAGGTTGCTCCAGGCCCAACTGTTTCATCCGCTTCTTTTGCTTGCTGTGATGCCTGAACAGACCCCTTCTACCTGCCCCGTTTCTGAAGCGCCCGGTTCATCACCTGGTTTGGTGCCCACGCCGCTGCGCGCGTTCCGCGCCATTGGTCCGGGGTTGCTTATGGCGGGCGCGGCCGTAGGCGTTTCCCATATCGTGCAATCAACCCGTGCCGGTGCCGAATTCGGCTGGCAATTGTTGGGTATCGTGTTGCTTGTGAATCTTTTCAAGTATCCGTTTTTCGAATACGGGCATCGTTACGCCGCAGCTACCGGAGAGAGCCTCGTTCACGGCTACCAACGGTTGGGGCGGGGTTACCTGATTCTATTTCTTCTTCTGAATACAATAACGGCGGTCGTGAGTACGGCTGGGGTAACAAGTGTTACGGCCGTTATGGCCCAGCGTTTCTTCGGCTTGGAATGGGGTATGGCCAATTGGAGCACGTTGCTTCTGGCGTGTTGCTTTGTCTTTCTGTGGCTGGGGCGCTACCGCCTCCTGGACCTCGCCATGAAGGGGATGATGGTCTTCCTCTTTTTTGCTACATTGGCGGTGTTTTTGATCGCTCTCAAAGAAGGCCCTTTAATGGGCGAAGGATTCGTGGCCCCCACGCCCTGGACGATTGCAGGGGTCGGTTTTATTATCGCCCTGATGGGCTGGATGCCCGCCCCGATTGAGCTTTCCGTTCTTCAGTCACTCTGGATCGGAGCGAAAGAGCGCTCAACGGGTGGGCGCTACACCATCGGGGGCGCACGCTTGGACTTCAATCTTGGCTATGCCCTCACGGTCGTGATGGCCGTCTTCTTTCTCGGCACCGGGGCCCTGGTTCTGCACGGCTCAGGCGAGGTTTTTGCCGATAGCGGCGCGGGGTTTGCCGAACAGTTTGTGCGTCTCTACTCGGATCGTCTCGGTGCCTGGACAGCACCGCTCGTCGCTGCCGCCGCTCTGGCAACCATGTTTTCAACAACCCTGGCGGTCATCGACGCCTACCCGCGCTCACTGGCGGTTGGGTACTCTCTTCTCTTTCAATCCCCGGGGCGGGAGTATGGACGCCGTCGCCACTTGCTGTGGGTGGCGGCTTGCACCGTGGGTGCCCTTTTCATTATTCGCAGTTTTTCGACGGAGATGGTTAGGCTGGTCGACCTGGCGACCATTATCGCCTTCCTCGCCGCGCCTTTCTTTGCCTACTTGAATTATCGTTTGATGAGCTCCACCTGTGTGGGGGCAGAGAATCGGCCAGGTCTGCTGATGCGGGCAATCAGTATAACAGGAATGCTTTATCTTTTTGGGTTTGGCATTCTGTATGTTCTCATACGCCTGGGCTTGATGGATTGGTTGAACTGAGTTTTCGCGCGACGCCCGGCATTCGGCATCGCCCTGTGGGCGGTCACTTCAAGTGTCGGTCAGCAAAGCGGAGGAACTCAGCCCAGTCGCTCGCAAGGAGATCATGTTTCCCCGAGCGGATATGGTAGCCGACTCTCTCGCCAATCGAATGGCCTGTTGCGGGCATGTTCGCATCGGCTGTGAGCCCTTCGTGGCCCAGCAAACGGTACGCTTCGGAGGCTTCCCGCGCCGCGAGGAATTCGCCTGTTGGGTCGGCCCAAAGATCCCCGGAAGCGCTGGCGACATAGAGGGGACGCGGCGCAATGAGAGCGAGAAGCATGTGCTGGTCCACCGGGAGGGCTTCTTCCCGATGCGCGTAGTCTTTAAAGCCTGGGGCGAACCAGTGGGGGAAGTTCTTTGTGATGGCGGCAATGTTCTCACCCAGGCGGTGTCTGTGGAGTGAGGCACCCCCGCAACCTGAATTATTCGAAATTGCCATGGCAAAGCGCGGATCCTGAGCAGCGGCCCAGAGTGCCGCTTTTCCCAGGCGGGAGTGGCCGAAAACGGCGACGCGCTGAGGGTGAATTTCCGGAACTTCCCGGAGGTAGTCGAGGGCGCGCGAGAGGGTCCAGGCCCAGGCCCCGATGGCACCCCAACTCTCGTTTGTTCGGGGAGGTGTCTCCGGGCCCGGCTTCAGGATTCCGCTGGAGAGAATTTCTGCCGGGTCGTCGGGTGCCAGATCACCGTGGCAGACGGTGGCAACGGCGTAGCCCTGACCGAGAATCTGATCCAAGGGCCAGCGCCGGGAGAGGGCACCTCTGGAAGTGGCGGGGGCTCGGTTATTGATGCTCCCGATCTCGGAATTCGTTCGAAACCAAGCCTTTGAGAGGGAAATTCCCGGATCGGGGTGGACGGATTGATTTCCGCCGAAGTTCAAACCAAGAAAGCAGGGAACCGGTGTCTTGGCGTTGGTGGGGAGATAAAGCATGAGCTCCATCGAGGGGATATCTCCAGTGGCGGATCCCAAGGTCACCTCCAGCCGTGTGGCGGGGACGGTGAGGGCTGCCGGTTCACGGACGATCGCTTGTACCCGAAGATCGCTTGGAAGCGGGCGCTCTGGCGTGACTCCATATACGTGCTTCGAAAAGAGCTGAAGAAGCTCTTTCCGTCGCTCAGGCCATTGGGCGACATCGGCGATTCTTCGTCCATCTGTAAACTGCATTATATCCGGCAGTTCGTACGCCGGTACTTGGGTCGGATCCATATTGGTAGACATAGCTCAGGAAAGATTTTTGATCAGCGCCGCCTGCAGGGGTTGCCGGAGACGTGTTGCTAAATCGGGGTTGGCATAGGCCACCCAAGCCACTGGGGTGGTGGTATCGAGAGGCGCATCCAAAGGTGAGCCGTCCGGCTTTTCAATGATGCATCCCGCCTCCTGGAGGAGGAGAGCGGCCGCCACATCGTAAGGATGGCAGGCTAAAGTGGTGTGAAATCCGCAGGGAGGAAAGATCAAAGGCCGGAGGTCCCCCAGCCAGCGATCCCGGCCAGCGATCATTTCGTAGAACTGTCCGCCGGTTGAAATGTATTGGTCGTCAAAAATATCGGCACCATCAACGAGATCACCGTAGGCCTTCACAATCGCATCTCTTTCGATTCGAGCGGTCATTTCCTTTGCGGGAAGAAAGAACTTTACCAAGGAGGAAAACCCATGGGCAAGGACATCGCCCTGATAGGGTTGAAGCTTCAGAGGGACGCTCGTTCCCGTAATCAAATCAGCGCGAGTGGCCTGAAGCCCCTGACCGCGGATAGCCGAAAGAGCGTCGGCAAGGGATTGCTTCGTTGTGGGCAATTCGACGAGGGCGGCCACTTCGATGTCAGCAAGGGTATTGGTTCTTCCACGTTGCGGGGCGAGGCCGGCGATGAACCAGCCAGGGCGCTTGTCGTGCATGAGCATGCGCGTCCCATCGATGGGATCAATGATCAGTTTCCATTTGGTTTCAGCGACGTTGCAGCCGTTGGGGAAGGCCAGCGGGCCCCGTTCTTCGAGACCTTCCATTACGAGTTCCACCGGCTCTGCCCGGGGCCAGTTCACCCCCAGCCAAGCCAGGATGGCGGGCTCCACCAGCGCATCGATATCATAGATGATATCCGCCACGGTGGTGTGGGAGACATCAGAAAATCGTCTTTGAGGGTCCTGTTGCCGGGTCTCGATGATCAGGGAGCGGACCCCTTCGCCCAAGGCAAGGAGGTGCTTACGAAAGGATTCAGGAGAGGTGCCAGGCATCATGGATGTTATATGGGCGTGCAGATGAACCCACTCAGGATTCTGCATTGGGGAGACTTGCGATCGTTGTTTCGTGGGGAAGGCTTCGGAGAGGCCGTGTTGGCACCGTCTACCTGGATAGAAGACCAAGGGCCATCGTTGCGGCAAACCCTTTTACACCCTCTGTTGCCGCGGGGTTCCTCTTGGCGAGGTTCGGCATCTTCTCCAATGTCCCTTCAGCGGGTGATGCTTTCGGTTGCCACAGGTGTTGCTTTCGCTTGCGCTGGGAGCTGAAGCATCCGTCCATCTTCATAAATGGATACTGAGCACCCATCTCTGCCGGGAAAGCCGCTGCTCGTTCTCGGCATGCACCGGAGTGGAACTTCTTTTCTGGCAAGTGCGTTGCAGAGTATGGGCGTTCATATCGGCGACGATCTTTTGCCGGGGAATGAAGGCAACCCCCGCGGTCATTTCGAAGCCACCTCCGTCCTCGATTTTCACCTGCGGGCCTTGGTGAGCCGGGCGGAGGACCGCACCCGCTTTCCCGACGGGGGCATTTATCGGGAGCGTCCACTGGATTTCACGCCCACCGACGATGAGCTGAAGCAGGCACAAAACATCGTTGGCGAGTTGGCCCGACCCGGATTCTGGGGTTGGAAGGAGCCACGCACCTGCCTGTTTCTTCCGTTCTGGTTCGACCTGCTCCCATTGGCCCGGGGCGTTGTCGTTTATCGTCACCCGCTTGAGGTCTTTGTTTCCCTGGTTCGACGCAAGGACTGGGAGGCCGTGCTGCAGCCGGCGATGGTCTTCAACACCTATGCCACCTACAACGAGGCGCTGCTGAAGCAGATCGAGGCCACCCCCGAGCGCATGCTGGTTCTCAGCGACGAGGCGTTTGGGAGTGTTTCAGATTTGCAAGAAGGCCTTGGTTTGTTTCTGGGCGAAGAACTGAAGGGAACCGTTGCTCAATTCCATCCCGACGAGTACAAACGGCTGTCTGTCGGTCCGCGGCTGCACCAGTTGCTTGAGCGCTTTCATCCGCGGGCAATGGCCGCGTTCGAGGGCCTCCAGCGTCGGGCCCGGATGCCTCGGAAGATGATCGCGGAGGACAGCGAGCAGGGGGCACCCATTCTTTCGGTATTGGAAGAATGGGCCGAGAGCCGGGATGCGGAGGCTTTGCAGGAATTGCACCCCTTGCTCGAAACCCTTGTCCCGGAGGTGCCTGAAGGCTTTTTTCATCATCAGCGTCAGAGCGTATTGCGGAATATTCGGCAGGCGTTTCAGGGCTCAGCGGCCTCGCTCGAAGAGATGGTGACTCAGCGCGATACTTACATCGAAAAATTCAACGAATACTATACGGCCTATACCTCTTTAAACGAGTCTTTCGAGGGGGGAAGAAAATGGTCGTATGAGGTTTTGCTGCCCCGGATTCGACAGCTCGAGACCTGGTTGTGGGACCTGGGGTACGACCCGGAAACAGGTGAGCGGCGGACGGGTGACGCCGGTCAATGATCCCAGGGCATCCGGATTTCGGTCCGGGGATGATTCCAGACTTCCAGTGGATCCCAGAGTTTTCCTGGATTCAGGATATTGTTTGGATCGAAGAGGCGTTTAATCCGGCGCATGACCTTGAGCTCGTCCGGGCCGTGTTGCAGGTGCATGAAAGGGCTCTTCGCGAGGCCGATACCGTGTTCACCGCTAATGGCACCATCCATTGCTGAAACGCGTTCCATCAATTGGCGGAGCCCATCCTGAGCCCGCTTTGCTTCAGCTGCGTCGTCGGCGTGGTACATGATGTGAACATGAAAATTACCGTCGGCCACATGGCCAAATGTCGGCATGGGCAGATCGATGGCATGGCGCAGCTCAGCGACATAGGCGAGGAACTCGATCTGTTCATCGAGCGGAAGAACGACATCTTCATTGAGCTTGTGCGTCCCCATTTCAAACATGGCTTGGGAGCAGCCGCGGCGGATTGTCCAGAGGGCCTCGGCCTGCGCCGGTGTTGTGGCTTGCTGGATGTGCAAGGATCCTTTGGCCACCGCACGAAGGACGGAGTCCATCTCAATCTGCGCTTGGTGCGGGGCCCCATCCGTTTCGACCAGAAGCAGGGCCGGAGCCTCAGCGAGCCAATCCTCGGCGAGCCCGATGAGGCGTTCGGGTGAAACCCGCTGCCAAAAACGGAGGGTACCGCCAACGGTTTCCCGATCCAAAAATTCAAGAATGCTTGGAATCAGGCGCGCTTCCCGAACGCGACGCGCGGCCTGTAGCGCTGCTGTCTCATCTGGATAGGCGATGAGAGCTGTCGTTCGTGTCTGGGGGCGGGGGAGCAAGCGCAGGATCGCTCCGGTGACGATCCCGAGGGTGCCTTCCGAGCCAATCCAGAGATCGCGAATGTTATAACCACAGGAGAACTTCCGGAGGTTTCCGCCCCAGCGCACGAATTCCCCTGTTGGGAGAAACCCTTCCAGGCCGAGAACATAGTCGCGGGTGACGCCATATTTCGCTCCGCGCAGCCCGCCGGCGTTGCAGGCGATGGTGCCCCCGATGGTGGCATAGCGCCGGGATCCGGGGTCGGGCGGGTAAAAGAGCCCCGCTTCTTCCGCCGCTGCATCGAGCTGATCCACCGTGACGCCGGGCTGAACAAAGGCGGTCATGGCATTTGCATTGATGGAGAGTTGGTTCCAGCCGGAAAGATCGACCACCCAGCCTCCGCGGATCGGCGTGGTTGCTCCCGTCGTCGCACTGCCAGCACCCCGTGGCGTGAGGGGAATGCCTTCGGTATTGGCGACCTCGAGAATGTGGGCGAGGGCTTCCTCGTCCGCAGGCCGCAGGACGGCTTCGGGGAGGTGGCTCAGACGAAGGTTGTCCATCGAAGCCTGAAAGCGACCGGTATCGGAGGTATCGATCGCCTCATCCGGGAGAAGATCTCGCAAGCGTTTGAGAGCCGTTTCCATCGCCCTCAGCACAAGGCCAGAGGCCCGTGCTCGCAAGCTCTCTCGACGCGGTGGGGGAATTGAAGGAATGAGAGGGGTTTATCCTCCGGTGGGTTCGGCAGGAGCCGCAGGCAGAATGGTATAGGTTCCCATTTCGAGTTCATCCGCGCTGTAGTCGCCAAACCGCGAACGATGAAGGGCTGTGACCTCGTTGCCGACTGCCGCGAACATGCGTTTGACCTGATGGTACCGGCCTTCGATCAAGGTGAGCTCAGCTTCCAAGGGGCTCAGGATCTGAAGGCTAGCCGGCAGGCAGGGTTTGTCGTCCCCCTCGATGAGAAGGGTCCCCTCGGTGAAGAGATCAATCAGATCCGGCGTGAGGGGATGCTCCAGTGCGACCCGGTAGACTTTGGGAACTTTTCGCCGGGGGTGGATCCAGGCGTGGAGGCGGGCACCATCATCGGTGAGCAGGAGCGTTCCGGTGGTGTCCTTATCCAAGCGTCCCACCGTGTTCAAGGCGGGGTTGCGCTGGCTCCAGCGCTCCGGGAGAAGATCGAACACACTTGGACCTTCAGAGCGGTCATGAGAGCAGACATAACCAGCGGGTTTATGCATCAGGATCAGCAGCCCGTCGGGGTGGTCCAGCGGTTCCCCATCGACCCGAACTTCAGCTGGATCGACTTTGAGGGATGGACTGGAGGCAGGCTTGTCGCCAATGCAGATGCGCTTGCTCCGGATCCATCCACGGGCTTCACGTCGGCTGCAATAGCCGCCGGAGGCGAGAAGTTCATCAAGGCGTCGAGGTTTCATTGGTACTTTCCTGAGGTCGAAAGAGATTGAAGGGGTTTCGTTTGAAGCGCCATTGGGGGTCCTCCAACGATCCTGAGAGCTCCAGTTCCAAGGCATGGGTGAGCGGCCGAAAAAGAAGGCCAAAGGCTGTGACGAGGGGGTTGTCCTCCGATGTGAGGAGATAGACGCGAAGGTCCACTTCAAGTGTCTGGCTCTGTATGTCGACCTCACCGTCCGCCTGGATACGCATGGTCGGCCCGCTCAGGACCAGATCGGGAAAAATAATCGTTCCGCCCTGGACGCTTCCGGTGGCCTTCAGGGAGCGAAGGGAAAAGCTCGTGAAGGGAAGGCCGACTTGCTCGAGAACGCGGGAGACGACACCGACCAAGCGAACGGTCCCCAGATCTGCTTCGCTCAACGCTACCGATCCTTCGCCGACGAACCGGTCCAGAAGAGGGTAGACGCCATGCCCGTTCAGCTCGACATCGGCCAAGCCAAACCCGGGCAGAGGATCCGTTGGCCCCTCGGCATCGTTGTCGGCGGAAAATGTGCGGAGCATCTGGACAACGCGGGGGTAATCAAGACCCCTGCCCACCAGCTCAACAGAGAAAGGGGGTTCGTCTTCCTGACGCTCTGGAACCCGAACCCGCCCTTGCACGGAACCCCCGAAGAGCCCCAATTCGTTGACATAGAGGATGAGTTCGTCGTCGTTGATCTCGGCCATCAAGCTGAGCGAATCAGCGATCGTCTCCTTGTAGGCAAAGGGGCCCGACTCCACCTGAAGCGTCATCGTTTGCTGCAGGATTTCATCGGTGTCGTTCTCGAGGACGTGTACCCCGTCGATGTGGACATCCGGGGGGGCTTGGCTGCTGAAATTCCCGTCGATCCACGGTTGCTCGAAACTCATCGCCAAGGCGGGCAGGGGCAGGGTGCTGTGGAAATTATAGAAAAAGGTCAGGATCTCATTATCGTTTTCGTCTTCCCGGATTCGCCACCTGAGGCGGCCATCGAAGGTGCCTGCCTCACCTTCAGCTTGTAGATCCAGCAGGTCTCCCCAGTGGGGTCCCTGGCGCAGAAACGCCTTGGCGCTCTCTGCGGGTTGTCCGTTGTAGGTGAGGTCCTCAGCCTCAATCCGCACAATGGTTCGGGTGCGATCGTAGTCGCTCCAGATGCTGACGAGGTCGATGTCGCCATAGAAAGGGCTGGAGCCCGCCTGGATTTGTTCTCTGAGTTTTTCCCACCAGCCTGTGCGGATGTAATTATCAAGTCGTCCAGGATAAATATGGCCGGAGGCAACCAGGCGATAGACGTGTTGTTCAATATCGAGAAGAAAGCTGCCCTCGGCATGTTGCTCATGATGATCGGTCACTCTCACGGAATGAAAGACGATTCGCTGCGGAGTTGCGGTTCCTTCGAAGGTCGCTTCCTGGAAGGTTTCTCCGACGGCATGGGGATCCAATAGACTCCCCGAAAAAGTTGCCTTGGCATCGACCCAACGTTCACCGAATTCCAGGCGCGTCCAAACTTGAGAGCGAGGATTGAGGTCGATGGGAAACTCTTTTCGCCAATTTGCATCCGGCGCGAGGTGGGCAAGAAGCCGCGCCGGATTGAGCTGGGTCCTCACTGCCAGTTTCGTTTTTTCGGGAGAATGGATATTGATGAGACCGGAAATCTCCGGGTCCATGCCAGCGTAAGAGGCGACAGCCTGGCGGACCTTCAGTTGCCCCTCGGGATGGACGTCCAGATCAACCGTGAGTGTTTCAAGGGCATGGCCACCCCAAGCGAGTTCCTTCGCCGAGAGTCGGGCGGAGATGGGGTTGTTGTTAAAAACAAAGGATGATGTTGATAGCTCGAAAGCATTCATGATCCCGCCGCCCGCTTCAAGGTGTTCGATCTGCACGCGGAGGGCGTTGCCGCGCATGCCTTGGGCCGTCAGGGCCAGGTCGGCTTTCAGGGCAACGGATTCAACGCGGTCAACCGGAGCCCATGCCAGTTCTTCCGCAAGGACACGAAGACCGATGCTGTGTGTCTGATCGTCCGTCGGAGCGATCCTTGCCTCAAGCCAGACGGGCTTCCACTCGGAGATGTCGCGTTTCAATTGAAGCAGTCTTGTGGCGTAGCTGTGCAGCTTGTTGCGCGTGAGGGCATCGTTCCGGGGTTCGGCCTCGGGCAGCCACCGGCGGTCGATTGAGCCTGTCAGTCTCAGAAAGACGGGACCGAAGCGGCCCCGGGCATCCCGGATGTTCAGGGTCTGGAAGCGCATATTAAGGGTGCCTGCCAGGTCCGTCACCACCACCTCATTCACCCCGGAATCGGACCACATCCCTGGTATGCGGATTTCTCCGCCCACCACCTGAATGGAATCGAGGGCGGTGCCAAGGCTCGTGATGAGGCCGAACAGATCGATCCGGATGTCCACTTGCCGGGCGCTGACGATTTGGTCGTCGGTGGGTCGGTAGTTGACGGAGAACCCGTTCAGCCGGACATGGCCGTTTGCCTCCGAGGCCATTGAATCCCACGACACCCGATAGTCATCGGGAAGGGTCCGGGTGATGGCCCATTGGATGAGAGGCTCGGGCAGGCGTAGCGGTGTTCCCCTCCATTCGGTGTAGAGTAAGGTGGAGAGGAGGCAAAGCGTTAGGAGAAGGAAACCGTTGATCAGAAAGCAGGCTGTCCCACAACAGATCGTACCACATGCACGGGCAACAGCTTGGGGCCGGGTCATGAATCGGAAGACGTCTCCTGAGCTTCCTCCTCCACGAGGTTGTCCTCGGAGGCTTCACCCGCTGTGTTGCCGGATGTCGGTTCTGGGGGCGATGGGGTTTCTTCAGACGGGACGACAATCTGGGCTTCGCCCGCGTCGTCGATTGAGGGATCGAGCGAAGGTTCTGTGTCCGCTGCCGCGGGCTCTGCGGTTGTTTCCACGGCGGCACCGGTGGTCGGGTCGGCTCGATCAGCTTCCGGAAGCACCTCAGGAGGCGGGCTTGATTCGGCTGCGTCCGTTGGGGCTTCATCCAGGGTCTCCTCAGGTTCCGGCCCATTCTCGGCTTCCGGCGCATCGATCTCAAGCGGGAGGATGGGCGGTGGCTCAGGTGCGTTCTCCGGGGGTTCCCCTGCGGGAACGTGGGCCTGCAGGATCACTTCGAGCGCATCGATGAGGGGCTGTGTCAGGGTGAAGGTTAAATTTGCCTCGCTTGAACCGCCAAACTGCGTGCGGCCACCGAGGCGCTGGGTGATGTGAAAGACGTTGAGTTGGGTGCGGTTGTCCGGTGCGCCGGGAAGTCGCACCTCGGCTTCGAGTCGATAGGCCCATGGGACCTGGGTCTCGGCATCGAGCGCGAGGGGATCAGTAAAATGATCGCCGATGTAGTCTCGAACCGTGAAGCGCCGCATCTGCCGATGAAGGACGGCGAGGCTGTCCCGCAGTCCGGTTTCAGCCAGGCTTTCAGCAACTTCGACGGCATCCCAACTGGGATAGGCCTCGGTCAGGGATCGCTCGAAGAGGACGGCATCGGTTTCTGCATCCACCAGACGCAGGGTGGAAAGAACCGCGGCGGGGGGGAGTGATTTGAGGACACGTTCTCGATAATGGAGGGGGGAAGCGGGGATGGCCCCGAGGATGCCCGGCCGGACCTTGTAGATGGTGGAGATACCGCTCTGGCGCGCATAGACGAGATTGTCGGCCGGATCGAGGTTGCCGAGGTGAAGTTCCACCGGCTCGGCTGCACCCGCTTGCTGGATACGAATCCGGCGTTGTGCGGGATCGAGCCCGTAGGTGTCGGACAGGCTGCTCGACGAAGGGGCCTCGGTCACAAACCGTTCGGCCTCCAGACGCCTCAGGTGGTTGATGATACGACCGACCACTTCGGCATCAGCTGGAAGGGTCCGGCGGATACCGTCAGGCCCATTGTAAGCCACTTGCCAACGCCCGCCCTCAAGGCGCTGCAAGCCGGTGGAGCGGTCTGCCAGAACGATATCGATGGCACTGGGTGTCTCTTCGGAAATATCGAGAAAGCGGCGCTGGCGGAGGGCTTCCTGAGCCAGGAAGAGCGGCTTGAAAGGCTCTTCATCGACTTCGACAACCGTCGACACGCCTTCGATGCGAAGGTACCGTCGGGAAGGAACAGGGTCGCCTTCGACGGGGCGGCCCAGGACAAGTGTCTGGCGGCGGTTATTGCCGTCGACGGTGATCCTGAGGCTGCCGCTTCCAAAGGCGTTCTCGGGTGGATCTTCGACAAAGCTCAAGACCTCGAGCTGGTTCACCCGGTCGAGGACGCGGTGGATCGTGTCGGTATCACCTCGCGCCTGCACGGGTGATTCAAGCTGCCACCGGACCTCGTCGCCATGCATCCGGCGGGTGAGGCGGACGCGGGGGCTTCCCGTCCCCAATTCCTCGATGGTGAGGGAGCGCGCTTCGAAGGCGGGTATTCCGATAGGCCGTCGGTCGAAGAACCCGTTGAGGTCTGAAGCGAGGATATTGAAGAGTTCCCGGCTCACGACGTAGATCTCATCGCCATCAGGTGAGAGAAGATAGAGGCGATTTCCCACTTGGGTCGCTTCCCCAATCGGGATTTCCCAAACTTCTTCACCACGGATCACGCGGATGGTGGCCGTTGGTGGGTAGAGGCCATACTGTGCGAGCGCTTCTCTGGAGGGGCCCGAAACTTCCGAGACGGGAAAGCGCGTCTCCCATCGCAGGTGGGTCAACTGATTTGAGAGACGCTCGATGGCGAAGGGATTGGCGCGCCATTCGAAGGGAGATTCCACCTGCCAGACGTCGCCATCGCGGGAAAAGACCCAATCCGCCTCAAGGGCCGCCCCGGCGATCTCAATGCGAGTGGCGCTTTCGGTCAGTCCGGATGGGAGGACCAGACGGGCACCTTCATCAAAGGAGGCGCGGGTGGAGTCGAGGCGCACCAGATAGATGAGCCCTATCGCGATGGCATTGAGAACGAGGAGAAGAATCGTCAGGCGAAAGCGCATGGTCTTGAGGTATTCAGAGACGCCGAAACCAAGTGATGAAGATGCCTGCCAGGGCAACCGCTCCGGGCACGGCGAGGAAGAGCAAGCCGATGCGCTGGAGCTGCCCGTGGCTGGCTACAATCTGGTAGCGCTCGATCGGGCGTGGAGGGATGGCCAGCAACTGGTCACGGTCGAGGCTCCAATTCAGGGAGTTAAAGAAAAGCCGGAAGTTTCCGATGGTGGTGATCCGTCGGTTGGTGAAGAGGTCGCCGCTGCCGAAGACGATCAGCCGCCCCCCGGGGACCTCGATCCCCAGCTGTGAAGAGGCCCGGCGCTCGGCGACCGTCGCAACCGTCACGGGGCCGGGCAGGTCCGAGGCGCTGTTGTAGGTGGGCAGGCCCGGATCGCGGTAGCTGGTTTCTGCCCAACTGCTCGGGGAAGTGGCGATGAGCTCGGTCACCCGCAGGCGTTCGTCGATGGGTCTTCCCGGATCCTGCCGGGCGGGGCGGTTGAGCCCGGTGATGACCGGGGTGTGGTTATCGATCAGAACCTGAGTGATGGGATGCTCGGCAAACTGCCTCAGCAGGTAATTGCCGGCTCCTTCGATGTAGTCGCTGCTCTGCTCAAGGACTAACTTGTCATCGGCGAGGATCCCCCAATCCGACAGGAGGGGCTCCAGTCCATGGCGGACGGCGGGGCTGAGGAAGAGGATGATCCTGCCGGATTCGTTTGTCAGGTAGGCCCGCAGCTTCTCCACGTCCTGTGGCATCATCGGCCCCTGGGGGTCGGCGATAACGATCAGATCGGCATCGGCGGGGACCGCGTTGACCTCAGCAAGCTCCAGCGTTCTCAGCTCGATGTTGCGCGCGCTCAATTCCTCGGCGAGGCGTGAAAGACCTCGGGCGGGGCTGGTGTCGTTGAGCCGGAGCTCGCCGTGCCCGCGGGTGAAATAGACGCGGGGATGGCGGTCTGTCATCACTTCCAGGAGGGCCGAGGTGACGGCTTGTTCCCCTTTGAAGGCAACTGGCTCCTCCTCCTGAAACTCAAGGATGGCGTCCGGGGTGATGATCCGGCGGCGTTCGCTTCCATCGGGGTTCGTCGTCAGCACCAGAAGCGAGTGCGGTTGGTCGAAGTTGTGCTGGCGTGCGAGCTCCTGCGCCCGGGCGAGGTTCTTGTAGATATCGACATGCTCCACGACGATGCGTGCACCGGGCCGATTCCCGCGTGAGGCAAATTGATATTCCTTCAGCAGACTGGAGACATAGCGGTGGAGGATGCGTTCGTCCTCGTGCGGGGAGTCTGCGATGGTGCTGTGGATCAGCTGAATCGTCCCGGAAAGTTCTTCGATGTAGGCCAGGCTCTCCGCCGAGAGCGTATAGAGATTGCCACCCGAAAGATCGGCCCGTTCGTAAACATGAATGGCCAGAAGGTTCACCATGCCGACGAGCGTGATCGCGAGAAGGATCTGAACCCAGCGGTTGAGCCGCTTGATCACGTTGGCGTATTGATATTTCTCCAGCATGAGGATCAGGCCCGGCTTTCAACAATCAAGGTGGACAGCCCGAGGACCAGGGCCGTGCCGCTGAGGTAGTAGATCACCGGACGCGTATCGATCACGCCGCGGGTGAAGTCTTCAAAGTGTTCGAAGACCTGAAAATAGCTCAGTCCTTCCGGTGAGAACACCGTCATCCCATCCATGTCTGCGCTGATCACTTTGATGGCCATGACCCCGACAATGAGGATGAAAATGATACTGAAACTCAGCATCCCCGCCACCAGCTGGCTTCGGGTGAGACTGCTGCTGAAGATGCCCGAGGCGACGAAGAGGGTGCCCGTCAGGAGGACAAAGGCATACCCGCCGAGGAGGGGGCCCGCATCCAACAAAACCGCTCCGACCGATTCCTTGCCGAGGGACCAGGTTGCCAGGAGCGGAAAGGCGATGGCGAGCGCCCATACCCCTATGTAGAAGACATAGGCCGCGAGAAATTTGCTCAGGATAACTTCCCCCGCGTTAACCGGCGTTGTCATGAGCGTCTGGAGGGTCCCCTGCCGCCGCTCTTCGGCGATGCTTTTCATCGTCAACATCGGCACGATCAACAGAACCGGTATCCAGAAAGTGCTGAAGAAGAGCTCCGTGGGCGGGTTTTCCTGTTCGGCCACGGCCGTCTGGATCAAAACATAAAAATAAAAGAAGCCCATGATGAACAGTGCCAACACGGCTGCCACATAGGTTGAGGGGGTAATGAGCAAAGCTCGGACCTCGTGAATGAAAAGAGTGGGCAGGTGCTTCATTACGCTTTCTTGGCTGAAGTTGCCGGTGCCTCCGTCACCAGGGGTGGGTTGCCTCCGGTCGACAGTTCGATCTCCCAACTGCGTTGGGTGGCGGCGAGGAAGATATCCTCCAGACGGGGCTCCGTTCGTTCGAGAGCGCGCACGCGGAGGGTGGGCGCGGCGTGCAGGCGCTCGAGGATGGCTTCGGAGAGGTTCTCCTTCACAGGGGTCTCGAGTTCATAGCGGGTGAAGCCGTCCACCGGATCGGTCCGTCGCGAAACGATCTGAAATTCCGGCGAAAGGGTATTCAGCTTTTCCGTCAGCTCGTGGACCGTTCCCGATACTTCCAGCCGGTAGCGCGTGCTGCGGATAAATTCTTCCTTGAGCGAGGCATGGTTTCCTGCCGCCACCAGGCGGCCCTGGCTCAGGATCAGGACGCGGTCGCAGGAGACTTCGACCTCCGCGAGGATGTGGCTCGAAAGGATCACTGTGGTGCGCTCGCGAAGGCGGTCGATCAGCTTCCGCATCATGATGATCTGGTGGGGGTCGAGCCCGATCGTGGGCTCGTCGAGGATGGTCACTTCCGGACGCCCGAGGATGGCATCGGCGATGCCGACCCGTTGCCGGAAGCCTTTGGAGAGGGTTCCGATGATTTTGCGCGAGGCCTTTCGGTGCAGGTCGCACAGCTCCATGGCCTCGGCCACGCGTTGCCGAACATTGCGCCAGGGAACTTCTTTCAGGCGGGCGCGGTAGCGAAGGTACTCGGCCACGCGCATGTCCTCGGGCAGCGGGTTTTGTTCCGGCATGTACCCGATGCTCCGTTTCACGGCGTCGGGATCTCTCGCCACAGCAAAGCCCCCTACGTAGGCTTCCCCCGAGGTTGCGGCCGTCAATCCGGTGAGAATGCGCATCGTCGTGCTCTTGCCGGCACCATTGGGGCCGAGGAAGCCGACGATTTCTCCCCGGTCGATGGTGAAACTCAGGTCCTGGATGGCTGCGTGGCCCCCATAGCGCTTAGTGAGGGAGCGCGCTTCGATGCTGGTACGACTGGATGACACGTGCGGGCGGTGAAAAATGCCAGTGGAATGAGGTCCGCCCCGACTGTCAAAAGGTTACGGATGCGGATCCGATGGAGACTTCTCCGGATTGTACCCGTACGGTGCCGTTTTCCGGTGTCTCAATGCAGAGGGCCCCGGTCGTGTCGATCCCGCGGGCGACACCTTTCAAGGGTTTCCCGTGGAGCGTTGTCGAGACCGGGCGATCGTGGAGGGCGTCGAAGGGCTTCCACGCGCGGGGGAAGTCGGATTTGTCGGGCGTCTTGAGGAAGGATTTGTAAGCGTCGAAGACCAAGCCGATGAGCCCCGCCGCGAGTTGGTTGACCTCGGGGACTTCGGGCGTGTGCTCCGCCAGGCTGGTGGCAATGGCGGAGACTTCCTTGGGCCAACGTTGTGTGTCGCCGAGTACATTCAACCCCAACCCGAAGACGAGTTCGCGGGTGTGATCGGCGTCGATCCGTGCCTCCGTCAACATTCCGGCGACCTTCTTTCCGCCCAGGAGGAGGTCGTTGGGCCACTTCACTTTCGCGGGGACCTTGAGCACGTGGTGGAGGTAGCGGCAGACCGCGAGGCCGAGCCAGAGCGTAATGTTCTGCATCTCGGCGTGGGGTTGCTTCGGCCGAAAGGCGAAGCTGGCGTAGAGGTTGCCTTCAGGCGGGCTGTGCCACTGACGCCCGAGACGACCGCGCCCCTGGGCCTGCGCACCCGCGAGGACGACAAACGGGGCCTCGCGCCCTTCGGCCAGCTTGCGCTCGGCTTCGCTGTTTGTGCTGTCGACTTCGGGCAGGAAAACCAGGTCGAGTTCCCTCCCTTCACCTTCAAGGTAGGCGCGGATGAGCGGTTCGTTCAGGCGTGGTGGTGCCTTCAGCAGGCGGTAGCCCCGTTGGCGCACGGCTTCAAATTCGAAACCGGCATCACGCAGTTTTTCCAGGCGTGCCCAAATGGCGACGCGGGACATGCCCAGGACCGCAGCGAGCTTCGTGCCGGAAACAAAGTCGCCGTCTGCCTTGAGCAATGCCTTGAGAATGACCGTATCCGAGGCCGACATCTCAGGATTCCCAGTCGAGGCCGAGATCGACCCATCGGCTTTGGTGGGTGAGGGCCCCGGTGGAAATGTAGTCGAGCCCGAAGTCCCGGATTCGCGGGATGCGTTCGAGGGTAATGCCGCCGCTGGCCTCGGTGGCAGCTCTTCCACCGACCAGGGCCACGGCTTCCTGAAGCTCTGTATCGCTGAAATTATCAAGCAGGATCACATGAGCACCGGCTTCGAGAACGGGTGGAATCTGTTCCAGCCGGTCAACTTCGGTCTCAATGATGAGGTCTGGATAGGCCGTTTTGGCCCGACGGACAACATCGGTGAGCGTTTCGCCTCCCGTGGTATCTCCCGCCACGAGGTGGTTGTCCTTGAACATCACGCGGTCGAAGAGCCCGATCCGATGGTTCCAGCCACCACCCGTCGCAACGGCATATTTCTCAAGGACACGAAAGCCGGGCGTTGTTTTACGTGTATCGAGGAGGCGCGTTGGCGAGTCGCCCAGCGCATCGGCATAGGTCCGCGTCGTGGTGGCCACCCCGCTGAGGTGCTGAAGAAAGTTCAGAAGAATGCGTTCCGCCTGCAGAAGGAGGATGGAGGGGCCTTCGAGTGTGGCGACGGCTCCCCCGGCCTCCACCCGTGCGCCGTCCTGGGTGTGTGGGATGAAGCTCATCCCGCTGCCATAGGCCTCGAGGATGATGGGTCCGAGGTGCAGGCCGCAGATGACAATGGGCTCCCGCGCGACGAGGCGTGCTTTCCCCCGAAGGTGGGCGCGCAAAAGGTTTGAGGTCACATCCCCCCGGCGCTCGGGTGAACGTGCCAAGCCCCGGCCATCGAGGTCCTCGGCCCGCGCCCACTCGATGAGCTGGCGAAGAGCCGATCGGTCCAGGCTTTCCCAGAAGAGGCGTTTGCTGTAGCGGGCGGCGAGGGGAGGCGTGGCCATGGATTCAGACGATTTCTGTAAGGGATGAGTAGAGCTCCGGACGGCGGTCGCGGAAGAGTCCGAAGGAAGCCCGCGCCAGGCGAATCTCTTCCAGATCAAAGCGATGGATAATGAAGCCGGTGGTTTCCGCCTGAAGCTCTTCAACAAGGGCACCCCGGTGATTCGAAATAAAGCTGTGGCCGTAGAAAATCTGCCCGTCCTCATTTCCAATACGGTTTGAGGCGACGACAGGAACGACATTGGAAACCGCATGGCCGACCATGGCCCGCTGCCACATGTCTTTGGTTTCAAGGTCGGGTTCCGTCGGCTCGGAGCCGATAGCCGTCGGGTAGAAGAGGATTTCCGCCCCCTGCAACATCATGGCGCGCGCCGTCTCTGGAAACCATTGGTCCCAGCAGATACCCACCCCCATTGTTCCGAAACGGGTCTTCCACACCTTGAAACCAGTGTTGCCCGGACGAAAATAAAACTTCTCCTCATAGCCCGGCCCGTCGGGAATGTGGCTCTTGCGGTAGGTTCCGAGATTGGTGCCGTCGGCATCCACCATCACGAGGCTGTTGTAGTAGTGGTTGCGATCGCGCTCGAAGATCGAAACCGGAATGGCCACGCCCAGTTCGCGCGCCAGCGCCTGCATGCGGACTGTTGCCGGATGTTCGTCGGCAGGGTAGGCATGCTTGAAGAACGCCTCCTCTTCACGCTTGCAGAAATACGGCCCTTGAAACAGTTCGGGCGGAAGGATGACCTGGGCCCCGGCCGCCGCGGCTTCGCGGATGAGTTTTTCGACCGTCTGCAGATTATCTTCCATATCGTCGCCGAAGGCGGCCTGCACCGCTGCAACAGAGATAATACGTTCCGTTTTCATAAGGACCAGTCTCGGAGGGCAATGGGTGGAAGCAAAGGTATTTCAGTCCTGCTCATTGTTTTTTGCATTTGTCGGAAGAGCATCTCCCGCCTATCGTATTCCTTATGATCAAATACTTTCTGGCCCTCCCCATATTGTTTCTCGCGTCTGCCCTTGGGGCACAGGTTACAACCGAAGCCCTCGATTCTCAAGGCCTGAACATTCAGCTGCCCGAAGTGGGCCTCAACCTTCGGGTGGTCGATCAAAACTTTCGGATCTACTTCCTGGACGAAGAACGCATTCCCCTGGACCCCCAGCCCTATACGCGCGCGGTGCTCTTCACTGAACAGGCGCGGGGCCCGAAGCGCGAGGATCGCCTCTTCCTTTCACCGTCTTCAGATGGTCCCTTCCTCGTCAGTCCCCGAATCATCGCCCCGCCTTTCGATTATTGGATTCGCATCGTCCTGACCGGTGACGACGTTGAAGAGGAGGTCATCGCCCGCACCCGCTTCCAACAAGAGACTCCCGAAGATCTCAAAAACGGGGAAGCCGACGAAGACATAACCGAATAAGCATTTTTCCGTGGCATCGATCAACCAGCTCCCGGACCGTCGCACGGCTTCGCCCTCACTCTTTAAGTGGATTCAGACCTGGGCCCTCATCGCCCTCGGTGTGCTTTTGGCGTCTTTCACCTCAGGTGGGATTCATTTTGCTGATAACTGGACGCTCCTCTGGGTCGTTGTCCTCCTCAGTCTCTTCAACCTGTTGCTGCGGCCTATCCTCATCGTCTTTGCGCTCCCCTTTGTCATCTTCACTTTCGGCCTGGGCATCCTCTTCATAAACGCCCTCCTCATTATTCTCACGGCAAAACTTGTCGACGGCTTTGTCGTCGCCTCCTTCTGGTCCGCCCTCTGGGCGGCCATCGTTATCAGCGTCGTCTCCTTCACCGCCAATCGACTCCTCGGAATAAAGGCCGTCCGCATAAACACCCAGACCTCCCGCCGCCCCGCCACACGCCGCCGCGACGACGATATCATCGATGTCTAATATGGGGTAGCCGCGTTTGCCAAAACGTGGA
>CAYOIB010000044.1:0-22852 GCA_964403935.1 uncultured Puniceicoccaceae bacterium | reverse complement strand
CGCTAATGCCGGCCCCGATGATGATGCAGGTGTGGGGAGCTTTCATGGAAAGTTAGGTGGGACGAAAGAAATTATAAAAGGTGTCCGAAGCTTTTCTGGCTGCGAATAGGCCTGATGTAGACGCTTTTGCCGGTCGGAGCAAGCGTGCAGTGAGAGGGCCGAGACTGAAGCAGCCCTTTGCTACGTGGGGTGCTGGCTGATTCAGATCCACTGAAGCAACCCGTAATTATATACTTGAGGCGACTCCAGGAAGAGGATCCGGCAGGGGACCTCGGCTTCTTTTTGGTATGGGAGGCGGGTCAGCTAAAATCGTAGAAACCGGGGGGGAGAGCCCAGCGCAGGGCCCAATACTCATGTTCACGGCTCTTGGGAGACGTCACGGGGAGCGGTTCGAGACAGACGAGACTGCCTTTCTCGAGGTGAAGGGCCAAGCCTGTGTCACTTGAAGTCAGAAGGCGGGCGGCAAGGAAACTGAGGTGCGGGTTGTGTCCGACGATGAGAAGGGAAGATCGGGCGTTGGAGGCCAAGGTCACGGCTTCGTCGATCTCGTCTTCGGGCGTGAGCCACGGGCCAACGTTCAGGGAGGGTGAGGTTCCGAGGGCCTCGACGCATAAGCGGGCGGTTTCAACAGCCCGACGATAGGGACTATGAATGACGGCCTGGATGTCGGTGCACCCCGTTCGTCGCATGAAGGCACCCAGCCGGGCGGCCGTTTGGCGCCCCTGATCCGTCAATCTGCGTTGGGGATCGGGAAAGGTGTCGTCGGCTTCGGCGTGGCGGAGAAGGTAAAGGCGCATGAAGATCTGCGGGATGAAATAATTATGAAGGAGGCGATCTGTCATTCAACTCGGACCGTCTCACTGAAGGGGGTGAGGAACACCAGCGGGCTCTCGGGCCGGCCCTCCTCGACGCCACGGACAGAAGCATGCGGACGGAATGCGTCGCAGCAACTACATTGGGAGGCCTTTCGGGTAGAGCGTTCAGCGGTCTCGATCGGCAAGGGTTGGCTCCTCGACGTCCTTCCAATCAAACCCGTGTCGCTGGAGCAGGCTGCCATCGACTCGAGCCAGTTCAACTTCGGCCCGGAGCAACTCGATCACTGCCAGAAGCTGAGAGTTTCGGGCGACATCCAGATCACGCTGGCTTTCGAGCACCGCGCGGAAGGTGGAGAGGCCGGCTTCAAAGCGGCTCCGTTCTTGCGCGAAAGTTTCTTCCTGTAATTCGAGGGTGAGGGTCGCGGCTGCGAGACGCTCATGATTGGTGTTCAGGCGTCGCCAGGTGCGGCGGGTTTCCTCAAGGAGAGCCTGCCGGACGCTGACGAGACGGATTTCCTCCTGTTCAATGCGGCGGTCGACCTGTCTCAGTGAAGCCCGTTCAGCGGCAAAGCCCCAAGGGACGTTGAACTGGATGCCGACCCGCCAGAAGTGACCGTCACGATCGAGGGCGCTGTCGTAGGCGTCGCGCCGGCTGGATGGATGGACGCCGAGAACACCAATTCCGGCCGAGGCCTCGACCATCGGCCGGGTTCGATCGTGCGCCACGAGGCGGTCCAGCCGAATTTGTTCGATCCGTCCCTCTTGGACGGCGGTGTTCACATTCTGGCCAATGGCGCGCGGCCAGACCTCGGAGAAAGGTGGAGGCCCCTCGAAGTTCTGGGGAAGGGCGTAAACCGTCTGAACCTGATCGAGGGCCATGGCGTCGTTCAGGGAGCCGAGGAGAGAGAGGAGGGCATCGTTGGCGCTTTCGAGTGCTTCCTGGGCGGTGAGGACGTCTTCCTGACGTTCAGCGAGGTTTGCACGAGCCTGAAGAACTTCGAGGCGTGTGGCGAGGCCGAGGCGCTCGCGTTCACGGGTCTCCTGAAGGAGAGACTCCGCCACGAGAATGCTGGATTCGACCAGCGCCCTGTTTTCGTAGCTATAGGCCACCTGCCAATAAGCCACTTCTGTGAAGCTCAGAATCTCGAGGATGGAGTTGCGGAAGAGGAGGCGTTCCACATCGGAACCGACCCGGGCGCGACGCAACCGTGCGAGATTCACGTTTCGGCCAAATCCCTGCCAAAGCTGCTGGCGTACATCGATGGCAATCTCGGCATCGCGGGTGCTTGTGGCGGCCAGAGCATTTGTATCGCGCTCGTCCAGAACGGTTTGAGCGGTCACGAGGGTTCCGGTGGAAAAGGGACGTTGGACGCCGAACATATAGTTGCCGCGGGTTGTTTCGGTGCCCTGCGTGGTTTCGGAAGCGATGGGCCGCGAATTGCTCGAGTAGTTTGCGGCTCCAAAAAAGCTCAGGTCGAAAGCAGCCGCCTCGATGGCCACAGTGTCTTGGGCGATCTGTGGGTCCAGGCGGGCAATTCCGAGCGACAGGTTATTTTCAAGAGCCTGGTGCACGGCTTCGCGCAGGGAAAGGACCCGATCTTCCGGTTGGGCACCAGCCAAGGCTGTGAGCGAGAGACCGGATACAAGAAAAAGGAGGGATCGTAGCATGGGGGGAAGGGAAACTGGGGGAAATCTGAGACCGAAGAAAAAACTTCGCGTGCTGGCAATAGTAGAGAGCATTTGCGATGTGGCGAAAGCGATGCGGCACCGGCCACCCTCCGCGTCCGGTTGCGGGCGGTGGGTGGCATCGGTTTGCTAGACCGTGGAGGCCCTTTTTGTGCGTTTCATCCCGGGGCCGGGCGGCCATGCCGGTGGAAGGATCACAGTGCGGGTGCTGCTGAGGCTTCTTTGGCTGGTGGATTGACGACCCGCTCTTCCGGTTTCCCTCCCTTGAAAGTCCAGAGGGAGCTGACGTTATTTTCGCGCAGGAGCTTGCGGACATCATCAAAGCCTTGGGTCAGCATGGCAGGGGAGTGGGTGTCCGATCCAATGGTAAAGTTAACGCCTTCTTCGACCCCCCAGGCGAAAATCGTTGGGTGGGGGTGGATCAGGGGGCCTTCACCCTTGAACTTGCCACTGGTGTTCATTTCCCAGCACACGCCGTGACGGGCGGCAGAACTCAAAGCGCCGCGAATCTCCTCTTCGTAAAGGTATGGGTCGAAGGGCCCTTTGATCGTGCGGTAGATCCGGATGAGATCGGGGTGGGCCACACTATGGTAGCGGCCGGAAGCGACGCCGTGTTCAAGATGCTTGAAGTAGTGGCGGATGATTTCTTCGTCCGTTTCGAGCCCCCGAGAAGCGATCCATTGGCGGTAGGCCGGGACCTGGTGGTGAAGGGACCCGAGAATGAAATCGAAGCGCTCGGCGCTGAGAATCTCATCCATTTCCTCCATGACGGCGTCATCTGGAAAGATTTCGGCTTCAATTCCGTAGCGGACTTCGATGCCCAGCGGCTCGGCGTGGGCGCGGGCCGAATCGACGAACTCCTTGTAACGCGGAAGGTCGTCGTGGTCCATACGGACGCTGGGTCCGCCGAAGGCGGGGTCGCCCATCGGGATATGGCAGGTGAACGTAATCAGCTCCAAACCCTTTTCGTGGGCGGAGGCGACCAGCTCATCAGGCTCGCCGATGGCATGACCGCAGAGCGGCGTATGAATGTGTGAATCGAAGGTGAGTTTCATGAAAAGGTGAAAAATGTGGGCGTGATCAATTTTAAGGCGCGAGGCGCTCGTGGGTCCATTGCCCTTCACTCAAGGTATAGAGGAAGCGATCGTGCAATCTATTCTGACGACCTTGCCAGAACTCGACCGTTTCAGGAACTACACGATAGCCCCCCCAGAAAGTGGGTAAAGGGACATTACCGTCGCGGAACTTCTGTTTCATCTCTTCCAGCTTCGCTTCCAGGAGTGAGCGGGTGGAGATGACGCGGCTCTGGGGGGAGCTCCAGGCTCCCAGTCTGTTGCCGAAGGGACGGGAGGCAAAGTATTTGAGAGACTCGCTCGTCGGAACGCGCTCCGCACGGCCATTGACGCTCACCTGGCGTTCGAGTTCCAGCCAGAGGAAGAGGAGCGAGACTTGTGGATTTCCTTCGATTTGGGATGCCTTACGGCTCTCGTAATTGGTGTAGAAAACGAACCCGCGTGCATCGACCTGTTTGAGCAGAACGGTGCGGGTGAAAGGGCGCCCGGAGGCATCAACTGTTGCGAGGGTGAAGGCATTGGGCTCGGGAAGCCCGGAAGCGGTGGCGGTCGCGATCCATTGCTCGAAGAGCGAAAGTGGCGTTTCCGGCATCGATTCCTTGTTCAATCCATCCCGCGTATATTCGCGACGCAGCTCGGCCAAATTCATGATCCGCACCATGTGGGCGGCATGAGCGTTCGTCAATCGCTGGCGTGGCCGAAGGAGGGCGGCTCCCGCGATGCCATTTTAGGCACGATGTTTCATGGGTAGAGCCACCATGCGCGGCTGTCCTTTTGGAAAGCGAGGGCTTGTCGTGACCACCGCTCGACGAAGGCGCGAACGTCCGCCTGGGCTCCGCGGGAGGTGATCTCCTCCCACCAGGCCGTATCCCCCACATGCTTGAGGTAGAGGTCCTTTTGTGCGGCGGTGGCGGCTGCGAACGGATTTCGATCACCCCATTCAGAGGCCACAGCCATCATGTGGAAGCTGACTTCGGTTGGGCGAGCGAGATTCCAGTCGGTTACAACCACATAGACCCCTCGGTGTTGCTGTCCATTCTGTTCGAAGGTGAGGATTTTGAAGTCCACTCCGGGAATGCGCCGGGCCTTGAGGACGTGGGCAATATCTTCGGGAGAGCGTCCGGTGTACTGTAAGAGCCGAAAAGGGTAGAGGGTCCCGTAACCGTGGCGGAAATTTCCGAGCTGCGTCCCGAGACCTGTCATGCTGTAGCCCATGGCGGCGGAAAGATCGGGGATGGCCGGTGAGGTGGGGATCCAGCGCAAGCCCGTCTCTGGCCACTGCATGCTCCGGCGCCACCCGCGCATGGGGATGACGCTGAGCTTGCCTTGTCGCCGGACGGCTTCCGGGACGTCCAGGACGCCGGGCTTCTGTTTCGCCATCGTGGCCAGCTCGCCGATGGTGAGGCCGTGGACATAGGGAACCTGAAAAGCACCGACATAGCTCATCCAGCGCTTCTCAAGTGGAGGGCCGTCGACTTTCGTCCCGCCGATCGGATTCGGGCGATCGAGGACGATCACTTCCTTGCCCGCTTTGAAACATTCTTCGATAACGTATTTCATGCAGCTGACATAGGTGTAGCTGCGTACACCGAGGTCCTGGAGATCGATGACCATGACATCAATTCGATCGAGCATGGCGGCCGTGGGGCGGCGGTATTGTCCGTAGAGGGAGAAAACGGGGAGGTTTGTGGATGGATCAATCCGATCGAGCACAGGGACGTTAGCCTTTTCATCGCCGTAGATCCCATGCTCCGGTCCAAAGAGGGCGACGAGCTGGACTGCGGGCGCGCGATGGAGGACCTGAATTGTGGAAACACCTTCGCGGTTGACGCCCGCAGGATGGGTCAGCAGCCCGACGCGTTTGCCGCGCAGGGGGGCAAAGCCGCCTTCAGCGAGGACATCGATACCGAGCGCAAGGTTGGCTCCTTGAGCCGTAGGTGCGGCGAAGCCGATGGAGGTCGCAACGAGAAGGACCAGCGCTCGAAGCGCGGGGCCGCAGGGGAGGGAGGTCATGCACACAGACGTTATTGGGGCACCAAGCGGGGTGCCGCTCAAGCGCAAAGGGGGCGACTTATTCTTCTTTGGGATTCAGATTCTCAGGCGGTTCGCTCTCTGTGGCTTCCGAGCCATCGGCAGCTGGAGGCCCTGGAGCCGGGTCATTGGCGTTTGCTTCCCGCTGTTCCTGAAGTTCCCGCAGCCGGGTGTAGGTTTTGGTCACTTCGTAAGCACCCAGACGATAGATCCAGCTTGCGATCGTGGCGACGAAAATCCCGAGGATGATCCCCCCAAGGCTGGTGACCCCGAAGACCTTCGCGAAGTAGGCAAAATTCTCCCCCCAAGCGGTCATCGCAAAAATGTTTTGAAGAAGGACTTCGAGTTGAGCCCGATTGAGGAGGGGTACGGAGACGCCGAGAAGCCCCAGGGTAACCCGTCCAATCTGGTAGGCGGCGAAGTAGATCGGGAGGATTGTCAGGGGATTTGTAATGAACTGAAGCCCCACAAGGATGGGGAGATTGGCTCGTAAGAGAGTAGCCGCCAAGACCGACAGCACAAGCTGGACTCCATAGAGGGGGAGGAACGAGAGAATCGATCCCGCGTAGAGCGCAACCACAACCGGACGGGTCCGGAAGGACCATAGCTCGTGGGTTCGGCGCGCCCGGGTGGCATAGCGTTTCAGGCCCGGATATCTATGCAGGTTGGTGCGCCGCGGCAACCAGCGCAGGATTCGCTTGGTTCGGGCAATTCGGTCACGCCGGATTTTTCGGAGTCTGGCTTCTTCCTCGTTCATCGGTCCGTCCTGCGCCATCCGGCACCTCTGTTGTTCGGCGACATACGCTCCAAGTCGATCTGCGATGCGGACAAGGACGTGTGGCTTTGGCGTTCTATGAGGCGAAACATGTCTGAATGGCCATACGCAAATTTTGCGGTCCGGTGCGAAGAGCGGTGGCGGGATCTGTGCCCGGTGATGTGATCTCCGTGAGAGTGCTCGCCGCAAGTTTTTTGCGAAGGGCGGTTTCGGGTAGATCGATCCGGCCTGCGAATACATAGACCTTTGCCTCATCCGAGGCATGGGTGAGAAGGGTTGAAGGGGCTTTCCCTTCGAGGGAACTCGCATCGAATTTGCCCTCCCCGGTTATGATGATGTCGGCGCAGTGAGCTTTCTCCGCCAAGCCGAGCCACGCGCTGACAAGATTGAAGCCCGGAACGAATTGGACGTCGGGCAGAAGGGTGCGCAGGCCAAATCCGATACCGCCTGCGGCACCGGATCCCGGTTCGTTCTTGCGGGCTTCGAAGGTCGCCACGGAAAAGCCTGCCAGGCCGAGAAGCCGGGCGGCCATTTTTCCCATTGCCCGTTCCATGCGTTCGAAATCCTCCGGTTGGAGGCCTTTTTGGGGGCCGTAGACAGCTGTCGCCCCGCGTTCGCCCAAAAGAGGATTGCTGACGTCGCAGGCAATTCGCAGGGGTGGGAACCGGTCCCTCAGGTTATAAAGGCCGCCGAGGGAGGCGATCGACGTCCAGCGTCCGGGAGAGAGATCTCGAACAGGCTGGAAATCATGACCATAAGCGACCAGTCCCATCGCCTCCAGGGCACCGACCCCGCAGTCGTTTGTTGCACTGCCCCCGATCCCGAGAACAATGGCGGCGGCCCCTTGAGCGGCGGCGTGCTGGATCAGTTGACCGGTTCCAAAAGAGGAGGCATTCCAAGGATTGCGCTCGGATTCGCTAAGCGCTTCCAAGCCGCTGGCCTGTGCCATTTCAATAAGAGCGATGCGACCCTTGGTGTCCGGCGGCAGAGCAAGATCTTCCCGTGCCCCTTCATTCAAGTGGGACAGCGGGACCCATCCCAGGCTCGCCTTTCTCTCTCGGCCCAAGGCGTCCTGAACGGGCAAAGATTCGAGCTCACCCCCTACTGCCGCCGTCAGGATCCCGGCAAAACCTTCGCCTCCGTCCGTTAGCGGAACCGTCTCAAGCTCCCAATCGGGCTTGATCGATTTCAGCGTGGCGGTGGCGATCTCACAGGCTTCAGCTGCCGACATGCAATCTTTGAACTTATCCAGAGCTACCAGCACTCGCATAGGTTACGGTGTGGCTGGCGTTTCCCTTGCGCAAGCCCAGACGAATGCTTCATTGGCAAAGGCGGGGGCGCGCGGCCCGGTGGTGGACTGAGGGAGCGGACGGATGGGCTGGGCGGGAATTGAGCTTTCGTTGGAGCGGAGGGATGCTCAATGTGAAATCGATGGGTCGAATACAGAAGCTTCCGGATCACGTAGCCAACCAGATTGCCGCAGGCGAAGTGGTCGAGCGTCCGGTGGCGGTGGTGAAGGAGCTGGTGGAAAACGCTTTGGACGCGGGGGCAAAGTCGATTGAAGTTGAATTTCGTCGCGGGGGGAAGAGTTACATCCGGGTTTCGGATGACGGAGTCGGGATGGGGCGGGAGGACGCCATTGCCTCTCTCGAACGCCACGCAACCTCCAAGATCCGGGAAGCGAAGGACTTGTTGGAGATTGGGAGCTTTGGGTTTCGCGGGGAGGCTCTGCCCAGCATTGCGAGTGTATCGAAGTTTCGAATGCGCACGCGGGAGCGGGGCACGGGTGACGGGGTGGAGATCACCCTGGGGCCGACCGGCCAACCGGTGGCGGCTGCATGCGGGATTCCGGAAGGGACGGCAGTTGAGGTGGCGCAGCTTTTCCACACCGTTCCAGCACGGCGGAAATTCTTGAAGACGGAGCGCACGGAGGCGGCTCATATCATTCAGCTATGCCGCCTATTGGCCGTGGCGCATCCGGAGGTTGGGTTTACGCTGGTGGAGGAAGGTCGGACGGTTTTTCAGTCGCCTCCCTGTGCCAGTCTGGCTGACCGCGTGCGCGAGATATTTGGCCGCCGCACGGAGCGGGATCTGATGAGCCTGAAAGCGGAAGAGCCTGGAGGTTGGAAAGTAAGCGGACTGATCGGTGTGCCGGGGCAGGGGCGGGCGACGCGGTCGGAGATGGCTGTTTATGTCAACCTCCGCCCGGTTGATAGCCGCCTGCTCAACTTCGCCCTGATTGAAAGTTATCATACGTACCTCCCGAGAGGCCGCTATCCGGTAGCCTTTCTCTTCCTGGAGGTGCCGAGGGAAATGGTGGATGTAAATGTCCATCCGGCCAAACGCGAAGTGCGCTTTCGGGATGAAGGTGCGGTGAGGCGATTTGTCATGGAGGCGCTCCTCGCACGGTTGCGTGAGGCCGCGCGCAAGCCATTGGTCAACGCCCTTCCGGTTGAGCCCGTGGGGGAAGCAGGCGTGCCGAAACCGAAGGTGGTGCCTTCGCCAAGTGTTCCGGCAGCGGGAACACCCAAAGCGCTCAGCCACTGGACGCCGCACCGGGCATCGGCGGTGCCCAGTCCCGAATCAAGCCGACCCTCGGCTCCGGTGTTGCCAGCTTCACCGCCCGATACCATCGAGTCGCGACCGTTGGTCCCGGCTCCGATTTCTGGGCGACGCCCAACCTTGAACTGGCGGCTGGTTGGGCTCCTGCACGAGCGCTTTGCTCTCTGGGAGACTCCGGAAGGGTTGGTGGTGATGCATGTGCAGGCGGCTTGGGAACGGGTCTGGTTTGAGGAAATCCTGCGGACGCTCCGGGCGTCGGATGCGATCCGGCAGGGCTTGCTCTTTCCGGTTCTACTTGAACTCGATCCACTCTCAGCCGATGTCATGGAGCGCTCGACAGCCTTTTTTGAGAGTATGGGTTTCGAGGTGGAGCTCTTTGGGCGGAATGTCTTTCGCTGCTCAGCGGTTCCCGATTGGCTGAGTCCGGAGGCGGGGGAAGCGTTTCTGCGGGATGCTATCGCCTTGATGCGGGAGCGCGGATGGAGCACCCCGCAATCGGATGGCGTCCGCAACGAGATCGCAAAACTGGCGGCCCAGCGTGCGGGCAGGCAGATGCAGCGGGTGGAGCGGGCCGCCGTTGGCGATCTCCTGCCGCGTCTTCTCGCTTGCAGAGATCCGCTTGTCGACACCCGCGGGCGGGCGACGTTTATTGAATACCGTATTGGCGACCTCGAGCGCCGCCTCGGCATCCATCAGCGACCAGGGCCAGAGCCGGAATGAAGGATTTCCCGCAATCAAACCCAACGGGTCGCCATTGCTTTTCTTTAATCTCCAAACACTGTCTGTAATTTATATGAGCGAAAAGAAGAAGACAAAGCGTCCTGCCAGGGCGTCGGTTGAAAAGGTTGAAAAAGAGTTGGAAGTCGCGCGCGAAAGCAACGGCGGCGATGCTTTCAGGTTCAATGTGACGGACACCGTCGAAGGCATGAAGCTCTCCATTCTGAATCATTTGAAGTTTACCCTGGCAAGGGATGTGGATTCGGCATCGCCGAGGGACTGGTGGATCGCCACGGCGCATGCCACGCATGATCGTATATTGGAACGATTTATCAAGACCATGAAGGCGCATCATGAGGAAGATGTCCGACGCGTCTACTACCTCAGCCTCGAATATTTGATGGGGCGAATGTTCAATAATAACCTCTCAAATGCGGGTCTTCGGGAGCAGGCAGGGCAGGCATTGGCCGATCTCGGGATCGATCTCAATGTGATCGCGGAAGAGGAGGACGACATGGGGCTGGGTAACGGTGGACTCGGGCGCTTGGCCGCGTGTTTTCTGGATTCTCTGGCGACGATGGAGTACCCAGCCATTGGGTACGGGATCTATTATGAGTTCGGCCTCTTTGAACAGGAGTTTCACAATGGCCGCCAGCAGGAGAAGCCGGATCCATGGCGGAAATTCGGTACGCCTTGGCAGATCGTCCGGCCTGCATATTGCCGCACAGTGCGGCTTTATGGTCGGGTTGAGATGAACTTTGACGACAAGGGAAACCCACGGCCGAGCTGGGTGGAGACAAAGCAGATCGTGGGCTTGCCCTACGACATCCCGATTTGTGGGTACGGCGGGAGTACGGTGAATTTTCTGCGTTTGTGGGAAGCGAAGGCGAGCGAGGATTTCGACCTGAAGGTGTTCAATGAAGGCGGTTACGTGCAGGCCGTGCACGAAAAGGCGGTTGCTGAGACGATTTCGAAGGTTCTCTACCCGAACGACACATCGGAGGCGGGCAAGGAACTGCGCCTGGTTCAGCAGTATTTCTTCGTGAGTTGCAGCCTGCAGGATATCATTCGCCGCTGGCGCAAGAAGAACTCGGACTGGGATCAGTTTGATGACAAAGTGGTCGTTCAGCTCAACGACACCCATCCGGCAATCGCGGTGGCTGAGTTGATGCGCATCTTGGTGGATGAGATGAATGTCGGATGGGACCACGCCTGGTCCATCACCCGGAAGGTGTGTAATTACACGAACCACACGCTTCTTCCTGAAGCACTCGAGCGTTGGAGCGTGGCCCTTTTTGAAAAGGTCCTGCCGCGGCACCTGCAGATTATCTACGAACTCAATCGCCGCTTCCTGGAGGATGAAGTCGAAGTGAAGTGGCCCGGGGACAACGCCAAGAAACGGGACCTTTCGCTCATCGAAGAGGGGAGCACGCGCATGATCCGGATGGCGAATCTCGCTGTGATTGGGAGTCAGCACGTGAACGGGGTGGCCGCCCTCCATACACGCCTGCTCAGACAATATATTTTCTCGGACTTCGATGCGTTGTATCCGGGCAAGCTTCTGAACATGACCAACGGGATCACCCCGCGGCGCTGGCTCCAGGGATGCAACCCGCGCCTCTCTTCGCTGATCACAGAAACGATTGGTGATGGTTGGCAGAAGGACCTGGATCGGTTGCGGGGGCTGGAGCGCTATGCGGATGACGCCTCCTTTCAGGAGCGCTTCATGGCTATCAAGCGGGCCAATAAAGTCGATCTGGCGGCCCACATTAAAGAGACGATGGGGATTTCGGTATCACCCGATGCACTCTTTGATGTCCAGATCAAGCGCTTGCACGAATACAAGCGTCAGCACCTGAACCTCCTCCACATCCTGCACCTCTACCGCCGCATCCTGCAAAATCCGGAGGCGGACATCCCGCCACGGGTTTTCATCTTCGGTGCAAAGGCGGCACCGGGTTATGCCCAGGCGAAGTCAATTATCCACGCGATCAACGCGGTGGGCTTTCAGATAAATAACGACCCCAGGGTGAAGGATCGTCTGAAGGTGGCCTTTGTCCCAAATTATCGGGTCACTCTGGCTGAGCGGATCATTCCGGCGGCAGACCTGAGCGAGCAGATATCCACCGCCGGCAAGGAGGCAAGTGGCACCGGCAATATGAAGTTTGCCCTGAACGGTGCCCTTACCATCGGAACATTGGATGGAGCGAATGTCGAAATTCGCGATGAAGTCGGAGACGAGAATATCTTCATCTTCGGGATGACGGTCGAGGAAGTGGAGGCTCGGGCAAAAGCCGGCTACAACCCCTTTGAGGTTTACTACAGCAATGAAGAGCTCCGTATTCTGGTCGATTGGGTCGGGTCCAACGCCTTCGCCCAGGATGAACCGGGAGCGCTGGCACCGGTGCGCGACGGCCTTCTGACGGGCGGAGATCCTTTCTTCGTTCTGGCCGATTTCCAGAGCTACGTGGATAAGCAGGGGGAAGTGGGCGAAGCTTACCGGGATTCGGCTCGCTGGGCTCGAATGGCGATCTACAACTCCGCACGGGTGGGGCACTTTTCCAGCGACCGGACAATTCGTGAATATGCGCGGGATATCTGGAACTTGAACGCTGTTCCGGTTCGTTAAGTCTCAAGCGCCACGAAATGGATAGCCCAAGATGGACTGAACCCGATGCTGAACGTGGCCGGCCAAGGTCGGATGTTTTCCAGACCCTGCTGACGATCATTCGTTGTCTTCTGCTTCTGTCGGTTCCCGCCGTGGCCGGGATCGCAGAAGGCAACGGCGGCAATGCCGATCGGAGGGCCTCCGCCGTCTTGCCGCCGGAGGTGGAAACCCTCTTCACCGTGCCGGACCCGGACCGGAAGCTTCCGTTCAGCGCGGGCGAACGACTGACGTTCCTCATCGGATGGAGCATCTTTGATGTTGGAGAGGCGGTGCTCACGGTAGATGAGGCGGAGGTCGATGGGGAGGAGGCGTTTTTGTTTACTCTGAAAGTGAGAACCAACTCCTTTGCCGATCGCATCTACCGGGTGCGAAACCATACCCAGAGTTGGGTGGATCGAAAGGTGATGACAACGCTGCATTATCATAATGACCAGAACGAGGGTTCCCGCGAGCGGGATATCACCTATGACTTCGAGTGGGAGGGAGCAGCGGGAACAGTCCGCTATCGGAACAGAACGGACAGAGAGAATCCGGGGTTTCGGGAACCGGTGGAAGTGATTCGCGGGACCTTTGATCCGATGGGGATTACGTTCTTTATCCGGACTCTCGATTACAAAGTGGGTGATCGGATTTATGTCCCCACGACCAACGGTCGTGAGCGTATGGTTGCGGAGGTCGATGTGGTGGAGCGGGTGGAGCGGCGGTTTCGTCTGGGGCGACAGAGTGCCATCGTCTTGCGGCCGGACATCGAGGATGTGGGGGGTGTTTTCCGGCGAAGCGACAATGCGACGGTAACCTTCTACATGTCAGACGATGACCGGCGTCTCCCCTTGCGGATGGAAAGCAGTGTGACAGTGGGAAGTTTCTGGGCTGAGCTCGTAAAGGTCGAACGTCCGGGGGAGGAAACGGAAGACGCCTTGAGTGACTCAACCCTGCGCCGCCGGGGCAGGTAGGTCAGGGCAGTTTTAAGGCATCGACGGCTTTCTGGGGCGACAGCTCATCGATACGCACGATTTTGTGACGGTCCTTGGTCCCCCGGAGGATGGAGAGGGATCTTTTCGGGATGCCAAATTTCTTGGCGAGGAAGGCGATGAGTGCGGCGTTGGCCTTTCCTTCGATCGCCGGGGCCTGCACCCGGATCTTCAGAGCTCCGTCGTGAAGGCCGACGATTTCCGCCTGTTTTGCATTGGGCAAAACGCGAATCCTGATGATGATACCTTCGGGGGTGGCTTCCAGCCATGCGGGGCTCTGCATGTCCGGGGATCTACAAAAGAAGCGGGGGTGAAGGCAAGGGTGCGCACTGAGGGAGGCAACAGATTCGAATTGAACGGCAAAAGAAATTATGCGTCTTTATCCGGGTGGCGTGAACGGTTCGCGACCACCGACAGTTACAGTCAACCATTATCCTTCACGGAGGACTTGATCCATGAGACAGGTACCGGAGTGTGCGGGGCCAGATGGCTCCCAGAATGTCGCGTGTGCAGCGCCGACAAGTCACCGACGCGGCGGCGTTCGGTCGGTGAGCGATTTTCAACGGGCTCGGAACGAGGGCGTGCCGCTTTCGATGGCGACCTGCTATGACGCCTGGAGCGCGCGGTTGCTGGCGGATACCACGCTCGATGCCATCCTGGTGGGCGACAGTGTTTCAATGGTGGTGCATGGCCATCCCTCGACGGTGCACGCGGATCTGGAGATGATGCGGCTGCATACAGCGGCGGTGCGCCGGGGTTATGGTGCGGGGTTTGTTGTTTCGGACATTCCTTTTCCCCTGCACCGTCAGGGGATCGAAGTCGCGATGCGTGCCGTGGATGAACTTGCAAAGGCAGGGGCCACCGCGGTGAAGATTGAGGGGGCACGCGGCCATTTGGAGACAGTGCATCATATCGTCGAGGGCGGGATCCCGGTGATGGGGCACCTCGGGTTGACGCCGCAATCGGTTCATCAGCTGGGGGGTTATCGGGTGCAGGGTAGAAGTGATGCGGCGGCTGAGGCGATGGTGGAGGATGCGCGCGCGCTGGAAGCTGCCGGGATTTTTGCCCTTGTTCTGGAATGTGTTCCCGTGGCACTGGCGAAGAGAATCACCGAGAGCCTGAGCATTCCCACCATCGGGATCGGATCTGGTGTGGCGTGCAGTGGGCAGGTGTTGGTGCTCCACGATATGCTCGGCCTGAATCCCGGATTCAAGCCGCGCTTCCTCCGGACTTATATGGAAGGTGCGGGGACCGTGCAGGCAGCTCTGGATCAGTATGCGGCGGATGTCCGGAGCAAGGCCTACCCGACAGAAGCGGAGAGCTTCAAATGAAAGTCTTCAAGTCCATTGATGGATGGCTGACCTGGCGGAACAGCTTGGCACCGGATTCAGAGATCGGATTTGTTCCGACAATGGGAGCCCTGCATCGCGGTCATCGATCGCTTCTGGAACGGGCGCGGGCTGAGGGGCCCGTTGCGGTGGCCAGTATTTTCATAAACCCCACCCAGTTCAACGACCCGCTCGATTGCCAGACGTATCCGGTTTCGACGGAGGAGGACCTTTCGATGGCGCAAGAAGTGGGGTTGGATGCCGTCCTGATGCCTGAATTCGAAGCGCTCTATCCCGATGATTACCGTTATCGGGTGACAGAGAGTTGTCTTTCCAGAGAGCTTGAGGGGGCGCATCGGCCGGGTCATTTCGACGGGATGTTGACGGTCGTCCTCAAATTGTTGCAGCTTGTGCGCCCGACGCGGGCTTATTTTGGAGAGAAGGACTGGCAGCAGCTCCAGCTCGTAAAGGGGCTGGTGGAAGCCTTCTTTCTGCCCATTCAGGTGGTGGCCTGCCCTACGGAGCGGGCGCCGGACGGCCTTGCCCTGAGCAGCCGCAATCGCCGGTTGGGGGCGGCGGCGCGCGCGCAAGCCCCGGCGGTCCACGAGGCGCTGGTGGAAGCGGCATCCGCCGGTGAAGCAAGAAGCCGTTTGTTGGAGAAGGGCTTTCGGGTTGAATATGTGGAGGACCAGGGGGAGCGGCGGTTGGCCGCTGTGGAACTCGATGGGGTGCGCCTGATCGATAATGTTCCGCTGTCCCCGGATCGGCCATCCGCTCATGTCTCAAACGGAGGAAATCTATGAAACTGTGTTTCGATATTGGAAATACGGATATTTACGGGGGCGTCTTTGATCAACGGGTGCTGGTGACAGAGTTTCGTCGATCCAATCAGATTCGGGCGTCTGCCGACGAGTTTGGTGTTTTCTTGTACCAACTTCTCAAAATTCGGGGGATCGATCCGAAGGGTATCGATGGGGTGGGGATTGCCTCGGTGGTGCCGGACGCCTCAGGAGCCGTCGTCAGTGCTGTGCGTACCTACCTGGGTCTGGAGCCCCTCGTTCTTCAGGCGGGCGTCCGTACCGGGTTGAAGCTGCGGGTGAAGGAGCCGACGGAAGTGGGGGCGGACCGGATCGCCAATGCCATTGCGGCGGTGGAGCGGTTTCCGGATCAGAATCTGATTATCATCGATACGGGCACGGCGACGACCTTGTGCGTGGTGAATGCAGCCGGTGAGTACCTGGGCGGAGCGATTGCGGCGGGCCTGGGGTTGTCGATGCATGCCTTGGGAAGGGGCACGGCGAAGTTACCGCTGGTGGATATCACCGAGCCGCCCCGCGCCCTCGGGCGAAGCACCATTGAGCATATTCAGAGTGGGCTCTTTTTTGGGCATGTTGGCATGCTGAAGGAGATGATTGCCCGCCTTTCTTCTGAAGCCTTTGAAGGAAAACCATTCACCGTGATCGGGACGGGTGGGTATGCGTCCCTCTTGCAGAGCCACAAGCTCTTTGATGTCATCGTCCCCGATCTCGTCCTGCAGGGTCTCTTGCGGGCCATTGAACTGAACTCTGTCGCGCGCCTGAGTGCGTAATTTTGTCATGAAACGAACCCTCCTGAAATCGAAGATTCACCGGGCTACGGTCACGGATGCAAATCTGGCCTATGAAGGGTCGATCTCGATCGACCCGGTCCTGTGCGAGGCGGCCGATCTTGTTCCTTTTGAGCAGGTCGACATCTACAACCTCAACAATGGCCAGCGCTTCACGACCTATGTCATCGAAGGCGGCCCTGGCGAAATTTGCCTTAACGGGGCGGCAGCCCGGCTCGTTCATGCAGGCGATCTCGTCATCATCGCGTCCTACGCGGAGTTTACTGAAGAGGAAGTCCGTTGCCACCGGCCGAAGTTGATCCATGTGGATGCCGACAACCGGATGAACGCTTCCATGCCTCCGTTACTGGTCTGACGACCCGCACCTGGCAGGCGGGTGCGTCCCTGGGTTGAGAGAAACCTTTTCCCTTTCTTCTTGTCCGTCTTTGCCCTAGTGATTTGGCCATGAAGTCATCGAGACGCTCGGCCAAGCGTGAAGAAAGGCGCAAGATCATAACAGTCCTTGCGATCGCGCTGCCATTGCTTCTCCTGCTCGGGCTGGTTGTCTGGAGCTTCACCCGCTGGCAGGTGCGGCAGGCGGCCCAGCGAATGCCGGTCGGGGCCATGCGATTCGAGCGCATCTCGGAGGCGATTGATCTCGGCGACAAGGAGCGGGCCCTGCGGCGGATTCTGGAGCTTCACGAGCTGAACATGTCGGGCGGCGCAGGCCTTAATGGGCTTCAGAGCTTTCAGGTGAGCGGGTCATTTGTTATTGGGGAAGATGAGCGCGAAGTGCCCTTTATCCTGACAAAAAAGGCTCCGAACCGTCTCCGCTTGAGAATAAGTTCAGATGGGGCCGACTTTCTGCGCGGTCACAACGGCAGGACCACTTGGAGCGCGGTCATGCGGGACGGAAGGCTCATGCAATCCCAGGAGCGAACCGGGGCGGAGGCCAGGGAGATCGCAAGACACGCCGATTTTACGGGTTTTCTTCATAGGCCGGAGGAAAAAGGTTGGACGTTGGAATTGGCAGGCGTAACCGAGTTTGAGGGCACCCCCTGTTACGAAATTCACGGAGTGAATACTTCGGGTGAGCGGGTGCGCTCCCTCCTGGATGCGGAGACGTTTATGGAGCGGCACCGCGTTTCATGGATCGAAGACGAGGGTGTGACGGAGGAAGAAGAGGCCCGTTTCATCGATTATTTTGTTGTCGATGGGTTTTCCTTTCCTGCTCGGGTGGAATCCTTCCGAAGCGGGGCATGGGTCCAAAGCCAGGAGATCACCGAGGTCGAAGTGAATATCGGGGTCTTCGACTGGTTTTTTGAGATGCCCGAGCTCCCTGCTCCCCAGGGCGGCTAAGCCGTCGGGGTATGCCCCTGATCGGTCTCCGCAATCGGGGCGGCTTCCACGGTCAGTGGCATTGCCTTTTGGTCCCGCGTCCGGATCGCCGCTTCTTCAATGAAGTTTTCCTGTGCTGAGAACTCATTACCGTCCTTTCGGGTGGAAACAGAGCGGTAACTGCCGTTTGGACGGAGAATTTTTGCGGCATAGGTGTCCTTGAGGTAAGGCTCCAGGATCTCCGAGACAACACGCTCCCGCAGCACGGGATCCTCGATCGGAAAGACGACTTCAACCCGGCGATAGAAGTTTCGCGACATCCAGTCCGCACTCCCAATCCAAACCATGGGATGGGCCCCACCCGAATTCTCGAAATAGAAGATCCGGCTGTGTTCGAGAAAACGCCCGAGGATCGATCGCACCCGGATATTCTCGCTCAGTCCCTTTACTCCGGGGACAAGCCCGCAGATCCCCCGGACAATAAGATCGATCTGCACGCCCGCCTGGGAGGCAAGGTAGAGGTTGTTGATCGTCTCTTTATCAATAAAGCTATTGCACTTTACGATGATCCTGGCGGGCTTCCCCCGTCGGGCCCGCCGCGCTTCGCGAAGAATGAATTCATTGATACGCGCGTGCAGGGTGTAGGGAGCGACGAGCAGCTTCTCATAGGTGGGTGCCTTGGCGTATCCGGTCAAGGTGTTGAAAATCTGGGCAACATCCTCGGTGATGTCCTCCCGTGCGGTCAGGAGACCCAGATCGGTATAATGACGAGCTGTCATGGGATGGTAGTTTCCTGAGCTCAGGTGGGCGTAACGGCGGAGGACATCGCCTTCGCGTCGGACAACCAGACAGCATTTACAGTGTGTTTTCAGTCCGACGAATCCGTAGACAACATGCACGCCGCTTTCTTCGAGGAGCTTGGCCCAATTGATATTGTTGGCTTCATCAAAGCGGGCCTTGAGCTCGATGAGGGCCGTCACCTGTTTCTTGTTTCGGGCGGCATCCATGAGGGAATGGATGATGGGTGAGTCGACGCTCGTCCGGTAGAGGGTGATCTTGAGGGCGAGAACATTGGGATCGAGGGCGGCGTGCCGGACAAAATCGACCACGGGATCGAAGGAATCGTAGGGATGATGAAGGAGGTGATCGGATTCCCGAATGGCATCATAGATGAACGGAGCGGCCTTCAGCGCCTCGGGGATGAAGGGATGCATCGGCGGGAACTTCAGGTCCGGGCGGTCGATCTCATCATAGACGCTCATCAGCCGCATCAGATTGATCGGTCCATTGATACGGAAGACGTGCTGTTTCGAAAGTCGAAGGGTCAGAAGCAGCTCGTCGAGAAGCTCTTCCTCCAGGCTATCTTCTATCTCCAGGCGAACAGCCGCACCCTTTCGGAGGTTGTGAAGCTCCTCTTCGATGCTTTCGAGCAGGTTCTCGACTTCTTCCTCATCGATGTAGAGGTCGCTGTTTCGGGTAACGCGAAAGGCCTGCGCCGAGTGAATCTTGTACCCCGGAAAGAGGTGCTGCGCGTATATTTTCAAGACGTCGCTCAGGAAAATATAGCTGTCGGGCGATCCTTTTCTGCCGGGAATGTGGACGATGCGGGAGAGAATCCGCGGCACCGGAATGAAAGCCAGCATACGTTCCTCGGCCGCGGTGTCGGGATCGTCGAGCCACAGGAGAATATAAAGGGCCTTGTTGGCGAATTGAGGGTAGGGATGGGCCGGATCAATCGCCAACGGCGTGAGGATTGGCTGGATCTGCTCCTGGAAATGCTTCTTCAGCCAAGCCAGCTCTCTTCGTGAAAGGTCCTTTCGCGTCTTAAAGACAAGACCCGCCTCGGCCAATTTGGGAACGAGCCGTTCATGCCAGCACCGGTGTTGATCCTGAACGAGCGAAGCGGTGACCGAATGGACCCGGCGAAGCTGTTCCTTCGGTCCCAAGCCGTCCATGCCCAATTTCGTGCTTCCGGCCTCCACCTGCTGGATCAAGCCAGCGACCCGGATCTCGAAGAATTCGTCCAGGTTGGAGCTCACATAGGCGAGGAACCTCAGGCGCTCGAGTACGGGATAGCGTTCGTCTTCGGCCTGTTCCAACACCCGCCGGTTGAACGCGAGCCAGCTCAGCTCCCGGTTGAAGTAAGCCGCCTTCAAGTTCTCCTCTCGTGTTTCTGCTTTGCTCATGGACGATCCTCCACGAAAACCCGCAGCGTGTCCGATGGCAAATAGAACTCGGAGCCCCTTCATCCTACAGGGTTCGCCTCATCCCGGCGGGCGATGCCTTCCGGTGTTCGTTCAGCCATAGCCCCCGGAGGATACAGGATTGTTATCAATGGACCCCGCTCGGGGAATTGGAGTTGACGGAGGTTTGGAGGCGGGGAAATTGGTAGGCAGTGGCGAACGAGGACTTAAATGTGGTTGAAGTGGGCAGCGGACTTGTTCCGGTTCCCGGTAGCATAACGCGGCCGTTGAACTTTCGATCGTTCATGAGTCGGGTTCCAGGTGTGGGCTTCGATTCCGTTCCCTTCCTGGATGTCATCCTGATCTTTGTGTTTCTTGGGATTGGCAGTTCCAGTTTCGTTTTTTCACCGGGGGTCGAGGTCGACTTGGTGCAGATCGACTCCGGAATGTCCGGGAGTGTCGGCCCAACGGCCGTATTGACGGTGATGCCGAATGAGCAGTTTTTCTTTGAGGGGCGGAAAATCCCCCGGGACGCTCTGGAATCCGCGCTGAAGGCCTACGCGGAAGCTTTGCCCCCGGGCCGTCGTTATCTTTTGTTGAAGGTCGACCTGACGACATCGACGGAAGAATCCTTGGCCATCCTGTCCGCAGCGCGTCGCGCGGGATTTGATCGGGTGCAAATGGCCGGCGAGGAGCGTTTGAGTGATCTGAAGAGCTGGCGTGAGGAACGTCGATGAAGGGCCCCGCCTTGAAAGGCTTCTTCTGGCGACTGCGCCCGACCCCGGTTGCGATGTTCGCTTTGGCTGGAGGGTTGGTCGTGCATTTTCTTGCCGTAACGGCCATCCGTTTCCCGGAGATCGAAGACAGAAGCGGGCCAGACCGCGCCGAGGCCTTTGTCGAAGTGAGGTGGCCGCGGGCAGGAGAGGCTGCGGTATGGAGTGAGCAGACGCTCTTGTTCGACTCCGCCCCGCTGTTTGTTCCGACCCGATGGAACCACGCCAGTGCAATCGATCGTGTTGCCAGCCTGGAAGAAAAGACAGGATTGTATTCTCCCTTCATCCCCCGCCTGCGTCTCGATGCCGAGGGCGCGCCCGTCGATCGCCTCATCCGGCATTTCGAGCCCCCGGAATTGGATCCGCTGCATGGCCTTGTCATTCTCCAGGGAAGCGAGGGCTTTGGGGAGGCCCCATCCCCGCCGGCCCGCTATTCCCAGCTGAACCCCAGGCTCCGGGTCGAGCGCCTCTCGCGAAGCGGAGGCGCGCCCGAAGTGCGTTGGTTTGCTTTGCCGGAGACAATCGTTGAGCACCTTCCGGGCGGACTGTGGACTTCGCCAATCTTCTATCTCGACATCATACAGACAGGTTTGGTCGGGGCACCCGTTCTGGGGCAGGGGTCCGGACTTGAACCCTTCGACCAAAGTGTGCGTGAATACATCGACGGATTCGATTTTGTGCGCCGGCTGGAGCCCGGCTACCATCGGGTGACGCTTGTCCCGTGAGGCCGTGTGCCGCGACCGGGGAATCCTCCCGTTGTCTTACTTTAATCCGTAAAAGAGCTTGACCCCCCATTTTGCGAGGCTCAAATTCCGCCACTTTGCTTTAATCCAGTCTATCGGATCATCCCAGCATTTTTGCCCTTGTAGCTCAGTCGGTAGAGCGCGTCCTTGGTAAGGACGAGGTCGGCGGTTCAAATCCGCTCGAGGGCTCCAGTGCAAAAAATCGGTTTGGCCGGATACCAGTTCATCAAGCGTACACCACAAATCACTAAAACAACCCATGTCTAAACAGCAGTTTGAGCGCACCAAGCCGCACGTGAACGTTGGCACCATCGGTCATATTGACCATGGCAAGACGACCCTGACGACCTCGATTTTGAAGGTCCAGTCCGATAAGGGACTTGCCCAGTTCAAGTCATATCAGGACATCGCGAAAGGTGGAACGGTTCGCGACGATACGAAGACCGTCACCATCGCCGTAGCCCACGTCGAATACGAGTCGGACAACCGTCACTATGCTCACGTGGACTGCCCGGGCCACGCGGACTTCGTGAAGAACATGATCACCGGTGCAGCGCAGATGGACGGGGCGATTCTGGTGGTCAGTGCCGCCGATGGCCCGATGCCTCAGACCCGCGAGCACATCCTTCTGGCCCGCCAGGTCGGTGTTCCGCGTATCGTCGTTTTCCTGAACAAAGTCGATCTGCTCGACGACGATGAGCTCCTCGAGCTCGTTGAGATCGAAGTCCGCGACCTGCTCAGCAAGTACCAGTATGACGGCGACAATGCCCGTGTGGTGCGTGGTTCCGCTCTCGGTGCCCTCAATGGCGAGCAGAAATGGGTCGATTCGATCGGCGAACTGATGAATGCGATCGACGAAGAGATCCCTGAGCCGGAGCGTGAGATCGACAAGCCTTTCCTCATGTCCGTGGAAGACGTCTTCACGATCACAGGACGTGGCACCGTTGCCACCGGCCGGATCGAGCGCGGTATTGTGAAGGTCGGCGACGAAATCAATATCGTTGGCCTGACCGACACGAAGAAGTCTGTCGTCACCGGTGTGGAAATGTTCCGCAAGCTGCTGAACCAGGGACAGGCCGGTGATAACGTCGGTGTGCTCCTCCGTGGTGTGGCCAAGGAAGATATCGAGCGCGGCCACGTTTTGGCCAAGCCCGGCAGCATCACCCCGCACACGAAGGGCAAGGCTGAGATCTACGTTCTCACGAAGGAAGAGGGCGGGCGTCACACCCCATTCTTCTCCGGCTACCGCCCGCAGTTCTACTTCCGCACAACGGACGTTACGGGCATCATGACTCTGCCGGAAGGCGTCGAGATGGTCATGCCCGGAGACAACCTTTCGGTCGAGATCGATCTTCAGAAGCCGATTGCGATGGAAGCCGGTCAGCGTTTCGCGATTCGCGAAGGTGGCCGCACGATCGGAGCTGGTCGCGTGACCGAGATCATCGCCTAATCTTGACAAGCTTTAACCCGTTCCCGGAGACTCGATATCGAGTCTCCGGAAACTTTTTTCCGAATTTAAGCAGAGGGCAGTAGCTCAATTGGTAGAGTAGTGGTCTCCAAAACCATTGGTTGGGGGTTCGAGTCCCTCCTGCCCTGCCATTTTT
>CAYOIB010000043.1:0-23103 GCA_964403935.1 uncultured Puniceicoccaceae bacterium | reverse complement strand
CAAACGCGGCGAGATTACCCGAGGCGGGGGAGTCGTTTGCTTCGATCTCGAGCTGGGCCGATTCGCGCAGGATGAAGATATGAAAACGATACTCCCCATAATAAGCATCCCATTGATGGAGCTGGATGTAATGGAGGCCAGTCTTTGAGGCAATGAACTGGGATTGCAGCACCCCCCCGAAAAGGGGTGCGTTGGCAACGAGGATCTGGCTTTCATCGGGATCGCGAGCCGTCAGGCGCAAGCGACTGGATCCAACGGTTGACTGGGATTGATAAAGGATCTGCACCCGATCGCCTGCCTCGGCATAAAAACTCCAGTAATTCGCGTCGCTGCTGTCGGCCAGGTAACCGCGACCCGCCCCGGTGAAGAGTGGAAGTTCACCAGGATCGAGTGCCAGCACCGGTCCATCGGCCCCGAGGGGCATGGCTGAGGCGATGCTATTGCTTCCGGGAGCCATCAAGACATAGGGCTCCACCCCACCGAGTTCAAAGGTGTGTGTGAACGGGGTTTCCAAAGCATTTCCAAAACGATCCTTCAGAGCGGTGGTCACGGTGAATCGGTAGGTATCCGGAGGGAGCGGACCCGAGGGGATGAAATACTCTTGCTGGAGGCCGGCGCTGTAGACCGCGACCAGGCCAATGGGGAAGAACGTGTCATCCCCGGTTCCCCAGATTCCGTCTGCCCCCCGACCGCTCAACTCATAGGTTTCCGGGTTATTGACGCTGGAAGGGAGGAGATCCTCGTTGAAGGAAACGGTGAAGCGGTTGGGGAGATCTGTTGTGTTTGTTGCGGGGAGCGTGGTGCCTGTGACAAGTGGCGGGGTGGTATCAGTCAGTGTCACCCGAAGACGGTATTCAGAAAGCAATCCCTCGGAATTGAGCGAGCCCTCAATGCGAACATAATAGGGGGATACGGGTTCGCTTCCCACAGCGTATTCCAGTTCTGTTAAACCATCGGCTCCAGCAAGGACTTGAGAAGAGGCACCATTATAGACACTGAGCCGAGGGATCAATGCGCTGTGTTCCGGTGTCGAAAGTTCGAGCTCGATCGTTGTGTGAGGGCCCAGGTAAGGCAGACGAAAATAATCGCCACTGGTGTCTCCTGCGCCGATGGACCCCCAGATATCGAGCTCGGTCTGGCCGGCGGTCTCCGGGAAAAGGAGCGCGTCGGCTGTGTTTATACTATTGTTATTTTCCGTTTCCAGGTAGCTGCTGCTATCCGTCAGGCTGAGGAGAAAGCGGTACTCACCTGTCCAACTGGCGTCCCAGACCTCGATGCGAACATAATAGGTTCCCGCTCCCAAACTGAAGGTTCCCTGGCCTTGGGTCCCACTTAATCCCGATTGGAAGACACCGAGCTGGGTGCCGGCGGTGTTGTAGAGGTGGGCACGCACCCGGCTGGCGGAGACCACAGGGTCGACGGATTGGAGGGCGAGGATAAGGTTTTTCGCTTCGTCGATCGTAAAGCTCCAGTAGTCGTCTTCGCTCGGGCTGCGGAGGAGCCCGCGCCCGTGAGCGAAGAGCAGGTTCTCCCCGAGTGTTGGATCGGGTGAAAGGGTGAGTTCATGTGCCTCCGCTAAAGATCCATTGAGAAATGGCTCCATTGTGAAATGACCGAGAGCCTCGACTAAAAACCCACGATTAAAATCAGTAGTGAGGGTGTTCCCCAGTCGGTCGCTCAGCCCCGCGTCAATTCTGAAAGCGTAATCATCCGGAAGGAGGGGTGCTTCCTCGATCGTCAAAAGGACGTTTTCGGGGGTGGAAAAATCGGGCGTCAGGGTGAATACGAGGTCGTCAGCTGTTCCCATAATGCCGTCCGGTCCGGCACCGACGAGGCTGTAATTGGCTGGATCGAGGGCCGTCAAAGGGTCCAGGGTCCGGTTGAAATCAAGTTGAATGCTGTGGAACACATCTGTGGTGCTATCGCCCTCAGCTGGAAGAAAAACCGACTCAATAAGTAGTGCGCCCTGATCTGCCAGATCGACCGAGAAAAAGTAGTCAGCTCCGATGTTTCCCGCTGTCGCAGTGATCTCAATGAAGTAGCGCCCGGCTTCGCTGATCGTATGGGAAAGGATGCCTGAACTGCTTTCGGCCACGGGCGGAGCAGGAGAAGCCGAACGAAGGGCGAGGGCGAAATTACCCACAGAAAAGGAGGCTTCGGGGCGCAACCGCAGGTTCAGATCAATTTCTGCGCCGGCAGCAAGAAACCCGAGATCGTAAAGATCCACATCGCCTGCGATGTGCGCCAATCCCACTGCGTACTGGCTTGCAGTGCCGCCCGCACCCCTCAGCTCAAGAAGGGTTGCTGTCGCGTCCGTGGCATTCGACTCGATCTCAAATTGCGGCCCCCGGCTTCGCTGCCCCACGACCTCAAATGCCCCTGGTGTGCCGGTGAAATAGACCTCGAGGGTGTAGTTGCCCGGCACTTCGATGAGCATATCCTGGAGGCGCGTCATTCCTGAGGGGAGTCCCGAGGCATTGGCGCTCGCAACGAGAGTGCCCGATGGATTCAACAGCCGCATCTGGACGTTTCCGGAAGGGGTTTCAGCCGATCGAACCATGTAAAAGGTGTAGCGGTCACCGCCCTCGGCATCGAGGAGGTAGTGGACAGCACCCGCCGTTCCGGTGGTGGCCACACTTCCGCTCACATGGGAACGCGCATAGCCCGGAAGAGCCGCCGCTGTCTCCCATTCCAAGGCCTCACCATGACTCACTGGCTCAACCGTTCCTTCTCCGGGAAGGGGGGTTCCCGTTGCCTCGACGCCGGAAAGGCGGATGCCAGTCCCCATACATAACAGCCCAACAAGACTCAGTAGCTGCAAATTCTTGGCGGGAGAGACCAGGGAAGTAACTTTAGCAAGCATAGGAAACAGAGGGGTGCAAAGACAGGAAGCTGCGGAACAACAGACAAATGCAAACCGGAATCAAGAGAACAATAGCTGAAAAAGCTTTATTATGCGATACGTCAATGAGCGTATCCTGCTTCTCGATCAACCTAATTCTTTCAATTAACCACCTTACTTCTTAAGGATTTTCCATTCAGATCAATCGCTTTAATTGCTTACTGATCTTTCGTGATTTCCTGAATCATTCATGCCACCCCTGCTACAGGGCGGTCACTTCAGGAGCATTCAATATGTCTTGAAAGATGACTTTCCGCGTCATCCCTCGGCCGGAGGACCGATGTCGAGCCCATTTGCAGTGATTCTGCCACCGGCGAGAAGAAATCCGCCGCCGCCATGTTCCAGTCCCGCTTCGGTATCCTGAGCCTCCAGGATCAATTTCCCGTTCGCCCATGCCTGGAGGTTGTTTCCGGTAATAGAAAAGATCAGTTCGACCGGTTGCCGAATTTCCCAAGCAAAGCCAGTGGTCGCGAGCTCATGCTCCCCATGGCAACGGCGGACAAGGGTGGCGCGCTGATCGTCCCGAAGGAGGAATCCATACCAGCGTTCAAGGCCTTGAACCCGAAGAGCGAGCCCGAAACGGGCCGCGAGAAACGGGCGGAGGGTGGCTTTGACCCGAAGGTCTCGCCAATCCTCTGCCCCCGTATGGAGAATGCCTGTCCCCAGGTTGTGGGTGAGGTGAAATGAAGCCGAGGACTGGATGTGGAAATGATCGAGGCCATTGACGAAGGAAGCGGCCCAGGGGTTGGGCTTGTCGCCGTCCACCTTTATGCAGTCTGGACGAACCAGGTGAAGGGCGGGCGTTCCCGTCCAATGCATACGCTCAAGAACGAGCTCTGCCCCTGATTCTCCCTCAAGGGAAAGGCCCGCCTTTGCGATTGGTGCCCCTTGGGTCTCCGGAATGCACCATGAGATCTCGCGGAACTCATTCGGCTTCAGCGACACCGCTGGACCTTCGACAAGGACAAGCTCCCGGCCGGAAAAGCCGCCACCGTAAGCTCGAATGAAAGGTCGCACGGACACCGGGCTGGAATTATCGCGACCTGCCCGAACGCTCATCATCAAGGCTTGTCCTGGATAAAGGGTCGGCGTAGCACTGGCGGCGTATCCTGTCATCGAGAGTCCTTCAGGCGGCGTAAAAGTATTCACCTCGGCATCGTTTCGCAGGCTCTTTGCGAGCACATGTAATATGATGCCGCCCCCGGTGGGCGTTAGCCTGGTATCGAGCGGGCAGAGCTCTGACGGGGCAAAACCGTGAGTGGATCCAGGAAGGCTGAAGGCATAACGTGCACCCTTCTTGGGAGACAGCGGTTCAGCTCCGACCAGCTCACGTCCCATATTCACTAAGCGAAGGGAGAGGTTTGCGGCATCCATCATGCCCCAATGTCCATCCGCCGCAGGCAGGTAGAGGCGATCATTGATGGGGGTGCGCCAATCGAAGCCTGTGCGAAACGTCCCGAGGCCGTTGCGGATTCCCAGGAGGCATCCCAGATTTCCCGCATTGCAGTCCGTATCGTAGCCCGCCGTATTTACGATCATCATGGATTCATCGAAATCTCCCGCTCCGTAGAGCAGGGCGAGGAGGAGGATGGCCAGATTCGAAACGAGAGGGCAGTTGGTTCCAAACCGCTCGTAACCATAGACGTCTATGATGCGTGCGAGTGTTTTCCTCCAGTCTTGGTCTGCTTGGGTCCACTTGCGGACATCGGCGATCATCTGTGCGACCAAACAACCCTGGGGGAGGTAAGAGAGGCCGGCATCAAGAAGCCTGTCGATATCCTGTTCGCTAAAAGCGAGCGCCTCCATAACGGCGATAAGAATGGCTCCGTGAACGGCCTCACCATCGTGACTCACGCGAGCGGCTTCGCGGGCGAGTCGAGCGGCCTGCTCGGGCTGATTCGGTGACACCAAAGCCCAGCCATCGATGAAAATCTGCGCACCGATTTCTTCGGCGACAGCCGCACCGTTTGTCTGCATCGAGCCGCTTTCGGGTGCGGACATGCCTCCCTTCAGCCGAAGGTAAGCGGTGTGCTCGGTGGAGTTTCCCATGCCGCCCCACCACAGAATATGGCGGTTTTCAGCGATATAGTTGAGCCAGGATTCTCCGATCTGTCGGGAGGAAAGTTTCGCTCCGACCTGATGGTCCTTTAGCGCCCGGACAAAGGTAAAAGTGCCGGTGATGTCATCATCCGTGACGATAAGGGGTACCTTCTGATCCTGATGAACATAACGTCGAATCTCGCCCCAACGTTGAGCGATTCTCTCGTGAGACCACTGCTCAAACGGTCGTCCAAGATAGACGCCAATGAGCTTTCCAAGGACGCCAGCATAAACGCGTGTTTCGTAGTCGGCCGGGAGGATCTGCCCTGGGGTGGGGGAAGTCTTCATTCCGGCAGTTCAAAGATCCCGCCCGATTTGTCCAACGGATTTCTGAAATGGGAAGACCCCGCAATTGATTAGTAATACTTTATATAAGCCTCGCGACGAAGACGTTCCAGCCACTGCTGCTGGGACTGCCGGGCGAGCTGATTGGCGAGGATCTCCTCAATGCGCCCGCGCACCTCAGTGATGGGCTGGATGCCCTCTTCCCGGACGTCAGCCAAGTAGACGATAAATGTCTGATTACCAATGGCTATCGGATCACTGTAGGTGCCAGCCTCCAGCGAGAAGGCGATTTCAGAGAGCTCATCGCGCAGGTCCTTGCGTTGGATCCAACCCCAGTCGCCCCCTCGATCGCGCCGGTTATCCTGCGAATACTTCCGGGCGACATCGGCAAAAGGCACGCCGTCTTTCAGCTCCGCCATCACCTGCTCAACCTGCTGGCGCATAAGGTCGGTGCTTTCATCGGCCAGTGGGCGCAGCATGATAATCCGCAGGTGGATCGATTCCTCTTCGTAGAAGTGAAGCTTGTTCTCGTTATAGAACCGTTCAATTCGCTCGGGGCTGATCTCGGACTGTGAGCGTTCCCGCTCTCCGCGCATCGCGCTGACAATGATCCGTTCGTTCAGGTCCCGACGGAATTCGCGCACATTTTTCCCGAGTGAAGCGAGGTACTCGTGAAACTTTGCCCGGTCGTTGTCGAAATCCTCGAAGAGGATACGGTCCATTTCTGTTTCAATGACCGCCTGAGGGATGTTGTATTCGCGTTTGCGAAATTCGCTCACGATCAGAACGCGGTCGATGAGATTCTCCAGCACCTCAAAATAGAGCTCTTCCATGCGCTGGTTAAACTCGGCCCGGGAGCGGGCGCTTTCCCGAATGCGGGGAATGAGCGGCATCATTTCACGCCGCAGCTCTTCAAAGGTGATAATGGCATCTTCCACTTCAGCTGCGATGCCTTGGCGGAAGGGTGGGTCCCAGATATTATGGGCCCTCTGTCCGTGAGCGAAACCGGCGGCAAAGGCCGCGAGAATTATGGATAAGAAAAGTCGCTTTACCGTCATGATTTGGAAGTTAGATGACGTTGTGTCTGAAGGAATTGTTCAATTTCGCGCAGGCGCTTCATGGGATCTCTGGCCGTCAATCTGGGGAAGCGCCCCCCAAGCTTCAGATAGTCGTCCCTGTTTCCGGTCGCACGCAAGCATTTCAAGCGGTTGCCTTCGGTTGCGACGGAGATCAGTCCCGCAGCCTCAGCACGAGCCCGGATCCGTGTGATCACAATCAGAACCTTGGCCGGACCGGGGAGGGGACCAAAGCGATCCGCGAGCGCCTGATGAATGCCCTCCACCTCCTCAACCGTGGTCGCCATTGCGAGACGGCGGTAGAAGTCGATGCGCAGGCGCGTCTCGCTGAGGTAGTTCTGGGGCAGGTGTGCCTCAATGATCGGAATTCGGCCAGCTTCGAGCTCCTCCTCGTGGAGAACCTTGAAGCTATCCAGGCTCGCTTCCCGGACGGTGGCCCCTTCACCCACGGAAACAAAATCGAGGGTTACGGCCGCTCGAATCTGGGAGGCCACTTTTTCACCCTTCAATCGCGCCACGCTCTGGCGCAGGAGTTGGCAATAGAGCTCAAAGCCAACGCTGGCAATATGACCGCTCTGTTGAGGCCCGAGAAGGTTGCCCGAGCCCCGAAGTTCGAGGTCGCGCATGGCAATGCGGAAGCCCGCTCCCAGTTGATTGTGCTGCCGCATGGCGGACAGCCGCTTGCGGGCCAGATCGAGTACCCGTGCGTGTCGGTGCAACAAAAGATAGGCGTAAGCCTGACGATTGAAGCGGCCCACGCGCCCCCGCAACTGATAGAGTTGAGAAAGGCCAAAGCGATCGGCCCCTTCGATGATCATCGTGTTGCAGTTTGGGATATCGAGCCCGTTCTCGATGATCGTGGTGCAGACGAGGATGTCGTAATCGCCCGCGACAAACCGGGTCATTACTTTCTCAAGAGCGTCTTCACTCATCTGCCCATGCCCCACCGCAATGCGGGCCTCGGGAGCGAGCTCTCCGATGCGAGCGGCCACGGCGTCGATGCTCTGGACACGGTTGTGGAGGTAGAAAACTTGTCCGCCACGCTCCAGTTCCGCCCGGATCGCGCGGCGCACCAGATCAGGATCATAGGCTCGTACAATCGTCTCGATCGGAAGTCGATCTGCCGGAGGTGTTTCTATGACGCTCATGTCGCGTGCGCCCATCAAGGCGAGATAGAGCGTTCGCGGAATGGGCGTCGCACTCATGGAGAGGACATCCACATTTTCCCGGACCTGCTTGAGCCGTTCCTTGTGACGGACGCCGAACCGGTGCTCTTCATCGATGACCAGAAGCCCGAGGTCCTTGAAGCGGATATCCTTTCCAAGAAGGCGATGGGTTCCAATGATGATATCAATCTTTCCCGCCTCAAGCTGCTCCACGATCTTTCCCTGCTCCGCCTTCGTTCGAAAGCGGCTGAGCATCTCCACCGTAACCGGAAAATCCGCCATTCGCTCGCGGAAGGTGGTGAAGTGTTGTTGGGCCAGAATCGTTGTAGGCACAAGGACAGCCACCTGTTTTGCACCCATCACGGCCTTGAAGGCGGCGCGCAGGGCAACCTCCGTTTTGCCAAACCCGACATCGCCGCAGATCAAACGGTCCATCGCGACCGGTTGCTCAAGGTCGCGCTTCGTATCCTCAATGGCTTTTCGCTGGTCCGGTGTCTCTTCGTAGAGAAAAGATTCTTCAAAGGCGTGCTGCCAATCCGTATCCGGGCTGAGGGCGTTGCCACCCCCTTTGATGCGAGAGGCCTGAAGCTTCAGGAGCTGGGCCGCAAAATCGAGAGTGGCTTTCTCCGCCGAACGACGTGCTTTCTCCCAAGTGTTCCCGCCAAGCTTACCCAGTTTCGGATGAACCTTTGAAAGCCCGACGTAGCGGGTCAGCAAATGGGACTCATGGAGCGGGACATGAAGCGTCAGGCGATCGGCAAATTCGAGGGAGATCACCTCTTCCTTTTTTCCGCGAATTTCCATCGTTGAAAGCCCGCGAAAAAGGCAGATCCCATGCGAGAGGTGGACGAGGTGGTCCCCATCAGCCAACTCCGAGAAATCCAGCAAATGATCCACTTGAGACCGCACGGGCACCCGCCGCCGCTTGATCGTCTCCGGTCTGGATCGGTAACGGCCGAAAATTTCGGCGTCGGACACAAGCGTGCAGGCTCGCTTGCCCCCGATGGCGGTCCACGTCAGCGGATTCGTTCCCGAGGCATCTGCCGCGACGCGAAATCCGCCGCGCAGGGGAGCCAGCACGATCTGCGGCGCGAAGCCTTCAAGCTCAGCGGTCCCTTGCAGAATTTCCTGAAAGCGTTCCGCTTCACCTTCATTGTGGGCCACGACGATGACCGCTTCCCCGGCGTCCTGCCAGGATTTGAGCTGAGAGAGAAAGGCCAAGCGGGCGGCGCGTTCGTCTTCAATGCGCTCGTAGCCGATGCGCTCATCCATCGGCCGGGCGCGAAACAGCTCAAGGCTCTGCGTCTGGAGGGCGTGAACGACCGCCTTCCGCGGCGCGAGGGTCTCCGGTTCCTGGAGTTCGCAGAAGAAATGAAAGGTGTCGGCGGCAGCCTTCCTTGAGGCGAAGAGGGCTTGGAATCCCGTCGGGCGACCAACCTTGCGGGCAAAATGCTGCGCTTGCGCAGGGTATTCCTGAGCGAGGGCATCGGGCTCCTCAAAATACCAGTTGGTTCCCCCGCTGAAATAGTCGAGGATATGGTCCGGGTGGACCGCCGAAAAATCAAGGCGTCGCGGAGCAATGGTGATCTCAGCCAGGGACGTTCCGGAACGCTGGCTGGTCGGATCGATCTGGCGCAAATCCTCGATTTCATCACCAAAGAAATCGATCCGGACAGGTGCTTCTGCATTGACCGGATAGACATCGATCAAGCCTCCGCGGACGGCATATTGCCCCGGGTATTCGCAGAGGGCTTCGGCATCGTAATCCAGCGAGACGAGTTCTTCCTGAAGCTTGGCAAAAGAAACCGTTTGCCCCCGGTGGAGCTGAATCTCGGAGCGCTGAAGGTGACGACGGTCCGGGACCGGGGTGAAGAAGGCACGGGGATTCGTAAAGAGGAACAGGCGCTTCTCCCCAGGTTCTTCTTTCGCACTCGCCGCCAAACGCGTAAGCACAGCCAGACGATCATAAATCCGTTCGGCGGCCCGGGGCGTCTCGTCATCCGCTTCGGGGAGCTCCGGCAGAACGAAGACCTCCGGATGCCTCGCTTCCGGGCGCAGGGCTTCCGCAAGAGCCTTGAGGGCAGCGGCGTCTCTCGCCGCGTCTCCCAGATTTCGCAAGAAGATGACGTTGACACTGTTGGGACAAACCGCCGAAAGCTGCTCGATCAGAGCAGGCTGGAACGAAGCTGTCACACCCGTCCAGACGTGGGCATCCGATGAAACAGGAAGGCGCGTGATCTTCATATCAGGATGGCATTGAACAATCGCACCGGATCTGTCCGGGGCGTACGCAGGCATGAGTGGAGGGACGAGAGCAATTCCTGAACATGAATCCTGTTTGGACAATTCAGAGCGGATGCAGGCGGCGTCAACTCTCGCTTTGGCGGAGTCTTGCACGAAAGCACCTCATCGCCTTGTCGGACTCACCTCGGCCAAAGTATCCCGGATAGCCTTGAGAAGGGTGTCTGCCGAGTAAGGTTTGGCGAGAAAGCTCTTAACCGTTTCGCTCAGATCACGGGCTTGGAGGCCATTGGCCGCAATGCCGCTCACAGCGATGATTTTTGCCTGGGGCTCTATCTTCGCCAGTGCTTTGATCACGGTGGAACCGTCCATCACAGGCATCATCATATCCAGGAGAACGACGTGAAATCGCGAAGGATCCTTTGCGAAAAGCCTCACACCCTCCGCCCCGTGGGCAGCCATTGTCACTTTATACCCAAAAGTTTCCAGAATGTCCCGGGTGACCTCACGCACGGCTATTTCGTCATCAATTACGAGAATTGATTCTCCATTTCCCATGGGAAGATCATCGGATTCGGCTTCTTTCATCTCAGCGAACTCCTCGGTTGAAGCGGGTAGATGAATCCTGAAGCAGGTGCCTTGCCCACCTTCACTCTCTACCTGGACAAAGCCCCCATGGCTTCGAATGATGGCGAGTGAGGTCGAGAGCCCAAGACCAGTGCCTTTGCCGACTTCCTTTGTCGTGAAGAAGGGATCGAAAATCTTGTCGATCAGCGTGGCCGGTATGCCTGTCCCGTTGTCTCTCACCTCAATGATGGAATGCACTCCCGGATTGGCTTCGAGGTCCTTGGCCGCTTCCTCTTCGGTAATGTTTCGAGTCTCCGCCGACAGATAGATCGTCCCGCCGTCGGGCATGGCGTCCCGCGCATTGACACAGAGGTTCAGCAGCACCTGATGGAGCTGGGTCGGATCACCGATCACCGTGCTCAAGGTTGAACTGACAGAGGTCCGTATTTCGATGTTCTTTGGAAACGTGTCGCGGATGATCTTGTGAACTTCGTTGATAAGGTGCCGCACTTGGACCTCCATGCGCCGACCTTCCATGCCCCGGGCAAAAGAGAGAACCTGCCGGATCATATCCGAGCCCCGGCGTGCACTCCCGGCAATCGCTTCGAGGAGATCAGCGCAGCTATCATCTTTCAAGCGATGGCGGAGCAGATCGACCGACATCGTGATGGGCGCGAGAATGTTGTTCAGATCATGGGCAATGCCTCCAGCGAGCGTGCCGATACTTTCCATCCGCTGGGCACGCAGAAACTGCTGCTTCAGGCTGCGGTGCTCGGTGATGTCCTCCGTCACCGCAATCAAATGCCTGGGGGCTCCATCTTCGCCCCGCACGAGCGTTACGCTCGCTCGCGCCCAGACAATGGTCTCATCCTTTTTCACAAACCGTTTCTCGATGATGAAGTCCGGAATCTCACCCTCGATCAGGCGGCGGACCAGGCGCAACATTTCCGGCCGGTCTTCGGGGTGGGTGAGGTTGAAAAATCCGTGCCCCCGGAGTTCTTCCTCTGAACGCCCGACAATCCTGCAGTAGGCCGGATTGGTCAGGATATAGCGGCCTTCGACATCCGTCATGGCGATACCCGCAGGGGCCGCCGCAAACGTGCTCTGGATATACGCTTCGCTCGCACGGAGGCGCTCAATGGCCCGGGTGCGTTCAATGGTGATACTTACCAAGTGAGTTGCGGCCTCAGCCCAACGGAGTTCCTCCGTCGATGGTCTTCGGGAGGTGCGATGGTAGAGCGCGACAGTACCCAGAACTTCATTCTCGCTGGAAAATACAGGGACAGACCAGCAGGCCTTGAGGTTATACTTCTGGACAAGATCCCGGGCGAATACCCAATCCGGATGGGTGAAAGTATTTTCAACGATCACCATCTTGCCTGTTACCGCGCATGTGCCGCTTGAGCCGAGACCTTCCTGAATGGGCAAGGGGGCAACGGCTTCATTGTACTCGTCCGGCAGGCTCGGGGCTGCTCCATGGAGCAACTGTGTGCCGTCAGAATTGGCCACATGGATGGAACACAGGGTATCGTCCGATGACATCTCCTCCAGCCTCCGGGCGATGTGCTCAAGAATTGCCTTCAGAGGCCGAGCGGCGATGATCATCTCCAGAACTTCAACCTGGCCGCTGGCGAAACGCTCCAGCTGGCGACGCTGGCGGCGCACCTCGGCATCTCTAAGCTCGTGCTCCACCGCTGGGGCCAGGCGCGCCAGCTTGTCCTTCAGGAGATAGTCATTGGCACCATGTTTCAGAGCGGCCACCGCAAGGTCTTCCCCAATCGTTCCCGAAACGATGATCAACGGGATATCCTGTCCTGATTTCTTCAGGATTGAAAGCGCCTCCATGGCATCGAATCCGGGCATGGAAAAATCACAGAGAATGATATCCCATTCCTTGTTGTTGAGCTGCGCCCGCATATTGGGTCCATCCATGACACGCTCATAGATGGGATAGATGCCGTTTCGACGAAGTTCGTGGAGCGTTAATTCTACGTCATCATCTGAATCCTCCACGATGAGGATGCGCGGGTTCTTGATTCTGGTGCTGTTCACTTCAGCGTTCATTCGTCGGAAGGTCGTTCAGCAGAAGCCAATACATCCCAAGCTGGCGGGTGGCCTCGACAAATTGACCGAACTCGACCGGCTTGCGGATGTAGCTGTTGCAACCTCGGTGATAACTGGCCACCAGGTCCTGCTCTTCTCTGGAAGATGTCAGGATAACCACGGGGAGCATCCGGGTGCGCTCATCCTGCCGGATGCGCTCGAGGACTTCATGCCCGTTGACCTTGGGCAGGTTAAGGTCGAGGAGGATGACCGAGGGCCATTGATTGCGCTGGGTGAAGGAATCGGGGCCATCACCAAGGAGCAATTCGAGCGCTTCTTCGCCATCGCGGGCGACCACCACTTCGTTGAGAATATTGTTCTTTCTGAAAGCGAGCAGGGTTAGGGTTTCATCGTCGGGATTATCCTCGATCAGCATGATGATTTTTTCAGTCATTGGGCATTGATTCGATGTTCTGGAGAGGGGCTGGGTAAGGTAAAAGTGAAGGCGGCCCCGTCATTCAGTGTTCCGAAGGCCGAGACCTCGCCCATGTGCCGCCGGACAATGCGCTGGACGGTTGCCAGGCCAACCCCCGTGCCCGGGAACTCCGTAGCTGAGTGCAATCGTTGAAAGGGAGCGAACAGCTTGTGAACATAACGCATATCGAAGCCGACGCCGTTGTCTTTCACGAAGCAGGTGGTGATCCCGGTTTGTGAGTCCCGTACGCCCCCGATTTCGATGCGAGGCTCCGCCACCGGATCTGTGAACTTCCAGGCATTGGAAATCAGGTTCTCAAGCAGGATTCGGAGCAGTTCTGGATCACCCCATACGTTGAGCGCCTCTGGGATTACAACCTGGACACGGCGCTCCTGCTGATCGTTCTGAATTTCTTGAACGACTTCCCGCGCAAGCTGCGAAAAATCGGTCCATTGCATCTGCATTTCGGCCCGGGTCAGGCGTGACAATTTGAGCAGATCGTCGATCAGAAGCCCCATCCGGGAAGCGGCGTTCTGAATACGGGTGAGGTATTTCCTGGCGGTCTCATCAAAGAGATGTCCGGCCTCTTCATCCAGAGCATGGGCGAAGCCTGCAATACCTCGCAACGGTGCCCGCAAGTCGTGCGATACGGAATAGCTGAAGGCCGCCAGTTCTTCGTTTGAGGCCCGAAGTTCCTCCGTGCGCTGCTCAACCCGAGCCTCCAACTCCGCGTTGAGCCCCTGAAGCGCTACCTTCGAGCGGATCTGTTCCGTGATGTTATGGACAATGGAGAAGATCGAAAAGACCTTCCCTTCCGAATCCAGGGAAATCGAGTTGTACCATTCGAGGTGCCGAATCTCCCCGTCCTTCGAGAAATTCCTGTTCACAACATGATTTCGTTGCTTCTTTCCCGTCATCAGCTCATCCATCGCCGCCCGGACTTTGCCTGCATCTTCGGGATGAATGAATTTCCATTCTTGAGGATGGGTTCCTATCACTTCGGACTCATTCCATCCAAAGAGGACCTCTGCCTGGGAAGACCAGCGAATAATACGAAAGTCGCGGTCCCATTCGATAATGGCCAGAGGCGTGTTGTTGACGTGAAACTGCAATCGTTCATGCGCCTGCCGCAACTCCTCCTGGCGGGCACGTAAGAGTTCCTCCGTGTGTTGCCTCGCCGTTACATCGATAACGATGCCTCCGATCTCCATGCCTCCACCCGCGCTCCCTTGTATCGGAAATTTGGTGACAAGAACCTGCCGCCGGCCCCACTGATTCTCGACAACATCGGAAACGACGATGGCCTCGCCGCGTTTCTGGATGGAGCGATCGCTCCCGCACAGACGTTCTGCCACAGCAGGATCAAAGATGTCGGCATCCAGCTTCCCCAGGGCCTCCGCACTGGTTTTGCCGAAGAGCTCTTCCCATCCGGAATTTACCTCGATATAACGTCCTTCCGCGTCCTTCAGAAAGGCGGCCCCAGGGAGGTTTTTCATGAAGGCAGAAAACCGCCTCTCTGCGGCGGAAGAGATGGCGGCCCCAAGGTCGGCACCCTTGAGGACACCAGGCTGAGGCGGATCGACAGCCCGATGGGGCTTCACTGGCTTGCTCATCGCAGGGGTGGTGGGGTATTAGAAAAGAAAATTCTGTGAATAAGGTTAGTTTATTACCCAAGGCTAACACAAGGCAAATCTCCCCACCGAGTGGCCGAGGGCCTCTTAACCGAACTCAGCCCGTCGGTCTGGGCAACACACACGAAAAGCCCACTTTCAAGCATTGCGTTCGGCACAAGTCGATCCCTAGGGTGCACGTTTTGCTCATGAAAATATTGGTAGCAGACAAAATATCGGAGAACGGGGTTGCTTACCTGCGCAAGCAGGAAGGCATGACGGTGGTGGAGGCTTACGGTTCATCAGCGGAAAAGCTCAAGGAGCTGGCTGTAGATGCCGATGCCATCATCGTCCGGAGTGCCTCTTCGATCACGGCGGAGATCGTCGCTGCTGCACCGAAGCTGAAGGCCGTTGGACGCGCCGGTGTCGGGATCGATAATATCGATGTTTCGGCCGCAACCGATCGCGGGGTCATCGTCATGAATACCCCGGGAGGCAACACCATTGCGACCGCTGAACTGACCTTCACCCACCTGCTCTGTTCCGCCCGTCCCATCCCACAGGCTAACGCTTCTATGAAAGCGGGCAAGTGGGACAAGAAGTCTTTTGGAGGTTCCGAACTCTACCTGAAGACCCTCGGCATCCTCGGCTTGGGGCGGATCGGCACCGAAGTAGCCAAACGGGCAAAAGCCTTTGGCATGACCGTTTTGGCCTATGATCCCTATCTGACACAAGAGCGGGCACAGGAACTCGGCGTCGAGACGGCCGAACTCGATGAAGTCTTTAAAAGAGCAGACTTCATCACCGTCCACATGCCAAAGACCGAGGCGACGACAAACATGCTGAACCGGGAGGCCTTCGCCAAGATGAAGCGAGGTGTCCGGATCATGAATTGCGCCCGTGGTGGTCTCGTCGACGAAGCGGCCTTGGCCGAGGCCATGGCTGAAGGCAAAGTCTACGCTGCCGGATTGGATGTTTTTGAGGACGAGCCGCTTCCGGATGACAGCCCCCTGCGGGCTTTGGATCGGGTTGTCATGACGCCTCACCTCGGGGCGTCGACGGTGGAGGCACAGGAGAATGTCGGCCTGGAAGTTGCCGAATGCGTCGTGGAAGCACTCAAGGGCGGATGGGTCCGAAACGCCGTCAATGCCCCCTCGGTGGACCCGGAGACCCTCAAGATTCTCCGACCCTATCTGGCCTTGGCCTTCAAACTGGGAACCTTCCTCCAGCAAATTGCTCCCGAGCAGGTCGAGAAGCTCAGGATCACCTACTCGGGACGCTTGTTGGATGTTGAAACGCGCCCCCTGAACCGTGCCATCCAGAGAGGCTACCTCAACCGTATTGCCGAGGATGTGAATGATGTGAACGCCCCACGTGTCATGAAGCGACTTGGCATTGAAGGCGAGATCGTCAAATCCAGCCTTGAGCGCGACTACGCCGAATTGATCCGGGTTGAGGCTCATGGCCGTAAGGGTGGCGAGTCTGTCATCGAGGGAACGATTATCGGAAAATCACAACGCCCGCGGCTCACCTTGGTAAACGGCCGCGATGTTGAGGCACCCCTGGATGAGAACTTTCTCTTGGTATTTGAGAATCAGGACGTGCCTGGAATTGTCGGCATGCTCGGTACCGTCTTGGCCAAGTATGACCTGAACATTTCCAATATGTCATTGAGCCGGAACTCCGTCGGCGGCGTCGCCCTCAATATATGCGGACTGGATAGCCGACCACCCGCCGCCGCCCTCGAGGAGATCCGGAAGCACCCGGCCATCCGGAAGCTCTCGCTCGTCGATATGGGGAAGATTCGCTGACACAGCGTAGGCACGCACCCCCGGGCCCCTCTGTCCAGAAATGAGGCGAGGGCGGAAAGGCCGCCTCAAGGATAGGCTTTTTGCATTGCACCGAGGTTCAGGGTTTGCCTAGCTCACACGTTTTACCAGCAACAGCCGGAGGGTTGGCAGAGTGGACGATCGCGGCGGTCTTGAAAACCGTTAGGCCGAAAGGTCTCGGGGGTTCGAATCCCTCACCCTCCGCCATTTAAGCCCTCGCATTAAGCAACTTAAAGAAGGATTGCATAGCCCCTTTGGCCAGCCCATGGAATTCAATCTAAAGAAGGTTCTGCAGGCACTGCTTTTCTCGTCCAGTGATGCTTTGTCCACCAAAGATGTGCAGGCCGTGATCTCGCGCTTTCACGCTCAGCGCGAAGAGGAGGCCGAGGCCGAGGAGGCGGAAACCCTCGCAGCAGGGGAGCAGGGCATTATGCGCGATCTTCTGGCACAGGTGCCTTCACTGCTCACAAGCACGCAAATCCGTGATGCAATCTCTGAAATCGAAAAAGACCTGGAGGAGCAGGGCGAGGTCTGGCGCATTATTGAGGGGCCCAATGGCTACCGATTGGCGGTGGCTCGGGGTTATGCGGATTGGGTGCGGCTTCTTCGGGACGAGCCGCGGCCCCAGCGCCTTTCCAGCGCAGCCCTGGAAACCCTGGCAATAATCGCCTACCGGCAACCTGTCACCCGCTCAGAAATTGAAGCGGTGCGCGGAGTGGCGGCGGACAGCGCAGTTAACAAGCTGATCGAAAAAGAGCTGGTTCATGTGGTGGGCCGGGCGGATTTACCGGGGCGACCTCTTCAATATGCGACCACGGACACCTTTCTGGAGCTCTGCGGCATCCGGAGCCTGGAAGAACTCCCGGCGAGCGACGTGCTTTCCCCAGACCAAATATCGGAGTGGATCCGAAAGGCGACCCTGCCGGAAGCGCCCCCGCAAGACGAGGAGATGGGACTTGGGGCGCACAGCTCAGAGATGGCGCAGGTCGTGAGTGAGACCGGGGAAGCGGCCTCCTGAACGGGTGTGGGAGAATTCCCTTGCTGCCGCCGTGAGGCAGATTTGAATCGCCTGTTTTCCCACCGACGGGGACGCCGATGTATTTAAAAGAACTGCGGATAAACGGATTCAAGAGTTTCGCCAACCCGACGCGGCTGGAGCTGCGACCTGGGGTGACGGCGATCGTGGGTCCCAATGGCTGCGGCAAGAGCAACATTGCCGATGCCCTCCGTTGGGTTCTGGGGGAACAGAGTGCGAAATCGCTTCGGGCAGGGGCCATGCAGGAGGTGATTTTCCAAGGGACGACCACTCGCAAGCCCGTGAACCTCTGCGAAGTGACCCTTGTCTTCACCGAATGTGAAAAGCAGTTGGGCACGGCCTATTCTGAGGTTGAGATCACCCGGCGGGTCGTCCGCGATGGCGGCAGTGATTACTACTTGAACGGAAAGCACTGCCGGCTGCGGGACATCCAGCGTCTTTTTCTCGATACCGGGGTGGGGCAGGTGAGCTATTCCTTCATGTTGCAAGGGCAGATCGACCAAGTCCTTTCCTCCAATCCGCAGGAGCGCCGGGCCATTTTCGAGGAAGCCGCCGGTATTTCGCGCTACAAGGCCCAGCGACGCGAAGCCTTGAGCAAGCTTCAGCAAGTGGACACCAACCTTGCCCGCGTCATGGACGTGATGGAGGAGGTCAACCGCCATATTGGTTCGCTCAAGCGCCAGGCAGCAAAAGCCATGCGTTACCAGCGCATCAAACACCGCCTCACGCACCTCGAATTGGCCCATGGGGCCCAACGCTTCACAAGCCTGGCAGCAGAGATTGCCGAACTGGAGCGGAAGGACACGTTCCTGCAAGAACAGTTGGGGAAGATTCGAGCCGAATTGGATGCGACCGATACCCGCCTCACGGAATACCGCGGAGCACGCTCGACACTGACCGAGCGCCTCCAGGCGGCGCAGCAAAATGTCTTTGACCTCAGGAGCGAAAAGGAGAATGCCCAGAACAAGGCGGAGTTTGCCAAGGTCCGTCGAGAGGACCTGAAGCGACGAATCGCCGAGATCGATAGCGAGATCGGAAGCCTGCGGGATCAGGTGGAGGCTCTTTCGAAGCGTGCGGCCGGCGAAAAGCAGGTGAAACAGGAACAGCTCGAGATGTTCGGCGCTTCGGACGACCTCTTCAAGGAGCGGAGCGAAGAACTCGGAAAACTGCAGCAGGAGCTCAGTGAAGCGGAGTCGGCGCTCCAACGTTCGAAACAGGCCCTTCTCGTAAAGGAGAGCGCCGTAACGCGGTTGCGCTCAAATTCAACCACGCTCGAAGTCGATCTGAAAACCTATCAGGTCCGACACGCTAACCTCCTTGATGAACAACATGTTTTGAAAGAGGAGTCCGCTATCCTGAAGGATGAGGTCGTCCGGTTGCGACAGGCCCTTGAAGCCCGCCGGAAAGATCGCATCGAAGGCGATACCCGAGTCAATGAGCTTCGTGAGCACGCCGCCAGCATGACGCAGGAGTTTCGTGAGGTGCAAACGCAGATTCAGGAGAACGGCCGCAAGCTTGCCGGAACCCAGGCGCAGACGGGTGTTCTCGAAAGTCTGCAGGAGAAACTCGAAGGATTTTCCGATGGGGTGAAAGCCATCATGCAAGGGAAGATCAAGGACGTGATCGCCCCGGAGGATATCCGGCTGCTACTGCGGAGCCTCCGCGTAAAGCCGGCGGCCGAGCGTGTCGTTGAGATCCTGCTTGGAGCGGCGGCGGACGGTGTCATCGTGGGCGAACGCGGGCGCGTTGGGAAGATCGCGCTGCGCCTCCGGGAAGGCAGCCTCGGAAGGGCGAGCCTGATTGTGCCCATTCCAGGGGCAAAAGCTGCCCCTTCAAGAGTTGCGCCTCCAGAGTGGCTCGTCCCCGCATGGGAAGCTGTCGGAGCGGAAGATGACAGCGTCGGCCAACTGGTGGCGAATCTCCTCAACGGATGCTACTACTGCGCCGACCTCAATGCTTTCCTCGAATTCTGGGAAAAGAATCCAGACTTTGCTTTTCAATTTGTCGCTACGGAAGAGGGCGAACTTGTTGATGCCCGCGGAATTGTCCTTGCCGGGCGGATGCGCTCGAAAAAGGACCAGAGCTTTTTGACCCGGGCGAATGAAATCAAGAAGCTGAAAGTTGAAATCGCCGCGCTGAAGGAGCGCGAAGACCTCTTGCGGCAGCAGGCGTCTCAAGCCGAAGGGCGGATTGATTCCGCCGAAAAGCGCATCGACGAACAGCGGCGGAAGGTTCTGGAGATCGCTGAAGAGGTTTCCAACCTTGAGGCACAGCTCAAGGGCTCGGAGCGTAATGCCGACCAAAACGCGCGGACGGCCGAAAGCAAGGCGAAGGACCTCGAGAGGCTAAACGCTGGCAAAGAAGATTCCACACAGCGATTGGAGCGCGCACAGGCTGAATTGGCCCAGGCATCCGGCGATCTTGAGCAGCAGAAGGCCACCATTTCCGAAGGGGAACAGCGTTGCGAGGCATTGCGTGCCCAGCGTGAAGCCTTGCGCGACCGGTTTAACGAGATCCGCCTGGAAATCGCCGAGAAAAATCAGCGCCTCCAGATGCTCGACCGGACGTTGGCCGAAATCGATACCCAGGCAAAGCAGGCTTCGTCCCAAATCAATCGTCGGCGTCAAGAGCAAGACCATCTCCGCGAACAGATCGAGGCTTTCATTGTCGAAGAAAAGGAACAGACCGTCCGGGCCGCTGCCGTGGAAAAATCACTGGTAACAGTCATGGAGGCCTTGGAGAAGGACCGGGTCGCGCTCGCCGAGGTCGATAAATCGATCCGTATCATTGAGGAGGGGACGACCGAGAAGCGCGCCACTGCAGATCGCCTCGCCAAGGAAAGCAACCAGACTGAAATCCAGCTCGCCCGGCAACAGTCACAACGCCAGTTCATTGTCGACGAGATCCAGCGCGAATATGATCTGGAGGTCGCTTCTGTTTCCTGGCGCCGGGAATGGTTTCTCGCCGGAGATCCTTTACCCGAGAGAATCCGGGTCGCCATCGAGGATGATGAAGGCGATGACGAGCCTGTCGTCGAAGAACGGGCCGAACCTTCATCCGAAGAACTGGAAGGGGTGGAAGAGCCGGACTGGTCAGCCGTGCAGACAGAGGTCAAGGCCCTGCGCGCTCGTTTGCTCGGGATGGGACCGGTCAACCTGGTTGCCATTGAAGAATACCGGGACCTGCGGGAGCGCCACGAGTTTCTTCAGACCCAAAGTGACGACCTCTGGAAGGCCAAGGACGAACTCGTTCGCGCCATCGACGAAATTAACACCACCAGCCAAGAGCTTTTCGCCAACACCTTCCATCAGGTTCGCAAGAACTTCACCTATACCTTCGAGACGCTCTTCGGGGGTGGCCAGTCCGACCTCAAGCTGGTCGATGCCGAAGATGTTCTGGAATCCGGCATTGAGATCACGGCGCAACCTCCGGGGACCCGCCTGAAATCACTCGGCCTCCTTAGCGGCGGGCAAAAGACGATGACGGCCGTCGCGCTCCTCTTCGCCATCTACATGGTAAAACCCAGCCCGTTCTGCGTTCTCGACGAAATTGATGCTCCGCTCGACGACGCCAATATCGGGCGCTTCTGCAAGATGCTGGAGTCGTTTCTGGAGTATTCCCAGTTTCTCATTATCACGCATAACAAGCGGACGATCAGTATCGCCGACACCATCTACGGGGCGACCATGCAGGAACGTGGGGTGACGCGTATGGTCTCGATGCGTTTCGACAAGTCCAGCGGCGAAGCCAAGGAACTGGCCACCGCGTAGCCGTCATTCCACAAATTCTTTAGGTGGAGGGAAATCCAACTTCCTTCTTTTTACAAGGAAGTCTCCCTGAAGCTTTACAAGAGGTCGCTAAATGACGAACATAGACCCTCGAGCCAAGAGGGCTCTTTGAACTGTCTATCGTCAACCAAACCCAAAACCAATCATGAATGCACCATGTAAAACGCTTGCCATCCTTGCTCTTGCCATCGGATCAACTGCAGCCTCGTTTGGAGGGCTCCTCGGTGAAAATTACGCGGGGGCTGGCCTCGGCTACACCCGCTTGAGCTCCAGCGGCGGCACCGACGGATGGCGCGCCGAAGCCAACCTCAATCATAACATCGTCCGTAACACCAACTATGGAATCGATTTCAATGCATCCTACGCATACGGACGCATCAAAGGCTCTTCCGGATATTGCTCTGATTGCGTTTCCTCTGATGACAACTATCAGCCAACAGGGCTTAGCACGGATCTGACTCTTCTCAACCCCGTTTACGAGGCGTATGGAGTCATGGAACAGACTGAGATAAACGCTCCTTATTCGCAGAAATTTCGCACCAACGAAGCTCTGATCGGAGTGACCGCATTTTCTGAAATGGGCAACCTTCGGCCTTTTGTCGGCGTTTTTACCGGTTGGGTCTGGGCCAGTCATCGGGAGAGCTTTAGTCGGGAAAAATACGACAGCTGGGTTTATGGTCTCCGGGGTGGGGTGGAATTTACCCTCACCGATGAGCTGAGCCTCGCACCCTCAATCGAATTGCAGGGCACCGATGACGACAGGCTCGGCGACTGGACCTGGGTCTTTGCTCTCGATGCACACTATTGGCTGTCTGAGTCATGGGGCGTGGGTGTGGGTTACAGCGTCACCGACGGTCCCCAGAAGCAACACACCGGGATGGCAATGGCGACTTTTCGCTATTAAGCTCCTCTTCATTGCGTTATGCAAAGGCTGAAGGTCTCGCCCTTCAGCTTTTTTGTTTTGAGATGAAAAGATCAAGATGATCATCGATAATTGAATGGTAATTATCAGATCGACATGAGGTGATAGGCTCGTGAGGAGAACCCTGAAAAGAACCCATTATAGCTTTACATTCTTTCGGCACGACTCAGTCTCCTCCGAGTTCCTCCCAAGGGGAGCCTTACCAAATTAGAAACACGAAATGATTAAAACATCAAAACTACTATTCAGCCTAACGGCTTTGTTTATCTCGGCGACAGCTTCGTTTGCTGGGCTTCTCGGTGAAAACTACGTTCTGGCAGGTCTCAGCTATACGCGTGTGAGTGCAACAGATGCCTACGATGGCTTTGGCGGGGGCATCCAAGTGAATCATAATGTGATCCATCAGGATCATTTTGGTTTGGATATCACCGGCTTTCATAGCTATAGCCGCATGAGCGGGCATGGCACCCGGCACCGTTCATACGAGGCTACGCTTGGTGTCACCGCTTTTACAGAGTATGATATTTTCCGCCCGTATTTCAGTGTTCTCACAGGATGGAGCTGGCAGAAGCAAAGTAGTTTATGGTATGGCAGCGGCAAAGACGACAGCTGGTTCTATGGCGCGGAAGGGGGCGTTGAAATCAACGTAAACGATGCTTTCAGCATCACGCCTTGGATTGCGCTTGGACGCTTTGACAAAGCGAACGTCGAAGAATGGAGCTTCGGAATCAATGCTCACTACTGGATCTCCGAACGAGTTGGTTTCGGGCTTGGCTACAGCTTTAGCGACGGTCCTTTTGTGGAGCGGACAGGAACTGCTGTCGTGACTATTCGCTACTAAGTTTGCCAAAGCAAATCTCTACGCAGCTTTATCAAAGGCTGAAGGTCTCGCCCTTCAGCCTTTTTTGTATGCGCCTGGCAGGGCGCACCTGCTTAAGAGGGATCATGAACGCAGGTCAGGAAAGTCTCTTGGCCACCCGGCAAGGGGAAGGCCTGACCGAAGGGCAACTGCGGCCGCCGCGAGGCGGCTGGGAAGGAAGCCCATGGCAAAACGCTGGCCTGA
>CAYOIB010000042.1:0-23559 GCA_964403935.1 uncultured Puniceicoccaceae bacterium | reverse complement strand
GCCACTTCAATCCTCGCCGGTCTGGGAAAACGAAAGGTCGCCATTGACGCCGTTTTTCATGGGTTGCTTTACCAGCGTGCGTCCTTTGAAGCAGGTCCGAAGACGATTCGAGACCTTTGGGACATCATTCCCTTTGAGAATTTCATTGTCATCGCCCACCTGACTGCGGCGGAGATCAGGGCGATCGCCGAAGAGGCGCATTCGGGCAACCACCCCCGCAGCCTTATCGGGGCCATTCGCATCCGCTTTGGACGCAAGGGCAGGCAGCATTGGATCCGGGGCGTAGAAACCCCTGCGGGTATCAACATACAGGACAATGAAACCTTCTGCATCGCCTTCAATTCCTACGACGCTGCCGGTGCTGGAAGTCGCTTCCCCCAACTCCGAAAAATCATCGATCAACCGTCGGCCAAACGAACCCTGCTTCCCTATCAGAGTCGCGCCCTCCTTATCGAATACTTCAGAGATCACAGTCCTGTCCGCGAACGCACCCTCGCCCAAGGCTGACCCACTCACCGCAGGCTCGAGCCCGTACGGCCAATAGGCACAGCGGGCCCGACAAAATCCACCGGCTTGCCCTCAGCAGTCGCAGCTGCGGCGATGAGCAGTCGCTCTCCCCACTGAGAGGTCTAAAACAATCGTTGGCCAACGAACCCCGGCTCCCATACCCAACCTCACTGCCCGGTGCTGACTATTTTGAGGAAACGAAATTATTCTCATTCCAAGTACGGCTTTGTGTTCCCGGAGAATACGTCACCGCTCACCAGCCCGGTCAATGGGTCAACTCCGGCTCATTCTGTCAATTCCGCCGATTTCGGCGGGGCACATCAATCAAGGGGCGGTTATGTTCCAAGTGTGGGCGTGATTGATTGACGGTCTCAAAGAGGATGGATAAGGCTGTATGCTCAAATCCATTAATCATGCCGTTTGTTCGTTTTTTTGTGGCTCTGGTAGCTCTCGTTGCCGCCCTGCTTAAAGGGGTGTTTTTCTGCGCCATTCCGCTGGCCATCACGGGGGCGCTCGTTCTTTGGGCTGTTGTTGTAGCGGTGGGCTTTGCCCTGCTCGTGGGGTGGCACGCGCTCTGGGTGGTGCCCTTGGTCGGGCTCTGCGTCTATGCCCTCGGGGCGGCCGCGCTGGCGCTGGGCGGCAGCACACCGGCACCGCGCCTCACTGCTTCCCGCAGCGAGGCGGGCGCGAAACGTGCTTGAGCGCGCGCGGCCGTGTCAATCGGCGTAATTCTGCGGGCTCCTGAAGCTCCGGGAGCGGCCCGTGGACAACGCAGGCAACATCGGCTATCAGGGTTCCCGGGGTTGTTCGGCTTCGCGCAGGAAAGGGGCTGCGCACGGTGCTGCTTTATCATCTCCACATCGTCTGATGCACGGTCTGTCTGTCCCTTGGTGGCGAAGTCGCGCACCATAGTATCGGAGGCAAGCTATTCCATCTGCCGGCTGGCCGGCCTGTCTATTTCGGGAGGGCGGGGGAGGCCTCTGGCGGCATGAGCTTGCTTGGCCGGTTGGAGAATCAAGCGTCTGCCGGACTTGGCTATTGCAGATAAAGGGTGCTGGTGTATCCCAAACCTTACTTGTAGTAACAACTGAGCAATCTAACCCTGTTTTTTCTATGATTACATCACATCCTATCTTTCCTGCCCTTTTCTCCACGGCGAAGTTTTCCGCTTTGGGGACGCTACCGGGTTTCACTGAGTCTCCCACTTACGAAGTGGAGATAAACGGAACGAAGGTTCCTGTTTTCACGACCGAAGGTGCCGACTTCGTCCAGGTATGGTTTGACCGTCCGCTGGAGGTTGTTGTCACAGCAAAGGGAGAATTCGGGGCGCGCGCCCTGCGACCGGCGTCAGCGGGCATCCGTTGGAGTGCAGCGGGGAACCAGATTGATTTCACATGGGATCGGCCCGTGTGCTTGATGTTGGAAGGGCCGGGCAACCGGGAGCTCTATCTCTACGGCCATCAGCCCCTGACAAAATCGGATTTGCCGGACCGTTCCACCAAGGGCCTCCACTATGTTCGCTCGGGAGAACGTCTCAACGAAGGCATCAAGATATTGAAGACCGGGGAGCGGCTTTATCTGGAACCAGGTGGGGTTCTGCGAGGAGCGGTCCAGGCGCACAATGCCGAGGATATTACGATTGATGGGGCCGGTGTTCTTGATGGCTCGGCCTATTCGGCTGGTTTGGGCGGTATTCGCTCAATTTTCCTGGATACTTGCACGAACAGCCGGGTCGAGGGGATCACGATGTTGAACCCCTCCACCTGGATGCTGGTCATTGGGGGATCGCGGGATGTGGTCGTCCGCAACATTCGGCAGATCGGTGCCTGCGTCAGTTCGGACGGGGTCGATATTGTCGGCTCTTCGAATATCCTGGTGGAGGATTGCTGCCTCCGAAATAATGACGACTGCATCGCGATCAAGGCCATGGACAGGGGCTACTTTGTCCGCCAGCTTCCGGAGGATCATCCCGGCTTTCACGCGAACGTGGAGAATGTGCTGGTGCAGAATTGCACGATGTACAACGACAAGGCGGGAAATGCCCTTGAAATCGGCTTTGAGACCCGTTGCACGCGCATGAGCGGTATTGTCTTTCGGAATATCGATGTTGTCGCAGCGCACGGGGAAGGCGGGGTTTTCACGGTCCATAACGGCGATCGTACGCTGGTGGAAGATGTTCTTTATGAGGATATTCGGGTAGAGCACTACTACGATAGGCTCATCGACCTGAGGGTTATGTTCTCCCGCTACAGCTTGGATAAGGAGCGCGGCCAAATTCGGAATATCCGATTCAAGAAGATCCGTGCGGTGGAGAATTACTACAACGCCGTATCTTTAATCGGTGGCTTCGTGGCGGAGCGTCCGGTGGAGAATGTTCACCTGGAAGATTTTCAGATTGACGGAGAGCGGGTGCTGGATCCCGACGCCCTTCAACTCTACAGCCGTCATGTGAAGGGGCTGAGCTTTTCCTGATAGCTTGGCCTGATGTTCAGGCGTGCTTTTGATCTTACAGGAGCCGGTCCGTCTCGTTTCTGACAGCTACCCGTATCCGGAGGCGGGTCAGAGAGGGGACGGGCGGCGGCTTCTTCGTCGGCCTCCAGGGTATATTATCTAGTTGCCTTTAAGCCTCAGGGATGTGTTGAAAATAGACATCACGAGAGTTAGGTTCTGGTAAAATATGCCAGGCATAAGCAAATGGAGATTCTGTTCATAGAAGACGAGGCTGAGATCAGTGCCTTGGGTGCGGAGCAGATGCGGAATCTGGGGCACCAAGTTTATCAGGCTGCAAACCTGGAGGAGGCCCATCATATTCTGAGTGAGCGGAGACGGATCGGGTTGATTATTGCCGATCACCGCCTGCCCGATGGGCGCGGGATCGATTTTGTCATCGATCGCGTGCGCAAGGGCAGCGGCATTCCTGCGGTGGTTGTTTCCGGATTTCTGACGATGGCCGACGTGGCGGTTCTCAACCAAGCGGGCGTCCCGTTCTTTCGTAAGCCGGTCCTTTATTCAGAGGTGCTCCGCCGCTGCCGGAAGGTTCCGCCAATTCATCCAGTGAAGGAAATGCCGATTGAAGCGGAGCCGGACGAGGCGGCGGCTGACCTCGAAGAAGACTTGGCACTGGAGGAAGCGGAAAAGGACTCAAATTCGGGTTTTGTCCGGTCGCTCATGTCTTGGTTCACGCGCCGGTAGGGAACCGCTCGATTGTTTTGTGCGAATGGACAAGAAGTGCGTTTCGGGTAGTTTAACCTTTGGGAGGAAAATAACCCAAATCCATCGCAATAAGACAATTTCCCAAGCAGGCATTGCGCTCACGCGGACAAACCGCGCGAGTGAGCTCCATGTTCATTATGAAGAATCCATTCTCTCGTATCTTAAGGCCTCACCTCTTCTTTTGCTCGATCCTCATCTGGATCTGCGGCTGTGCTTCAACACCTGAAAGCCGGATTCGCTCCGAACGGGAGCTATTTGAAAGTTTTCCGCCCGAGGTGCAGGACAATGTCCGGGTCGGCCTGGTGGAGCCCGGGTACACTTCCGATATGGCGCGCCTTGCCTTGGGAGAGCCGGACAGGATTGTCACCCGGACCAGCGGGGCGGGTGCCGAGGAGGTGTGGATTTACACGAAGTCGCGTCCTGGCTTTTCTCTCGGCTTGGGCGGAAGCACGGGCGGGTACCGGTCGTCTGTTGGAACCGGGGTTGGGGTGCACACCGGTGGCCGAGAGGACGAGGTGATGCGAGTTGTGCTTCGCAACGGGGAGGTGGTTGCGGTTGAAGAGAATCGGAGCCGTTAAGGATTCCGTCACTCCAGCGGGATTCCGCGTCGCCGGAGCTCATTCCGAACCAGGAGGGCCAATGGCTCGTTCGGGCGCTCATGCACGAGGGACCGAAGCGTCGCGAGATCTTCAGGGCGTCGTCCATTTGCCATAATTTCCACGGCCGCCCGTTGGATCATGGGATCGGGATCATTTAACGACCGCGCCACCAAGGTTGATGCCTGGGGAAATTGCCTTCGATGGAGCTCCCGCAAAGCGCGGATTCGAGTGGTTGTGGCTTCGTCAAGGATGAGGTCCAACAGGGGATCAAAGGCTTCATCGTCCGGGAGGGAGGCGGACAAGGTAATCGCCAGGTCCCGGGCGTCTTCATGCGGGCTTTCGCTCAGGAGCTGAACGAGGGTAGAGCTGGTGTTGGCGGCAAGGAAACGAAGGCTCTGAAAGGCCTCTTGGCGAACGCTGTCCGCTGGATCGTTTACGAGTTGCCGAATCCATTGCGATTCATGCGGAAAGCGCTCATGAAGGACAAGAAGACGTGCGGCCTCCATGCGGATGTGCGGGCCTCCTTCGGCGAGAATCTGAAGCAGAAAATCGGGACCTTCCGGGCCCAGATATTGCAGGGTCGGGAGGAAGGTCCGGATTTGTTCTTGCGAGAGCTCGCCTGCGAGGAGGGCATCAACGAGATCGGCGGCCTGTGCCGGATCTGGCTGAAGTTGCATTGAGGCGAGGCTTGCCTCGAGCCGGACCTCCCGGGCGTTGTCCTGGAGAAGGGTAGAAAGAAGGGGCATGCCTTCCCGTATTCGGTTCTGGCCAATGATCCGGGCCAGCTGTTGGCGGATGGAGGGATCAGGATCGGTCGCGAGGGGTTGAGCGTGCTGGATGAGCGCCTGACGCGGTGAACTCCTTGAGGCGTGGGTCAAGGCAGCCGAGCGAACCTGCGCATCCTCATCTCCAAACAGTTGGAGGAGAACCTCGGATTCCGGGCGAACCGAGAGATACGGGTAAGCGGCCAAGACATTGCGCCGGACAACGACATCCGGGTCTTGAAAGGCTTTCAAGACCCCTTCGCGAATTCTTGCCGAGCCCGGTGTCGGTGCGGCCGGGGCTCCGGGTTGAATGAGTCCCGTGCCGGGCGAGAAAGATTGCTGGTGAAGCAAGGTCGGGAGGGCATAGGAGACGAGGCGACGGATCTCGGTATCCTCATCTCCGAGCATCTGGAGAAGAGCTTCCGCGCGTCCGGGATTGGTGCTGGTCCGATCCTCAAGCAAAGCGACCGTCGCTGCCCGCCGCACGCGGACGGCGGCATCATCCAATGCGCGGATGACGGCTTCTTGAGCGGCGATATCCCGGTACTTTCCGAGAATCATCACCCCGGCGATGCGCCGGTCCACGTCATCCGATTGAAGGTCGCTCAGCCCCCGGTCTATCGTCTCCTCGCGTTCAGGATCCAGGAGCGCGTTCGGATGGGGCTCGGGGAAAGTCCTGTCTGAACTGATAATGATGGGTCTGTTTTGTCCATCAACGGCCGTAAGCGCGAGGCCGAGAAAGGCAGCGAAAATGCGGAGCACGAAGAAGGAGCGGGGCTGTATCATGATCGGAAGGGCTTACTTCAAGCCGACACGGCGGCGCAGCCACCACTCGAGGCAGAAGATGGCGGCCAGAAAAAGGAAGAAGGGCCAGGTTTTTGTGAGGTCGATCGGGCGTTCAACTTGGGGGACACTGCCGGAAAGCGGAACCTCACGCAGGTCTTTCGCTTCTGTCCAATCAAAGTAGCGTCCTCCGGTGATCCGGGCAAGATCCCGCAAGGAATCCTCCCGAAGCCGGGTATCGGTGTATTCTGCTCCTCCCGGAGAGGCGGCGAAGAAAGCCTCTGGGGTGAGGACCTCTCCGTCGGAGAATTCAATGCGGTATTCGATCCGGTATTCTCCGGCTGCTGAAGGCTGGATGCGGGCCGTGTAGCGCCCCGGTTCTCTGGTGTTCGCCTGCAGGAGGAGGGTGTGGCGCTCTCCGTCCGGACCCTGAACAATGGCTTCGACGCGGGCCTCGCGTTCCGGGAGGAAGTCGCTTCCGCGCACAGAAATATCGAGATCGGCTAAATCCTCCGTCGAGACCCGCTGACCTTGCAACGGGATTTCCACGCGGGGGCGGGTGCTGGAGGCGAGCCAGTTGAGGAGTTCCGACCAGAAAGCCCGGTGTTGTTGAAAGCTTCGGCGGCTATCGAGACGCCATCGCCAGGTATCAGCCGTCCCGAGCCACGCGACGCGTCCGCCGCCGTAAGCCTGGACGGCGGCAAAGAGATCTCCGCTATTTGCGGCAACGGCCAGAGGCACGGCCCCGCGCTTGGCTTCTCCCCGGAAGGCAGGCATCCCTGCGGGGAGAAAGACGCTGGGGCGTTGGAAGAGAGTCCCGCGAGGACCTTCCGAGAAGACAGGGTCTGCTTCGAGGTCGAGTTGCCGATCCTCGCGGACCTGGACGGCGTCAGTTGACCGAATCGGAAGCATCCCTGTGAGCTCTTCAACCTCGGGGGGCACGGCCCCGACGACGAGGAGGCCGCCCCCGCGATTGGAAACGAGGCCTCTCAGGCCCGCCCATGTCGACTCGTTCATGCGGTGGGCCGAAGCGGGGTCGAAGATAACCGCGTCAAACTGGAGGAAGAAAGCGCCGTCCCCGGGAAATGTGTCGCGAGGTTCAATGGCCTCGGTGTCGCCTTGGGTTGTGGGCTGCGTCCAATTGAAGGTTTCTTCAGCCGTCCGAACGAGCCCGTAAAGGGCGATGGGTGCGACATCATCAGCCACTTGCCGCAAGAAGCGGAATTCGGGATGAAGCTTCTCTCCGAGATACAGGATCCGGAAGCGCTCTGGCGGGGCCACTTCAACGGTGGCGTAGTCCTGATCCGTGGCGGGGTTGGTTCCCTCAAGAGTCTCGGTCAGCCGGATGCGGTAGCTGTGGAAACCGCTCGGCATCGGGGGCACATCAAAATCCAGCTTGAGGTCGGAATTCGCAGGCACGGCAATATTCTTGAGGTCGATCGGGGTTGAGCCGGCGAGCAGTTCGACCCCTACAATCACATCGCGGCCGAGACGATTCCGTGCCGTTGTCTGGAGTTGTATCGGTTGATGGGCTTGGGCAGGCAGACGATTCTGATTGAACGTTATCGAAAAGTCGCGGGGTTCACCGGGGGTTCCTATTCCGATGGTGGTGACCGGAATGCCCGCATCGCGCAACTGTCGCCCTGCGTCGATCATCCGGGTCTCGCCGGTGGTTTCCTGTCCGTCTGAAAGGAGAACCACGCCCGCGAGGGAGCGGCCAGAGGCATTGCGCTGCACGAGGGTCTGGCGCAAGGCATCGCCCGTCGCGGTCATCCCTGCGGGCACGGGAAACGGTGTTCCCGGCAATAGTGTCTGCCGTTCGGAACGGTAACTGAAAAAGCGCAGGGGATGGCGCTGGGCCAGTCGCGTGGCGAGAGAATCCTTTGACTGGTCGAGGAGAGCTTCCACCGCGGAGGATCGACTGGCACTGCCGGGAAGGTCGCGCACATCCATGCTTCCGGATAGGTCTGCGAGGACAACGACTTCAATCGCTTCGGGATCAGGCAGCAAACGTATCCAAAACGGTTGGCCCGCCAAAAGAGCGACCCCGATGACAGCGGCTACCCTCAGGAGAGTGAGGAGGCGATGGCGACGGGGGGGCACGAATTCTTGGGAGGCTCGTCCGGTGACGATCACGATTGCGATGCCGAGTGCAGTCAGAGCGGCAAGCAGCCACCCGTTGATGATGGGTTCCCAGGACATCAGTTTGTGCTCAATGCTTTCGGACGTCTCATGGTTGGCGGTCCTCCTCTGAAAGGCGGCGAAAATATTCGTCTACCTGTCGCTGATAGCGGGGCGGGGCTTCGCGCCGCGCGCGGTCCCGCACTTGATCGGAAGAGGCTTTTTGCAGGTGGCGAAGGAGGGCATGGGTGGCCTGGTCCAGCGTCCGCCCGGTTTCACCCAATATGCCGGCCCAGGAGGACGCGGCCCCTGGCTCCGCCAGTTGGGCGGACATCTCGCGAAGAAGAGTGTCGTCGAGCCGACCTGCCGTTTCGCCCAGCATCGCGGAAAGGCGCTCGCGAAGGCTGGCCAGCTGCTCCCCGGAAGGCTGCTGGGAGGGGTCTCCGTTCGAGTCCCCGGCGGCGAGCTCGCTCAGTTCGCCGCGGCCGCGTTCGAGTTCAGCCAAGGCGCGTCGTACCGCCGCATCGTTGAGCATGGGAATCTCGGCTCCGGCCTCACGCAGGTCATTGGCGGCGGCCGAGAGGTCACCGGCCGCTTGTGTCTGGAGTTCTTCGGCCCGTTGGAAGCGTTCGTAGAGGAGGGCATTGCCTGCGCGCGTCATGGTGGCGTCGGTACGGGCGCGTTCGAGATCCCTGGTTACGTCCTCGAGTTGGCGTGTGGTCTCCGGGAACTGCTGACGGAGCTCCTGACCCACGCGGGCGAAGTCCTGCCGCAGTTGGTTGAAGGCATTGTTCAACTCTGTTTGGGCGGCTTCCAAGCCCTCGGAAGGTCGGTTTCCGGAGGCCGCCTCTCCGCTTTGACTGGCTGCTGCCGCCTGTTGGCTGCCGAGGGCTTCAGTCTGTTGGGCCAAGTCGAGCATCATGGCCGCTGCGGTTTCGTTGATCAGGCCTTCAAGCAGAGCAGCGGCATTCACAAGGGCCTCTCCGGCGCGGATGCCGTAACGCTCGCCGCGGGAAGGGTCATTCTCGCCAAGGGAACTCGATGCTTCCCCCATGTGGTGAGCCGCCTGGTTCAACAACTGACCCAGAGGAGCGGCTTGAGCGAGGCGTTCGAGCTGGGTGGCGATGTCGCGATTCCTCGCTTCCAAATCGCGCTGTTCGGCCGCCAAGCCTTCGTTGTGGGCGGTCGGCGCGCCGGAGCGGCTGCTGCGCCCCATTGACTGGTTGAGGGCAGATTGGTTGTCTATCAGTACATTCAGATCCTCGAGAAGAGGCGGGAGCTCGGCAAAGCGCGGGGGTTCTTCCGCTGAAGGCTCTTTGGATCCGCTCGGTTCACTGCTTTCCTCGGATTCGCCCTCGCCGGAGCCTTTGCTGTCTTTTGAAATCTGCTGGCTTCGCAACTCGTTTTCAAAGGCCACCAACTCCCGCAACCCGGCTACTTCGGGAGGAATGGCTTCTTCAGGGCGATGGCGGCTGAGAAGACTTTCTGCGTTCTCGAGCTGAGTGTTGGCCCGCTCCAGGTAGGCAAGGATTCCGTTGGGGTCCGTGCCACCGAGAAGGGCCTGAAGTTCCCGCCACAATTCCCAGATTTCGAGACGCACCCGAGACAGCGCGATCGATAGCTCCTGGTTGGTGTGGACCCTGTCCCGACCCTCAGGGAGTGCAAGGGCTCGATAGGTGTCCCGGATGATCCGCTTGATTTCAATGATGAGTGCCCGGACATCGACTTCCTGCGTTTCGCCGTCCATGCCCTCGGTCTCTTCCGGCTCCATATCGGCGCGCACCTCGATGAAATAGATATCTGATCGGGCGGCTTGGCTGGCAGGCTCGCGATTGTCGCGGACGCTGACGTAGTAGAGAATGACATCTCCATCGTTCGCACTCAGGGAATCGAGATCGAGCCGGTGGATGAACTCGACATCCGGCTCCGGTGCCCCGGTTGCCTCATATAGATTCGAAACGATAGGATCCCGGCCGGCGAGGGTCACATTGAGATCGCCTCGGGCCACGCCAAAGTCATCGGTGGCAAAGGCTTCAATCGATACCCGGGCCCCGGGCGCGATCGTGATGTCTTCGGCGGGTCGGGTGATTTCGACGCGAGGTGGCTCATCAGGAACGACTGTGATATCGAAAGGTGCGGTTTCGGTCGTGCGGTGGTGTTCGTCCTGAACAATGAGCCGGTAGCGCACGCTCGAAGTGGCAACAAACCCCGTTTGGTGGCGACCCGCTTCGGTGCCCACAAAGGCGCGTGCGTCTCCATCGATTTCAATCCAGACTTTGTGGTCGGGATGGGTCTCGACGGAGACCTCAAGACGGGTGCCTTCGACGATTTCAATGGCGCCCGGTGTCTCCAGGATAGCTTTGGGCAAGGCCGTGTAGGCGGGAGGCTGTAGGGTCATCGAAAACGCCTCAATGCGGGGCGGTTCATAGACCTCCACATCAAACCAAGGGGAGGTGAGGGAGGGCGTGCGGAGGCGATAGCGGAAGGATTGAGATGGGTTGTAGAAGGTGAACCCCCAGGACCCTTCCGCGTTGGTGAAGACCGGATCGGTCCGCACAGGTTCGTCTGGAAAGGCGTAGTCGATCTCGAGAACGTGTTCCCAGCGAAGTATCTCTGCCCTTATGTGGAGGTCCTGTCTCCTGGCCACCTCGGTATTTCCTGGATCCACCCATAAACCGCTGAGGTGACCCGTTCGAATATCCGAAAGCCGGTAGGCGGCCTTTTGGGCCACCGGAAGCTGTGTGGCGCTGGCGGCCAGAACGATGCCGAGAGCAATGAAGGCGGCAAGTGATCGATTGCCCAGCCAGGGTGGCACAACAGCTGCCCGGAAGTCGATTCGCCGAGCCGAGGCATTTACCTGTTCGAGAAGGGCGGTCTCAATGGGGTTCGGGTGAAAGGCTTCGCGTTCCTTCAGCTCAATAGCGCAGTGAAGGGAGTCCATCAGCTCGGGATGGTGATCTTCAATGCGGTCAACCAGATGCCGCAGAGATCGGTGGGTTCGCCAGAGGTATGCGCCCGTGCCGGTGAAGGCGACGAGGGCGACAAGCAGGAGCAGGGCGAAAAATCCGAGGGCGGTGGATTCCTGCCAGGGTTGGAGGCGGTTGAGTCCCTCGGCTGTCATCGCGATGAGGCCCAGAGCGGCGAGGACGGCTGCAGTCAAGGCGGTGAGAAGGCGTCGCCTGAGGGACCGACGCAGGTCCTGGAGTTGAGTGTAAAAGCTACCCATGCGTGTGGTCGGTCGGTTGGCGTTCCCGGACAACGCCGAGGTAGGCGAAAGCGGTTTCGAGAGCAAATGCGATCGCAGCCAGCAGCACCATCCAGGGCCAGAGCGGAATGCTGGCGGTGGATGGTGCGTTCTCAGGGAGCCCCCGCGAGGGGTGGGGATGGGCCGGAGCTTCTTCTCTTTCATCCGCTCGAAGGTTCGGAGCGACCTGTGCGGGAGATCCTTCGGACGGGGCAATGTTTACGGCGGCTTGGAGCCCGTCTATTTCGAAGGCCCCGGGTTGGTCTGTCCAAGTGGCCTGACCTCCGCGACGTGCCAGAATGGCAGGTAGCGCCTGTCCGGTTTCGAGCTCGAGGCCGGTGATATCTTCGGTGGCAGCCTCAGAGAAAATCTCGCGCAGCAAAGGCACGAAACTGGGCCGTACCCGGATGTCTGAATCCTCTGGTCCAAAGCCGAAGGCGGCGAGGTAGACAAGGCCTTGACCGATCCCCTGCTTCAGGAGCAGAGCATCGCCGGATTCTGAGCGGATCAAAACCTCTGCCGCCGGATCCGGCCGGAGGCGGGCATAGCGGAACACGTTGATACCGAGGAGGTCCCGGGCGGCGGCACCCGTGAACAGTCGGCCCAGATTCGAATCGGGATGGATCCATCCGGGATGGCTCACCTCGCCCAGATGGGCAGCCTGAGCGGTCATTCCCTCGAATTGGTGGTTCCCCAAACCGGCGGCCGCCATCTCGCGAAACATCCGCAAGGCCGAGCGTCCGGGCGTGATCAACACGACACCGCCGTTTTCGCAGAACTGGCGCACGGCCAAGGCCTGCTCCCGGTCGAGATAGGCCATGCTTCCGGGGAGAAAGACCGCTCCGGCTTCGCTCAAGGCACCCGCTTCGAGGAAACTCTGGTTTGAAGCGATCGGTGCAAACTGGACCCAATCGCCTTCAGCGGCGGCTTCGAGGGCGAGGCGAACAAAGAAGAAGTCTTCCGCACGTTCGGGTTCCTCCAGCCCGGGAAGAAAAGCAACGACGCGAACGGCCGGGGGGCGGCCCATCCAGAAGTAGTATCGGTTATCACCGCCATAGGCGTCTTCAGGGAGAATCGCCACCGCTTTTGTCCGGTGACGCGAATCCGACTCGAAGGGCACTGGACGGGTCTGCCCGGGTTGGAGGTCCACCACGGTGCTCCACTCCTGGTCGTCTGCTTCAATTCGAACAGGAAGTCTCACTGCTGTTGTTCCATAGTTTCGGACGCGGACAACGGTGCGTGAGCCGCCATCGGCGAAGGGGAAGACATCCAGATCGACAATGCCGACATTGCCTTGGGACCGTTCCTCGGAACCGACTCGATGAAAAGCCACCTCGATGTCGGTGGGGATCGTTGGCAACCCGGTGAGCCAAGTGGATTCGCCAAAATCAGAAATGATAATCAACTCCCCTCGCTCGTTTTCAGAGAGCGCTTTCAACGCCCGATTCAGGGCCTCGCCCGGACGCCCCCGGGCCGGGTGGGGGCGTCCGGTTTCAAGGGCTGCCTTGAGTGCCTGCGGTTCGCTCCCCGGAGGAAGTTCAGCAAGGATATCGTGGGCGAAGATGATCATGCCGATCCGTCGATCGGGCCTTTCTTCGATTTCCTTGAGCGCACGGGCACGAGCCTCCTCGAATCCGTTCCATCCGGCCATGCTTGCTGAGGCATCGACCAACAGGATCGTCTCGCCATCTGTCTCAGATGCTGCGGTTGCGGGCTTGGGCTCCCATCGGGGTTGAGCAAAGACCAGCACGAGAGCGGCCAAGGCCAGGAGGCGCAATACGAGAAGGAAAAGATCCCTCAGTCGACGACGTTCATCGCGTGGTTTGTGTGCGCGGGTGATGAAGCGGATGGAGGGGAAGCGGAGGCGCACCGCCATCTCGCGCTGGATCAGGTGCGCCAGGATTGGGACAGCCAGGGCTAGAAGCCCGAAAAGGAATGCGCCTGCTCCAAAGCTCAGCATGGGATCACTTTTTCTTCTCGTGGCGGGAGCTGTCCGGCGCAAATATGGGCAGCCGTAAGCTGGGTCAGACCATGGAGCAGCCGGGGGGCAAGCCTGGGAGGCATGGCGGTGGCAGATTGCGATTTCAATGGGTGATTCACACCGGAGAGCAGTGGGTTTCTCATGGATTCCACGGGTTTGCCTGTTGCCTGTCCAGGTGGCCCTGTGTCGAGCCAGGCTCCTGACGCCAATCCGGTTCCAAGTTCATAGAGTGGGGGACCATTGGGATCCGTCTATCCCGCGTCAAGAAAGGCGATCTTCGCCCCCCTCTTCAAGAAGGGTGTGCCGTTGGATGACGGCATGACGCAGGAATCACCACTTGAGGGGAAAGGCCTCGGGAGCGGGCGAATCGCCGCCAAAGGTGAGGATCGGGTTGACGCGCGTTTGGAGGTCGATGGAGGCAGCGTGCAGGAACATGCGCTTCTCACCCTGCTGCTTGGCGTAGTTTCGGTTGAAGCGGAAGTCCCCGTAGGTGGCGTCGCCGACGATCGGAAGGCGGCGGGCAGCACATTGCACCCGCAGTTGGTGGGTGCGACCGGTTGAGGGGCGCAGGCGGAGAAGGGACAAGAGCGGTGGCCCCTGGATCGTGCCAACCAGTTCGACTTCAGTTTCGGCTGGATCCCCTGAACCCGTTTCGGCCCGGAGCACCCCACGGTGCCGTTTCACCGTCAACCGGTCACGCCAGATCTCCTTGTCGCGGGTCGGGCGTCCGCGCACCAAGGCGTAATAGGTCTTGGCCACGGTGTGGTCGGCAAAGGCGGTGCGCACGGCCTTTGCCACGTCCCTTCGCGTGGCAAACAGAATCAAGCCGGAGGTCGGACTGTCGAGGCGGTGCAGAAGATGGATGCCTTCTCCCTCAGGGCTGTCATAGGCTTCGAGCTCCGGATTATAGGGCAGGCTGAAAACCGCGCGGGAATCCGGAGCGGATCCATTTGGGTGGGAGCGGACGCCGGCGGGTTTATCGATGGCAACCAGTCCGATGGGCAGATGGGTGAGGACGCGGGCGCGCGGATGCAGGGGAAGGTCCATGGATGTCTCAATAGTGAAAGGTAATCGACATGGGTGCCCGGTCGCCCATCCTCAAAATCATGTCAGGCGTCCAGCGAAAGTAAGGGGCTTCACTGCTGATGGCATCTGTCGAGATTGTTTCGGCCAAGCGCCCCGCATTTGAGTACAGGATTTCGACGCCCTCCACTTCGCCTTCCCGGGTGACGTAGAATTTCACGGTGACTTGCGCGCCGCTGAAAGCCACGGCCTGCATATTGTAGAGGATGTTTCGCCAACGCTGTTCGATGATCTCTCCGACCCGCGTCCAATATTCGCCAAACTCCGAATACTGCGCATTAATAGCGAGTTTTCCGATGCGGATGGTGCCGGTGGTGCTGTGCCTGAGGGGGCCGTAGGAACGGCTGCGTTCGACCATTTGCCGCGGTCGTGGGGTGGGGCTCTGGCTGGCTTGCTGCTCGGGGGTGTTCAGCCGGTCGTGGCCTTCCCCGTCAAAGGCGCTCTGTTCCCAAGAGCGCCCATCAGCGATTGTATCGAACTCCTCTTCATCCGGGCGAGTGTCCGAAGGCCCGCGCTCTTCCACGACCCGTACACCCGCGTCATCAGGGAGAGGAACCGCGTCCACTTCGGGAGCATTATCCGCCGCGACCTGGCCGCCATCGGCGGGTGCGGCCACGCGCTCGGGCAGGGGGCTGTCGGCCTCGCCCACATCGCCTTCGCCGCCGCCCGCGCTGAATTGTGGAGCTTTTGGGGCAAAGGGATTGCCCTGGACGATGCGGCTGGAATCGGGATTGTCCCCCTCGACCTGAGGTGTTTCATCCGGGCTGGGAAGGGCGGGTTGCTCTTGGGCAGCCAGTTGGTCGCGGTCTGAGATGTTCGGCGTATCTTCGGGTTTCAGCTGCTCGCGATCCGGCGCTGCCATGACAAATCGTTCCTCGCCCGGATCCGGGAGGGTGGACGGGGTGAGCACGAGTTCAAGAGACTGGGGGCGTGCCAGAGGCGGCCCCTCGGGATACAAGGCACTCTGGGGCAGAGCGTAGTAGAGCACCAGGTGGAGAAAAATGGTGAAGACGGCAGCGATAAGGACCGAATCGCGGTCACCGATGTCGTCTGGCACCGAAGAAGCGGGGGCCTTCGTGGAAGCTGGAGAGAATATATTCAACGGATGAAGACTCGAATCATTCGAACCCCAACGACTGAGACGGCAAGTTTCAACCCTCGTTCAACCAGAGCCCGCGGGGCTTCGGGAGACGCGTTTTCGCTTAATCCGAAATCTGATTGACCGCTGATAGGGCGCGCTGTTGGCTGTTCGTTTTTCTTTTTATCAAGCCAATCTCCACACAGGAAATCGAAGTGAACGTAACGGTCAATGACATCAGTGAAACCCGCAAGAGCCTCCTCGTCACCGTAGACGCGGACGAGATTGTCGCGGAAGAAAAAGGGGTTCTGAAGACGATTGCCAAGCAGGCGCGGATTCCGGGTTTCCGTCCAGGCAAGGCACCTGAAAAGGTCGTGCGCCAACGCTACCGGAAGGAGCTTCAGGAGGAGTTGAATCGAGCTGTTTCGCAGAAGGTTTATAAAACCGCTGTCGACGAGAGCAAACTGGAGGTTTATTCTCTCGTTGAGTTCGGAAAGCAGGATGATTTCAAGCCGGAAGAGACGACGGTGGAGATCACGGTGGATATCACCCCGAATTTTGAGCTGCCTGATTACAAGGGGATTGAGACGACCCCCCCCTCCACGGAAGTTTCCGACGCCGAGGTGGACGACGCTATTGAGCGGCTTCGGCGGGAACGGGCTGATTTTGTTCAGGTTGAGCGCCCGGCCGCGAGCGGAGACTACGTGAAGCTGAGCTACGAAGGTACCCTCGACGGCGAGCCTCTCAGTGAAAAGTTGGGCGAAGAAGCGCGTCTCCGGGTGTGGGGCAAGGCTGAAAGCACCTGGGAAGAAGCAGGGACGGATGAAGCCAAGCGCTACGGGGTTCCCGCCATTGTCGATGGACTCGTCGGGATGTCGGCGGGTGAAGAGAAGACCGTCGAGCAGACCCTCGCGGAGGATTTCCCCGTGGAAGCGCTTCGGGGCAAAGTCGCCTCTTACAGCATTAAGGCTGAAGAAGTTCGCGAGCGGAAGCTTCCTGAAATCGATGAAGCCTTCCTGGCGGGCCTCCAGGTGGAGACCCTTGAGGAGCTGAAAGATACACTGCTGACTGACATCGAGAGAACGAAGAAGCGTGAGTCGGAGAATGCCAAACGCCAGCAGATCATCGATTTTCTCAGCCAGCGGATTGAGTTTGAATTGCCCGAGACGGCAGTGGAGTCGGAAACCCAGAACGTCATGGGTCGCATCATGGTCGACAACATGCGCCGTGGGATCCAGGAAGAGGCGTTCGAAGAAAACAAGGAACAGCTTCACGCCCAGTCCCAGCAGATCGCTCGTCGCGACGTCAAGGTACAGCTGATTCTGGGCCGGATCGCAAAGGAGGAGGATATCCAACTCGAAGAGATCGACCTCAGTAATGCCCTCATGGGCATGGCCGCACAGCAGCGCGTCTCCATCGACGACTTTGTGCGCGACCTGCGGAAGGACCGCAGCCGTCTGATGCGGATTCAGCGCCAGGTCCTGCTTGGGAAGACGCTTGATTTCCTCGCCAAGGAAGCTAAGGTCAGTGAGAAGTCCGAAACCAGTGCTTAAGCTGGTTCCAACCCCCTATTTAATGAGTTATTATTTGCCGCTTCCCCATGTCGTCGAAAGCGACGGCCGCACCGAAAAGAGCTGGGACATTTACAGTCGCCTGCTCAAGGACCGTATCATCTTTATTGGCACGCCGATCGATGACTACGTCGCCAACGGCGTGATCGCCCAGATGTTGCTCCTGCAGATGGAAGATCCGAAAAAGGACATTCAGATCTACATCAACAGTCCCGGCGGGAGCGTGACGGATGGAATGGCCATCTACGACACGATGCGTTTCCTCAGTTGCGACATCAAGACCTACTGCATGGGTCAGGCGGCCAGCATGGCGACCGTCCTCCTTGCGGCGGGCACACCGGGCAAACGCTACGCCTTGCCTCACTGCCGGATGATGATTCATCAGCCCACCGGCGGGGCAACCGGGCAAACGGCCGATATTTCCATTGCCGCCAAGGAAATTGTCCGCTGGAAGCGTACCCTCAACGAAATCCTTTCCGAACACTCCGGGCAGCCGGTGGAACGCATTGAGAAAGACTCGGATCGCGATTATTACATGACCGCTTACGAAGGCCGTGATTACGGTCTGGTCGACTCCGTGATCGAGGTGAAGCCGCGTGCCAAGAAAGAAGCGGCGAAAGAATCCTGAAATGGCGAAATCTTCAAAAATGACTTTCTGCAGCTTCTGCGGAAAATCTCAAAGCGAGGTCCGCAAGATGATTGCGGGACCTGCAGGCGTGCATATCTGCGACTCCTGCGTAAATGTCTGCAAAACGATTATCGACCGCGAGCTCCGCGAGTCGGAAGCGCCGAAGGACAAGACGGGATTCAAGCTGCTCAAGCCTCATGAAATTCGGGCTGAGCTGGATCAGCATATCATCGGGCAGGACAACGCCAAGAAAGTCCTCTCCGTCGCGGTCTACAATCACTTCAAGCGCCTCAGAAGTGGAGACACTGTTTCCGGACCGGCAGATTCCGACCGCCTGCGGGATGTGGTGATCGAGAAGAGTAACATTCTCATGCTCGGGCCGACAGGTAGCGGAAAGACGCTTCTCGCACGAACGTTGGCCAACATCCTGGACGTGCCTTTCGCCATCGCCGATGCGACCACCCTTACAGAGGCGGGCTACGTTGGTGAAGATGTTGAGAACATTGTCCTGCGTCTGCTTCAGACGGCGAATTTTGATGTGAATCGTGCCCAGACCGGGATTATCTACGTCGATGAAATCGACAAGATCGGCCGGAAAACTGAAAACGTTTCCATTACGCGTGATGTTTCCGGCGAAGGCGTTCAACAGGCTCTGTTGAAGATTCTCGAAGGCACAGTCTGCAATGTTCCACCGCAGGGTGGGCGGAAGCATCCGAATCAGGAATACGTCCAGATCGACACAACGAATATTCTCTTCATTTGCGGCGGGGCCTTTGTCGGAATGGAGAATATTATCCGGCGTCGACTCGGCAAGGGCACGATTGGCTGGGAGCCCGCTCAAACCGAGCAGATCGAGGATAATGAGATCCTTGAGCGTATTGCTCCGGAGGATCTGGTGCGTTTCGGACTCATTCCCGAGTTCATTGGCCGCCTGCCGGTAATTTCTGTTTTGGAGGAGCTGACGACCGGGCAGCTGGAACATATTCTTCTCGATACGAAGAACGCGCTCTCAAAACAGTATGAAAAGCTTTTCGCCCTCGATAAGGTCAAGCTGACCTTTTCGAGCGAAGCCATTGCCGCGATAGCCGCTCTTGCGGTTGAGCTGAAGACCGGTGCGCGGGCGCTGCGCTCAATCATGGAAGGGATCATGCTCGATATCATGTACGAGCTCCCGACTATGAAAGATGTCGAGGAAGTAACGATCACCGCTGCCGTGGTCGATGGTTCGGCCAAGCCCAAGGTGAAGCGGAAGTCAAAAAAGGATGCGGCCTAGTCCAGGGGTGAGCTGACGGACCCGCGCGCGCAGGTCCCGATCACTGTCACCCATCCGGGCCGAAGAGCTCGGGCTCTTGGGGAAGCCGTTCCCCGCTCCACAAGAGGAGTTGTGCAAGGGACGCCGCCGCGGTCTCAGGAACTGCCTGCAACCGCACCAGAAGGAGAGCGGAGGCCAAGGCGTCATAGAGGGCGCAGTGGGGCTGTCTCCGACGGGGCGGGCAGTGCTTTGCCGCCGCTTTCAGGAGTGGTTGCTCGAGATTGAAGGTGGAGAGGAGAGCGCCCAGGCTGTGATCTGTGAGGGTGGGGTAGAGCGTCTGGTAGATACGAAGGGTGTCGATCCAGGGGCCCCAATCGGGCCGGGTGGTATCGAGCGTTCTCCAGTCGGGGACAAACGGAGGGTAGGGCCAGGTATGTTTTAGGAGTGCATGCTCGACCGACTTGTTATGGGCGGCAAAAACACCGCAGCGCCGCCACTCAACAAAGCGTTCGAACGCCTCTTTGAAGGGAGGTGCATCGATCGTATCCCGATCGAAGAGACCGTGAATGGCAGAATCACCCGGACTGATGGGGGACTGCGAGCGGCAGAGCCGGGTTTCGCACGTGGTTATTTCACCCCCGCGAAGTGTCACCACGCCGTATTCAATGACCCCGTAGCGGCGGTGTCCCTCGAAGTCCATGACATGAATGATGGCGTCGTGCCAATACATCCGGTTGAGAGTCATGGGGAGGTCGGGTCCGGTCAACGGATTTGACGGTTGATCAAGTCACCACCATAACGCGTCGAATGGATTCTCAGAACCTGCGACCTTTCCTGGAACATCTCGCGCGCAAGAGTGCAGAAGTGATCCTTCCCTACTTCGAGAGCACAAACCTCCAGGTCGACTGGAAGTCAGACAACACGCCTGTGACCGATGCCGATAAGAAAGCGGAGGAAGTGCTTCGAAAGGAGATCGCCCTTGCCTTTCCGGACCATGGAATCGTGGGCGAGGAGCTTGCCGACACGCAGGAGGACGCGGAGTATTCCTGGGTCCTGGACCCGATCGACGGGACCCGTGCATTTGCCTCGGGATGTCCTCTTTTCGGGACATTGATTTGCTTGCGACACAGGGAGCGGCCGGTGTGGGGGGCCATCAATTTTCCGGTTACAAACACGCTCTATGTGGGGAATGGCCACTCGGCCTGGTGCGGCGAACGTCTTCTCAAAGTGCGTGATACCCAGAATCTGAATGATTGCACCTTGCTCACAACGGATCCGAAAGCGCCCTACAGTCACCATTCTCGGTCCGGTTGGGATGCTCTTCTGGAGGCGACCGGCCTTTATCGTTCCTGGGGAGACTGTTTTGGCTACGGGCTGATCGCCGCCGGAAAGGCGGACATCATGACCGATCCTGTCTTGAACTTGTGGGATGTGGCGGCCTTGATCCCGATCCTCCAAGGCTGTGGTGCCACCTTGAGTGATTGGCATGGCAAAGATCCGTTGGCACCCGATGCGCAAGGCATGGTGACAGCGCATCCACGGCATCACGCGCGGATCATCGAGTTGCTTCGAGGAACCTGAGGGAGCGGGCTGTGGGGACAAGGGGGGGCTGGTGGCGGCTCGACCTATTTGAGGTAGCTTTTGAGCATCCAGACCGTCTTTTCGTGGACCCGCAGCCGCTCGACCATCAAGTCTTCGGTCGGGGTGTCGCCCGCTTCGTCCGCTTGGGTGCAGACTGCTTTGGCGTCCTCGATCAGCTTTTGATGGGCCACGACTAATGCCGCAACCATGTCTTTGGCAGGCATGGGGGCCTTCGGCTCTTTAATATTTGCCAGGTCGGCATAGGTTCTCAGCCCCCCGGTGGCAAAGGCTTCGAGCTGGCGAACCCGCTCGGCGATGTCGTCGGCGGCAGCGAAAAGGTCCTCGTATTGCTCTTGAAAGGCCTCATGCAGTTGAAAGAAATCAGGCCCTTCGACATTCCAGTGGAAGGCATGGGTCAGCGCCATCAGAGCATAGGTGTCGGCGAGAACCTGGTTCAGGCCCTCAGCGATTTTCTTGCGAGGGGCAGCTTTTGAAGCAGACGTGTTTTTCGATTTGGCCATTTCTAATCGTGTCTCCTCTTTGTCTGTTTTGCAATGGTTGAAAGCATCCGCCGGTTTTCAGTTTGAAGTTGCTCCGGCACTGGGGGCGGTGAAGCTTGGGGGATGGCTGACAAACCGGACCGTTTCATCGTGATCATGGCTGGAGGCAGGGGAGAACGCTTTTGGCCACAGAGTCGTTTGAGTCGCCCGAAGCACTTGCTCCCGATTGTCGGTGACAAGCCAATGCTGACGCAAACGATCGATCGCCTCGAAGGCGTCGTCGCGGCCGATCACATTTTCATTATCACAAATGTGGAGCAGCGTGATGCGGTCATCGAGTGCTGCCCTGATATCCCTGTCAGGAATATCGTGGCCGAACCCGTTGGGCGCGACACGGCGGCAGCGGTCGGGTTGGCGACTGTCCTGGTGAAGCATGTCGCTCCCGAAGCGGCCTTTGCCATGCTGCCGGCTGACCATGTGATTCATGATGTGGAAGGCTTTCGTGCCACCATGAAGGCAGCTTTTGAGGCGGCAGAGCAGTCGGACGCCCTTGTGACCGTCGGCATTCGGCCGGCCTATCCAGCAACGGGCTATGGTTATGTCCGCCGTGGGGCGCAGGTGAAAGGGAGCGGAAAGGAATCCGTCTTTGAGGTGGATTCATTCCGGGAGAAGCCAGACGCAGCTACAGCCGAAAAGTATATTGAGTCCGGCTCTTATTACTGGAATGCAGGTATGTTCTTCTGGCGCGTCCCGGTGATTGCCGATTGTTTCGCCCGTTTTACCCCGAAGCTTTGGAAGGCCTTGGAGGCGATTGCTGACGGGCTGAAAAGAGGCGAGGCCCTTGAGACGTTGTTGGAGGATCGCTACGGAAATCTGGAGCGCATCTCCGTCGACTACGCGATTATGGAGAAGGCAGAGGCTGTCCAGGTCGTCGAAGCGAATTTCGATTGGGATGATGTCGGCGAATGGCCCGCGGTCGCCCGGCACCATCAACTCGATGATCAGGGTAATGCAATTCAGGGTAGCGTCCTGATCGAGAAGGGTTCGCGCAACATCGTCGTCGGATCGTCGGGTCGACTCGTGACCGTCGTCGGAGCGGATGATCTCATGGTTATTGAGACTGAAGACGCGATTCTCGTATGCCCCAAGGCAAAGGCTCAGGAGATAAAAGGGCTGGTGAAACGCATATCGGCGGACCCGAACTGGAAGCACCTCGTATAGGAGCCGGTGGAGGTGCCAAACGTTCCCTCGGCCTGCAGCTGTCCAGGCCTTATCAGAAAATCATGAGGTTGCTGGGCATTGATTACGGTGAAAAACGCATTGGCTTGGCGGCAGGCGATGAATTGGGGATTGCCATGCCTTTGCCGGCTGCGGTGCAGACGGAATTTGAGGCTCGGATGGATCATATCCGAAAGGAGATTGCACGTCGCCGTATTGAGGCTCTGGTTGTCGGTTACCCATACAACATGGATGGTTCCATTGGCTTCAAAGCGGCTGAAGTTGACGTTTTTATTGGCAAGCTGGAGGTCGCTTTCGGCCTTCCGGTGCACCGCGTGGACGAGCGACTTACGAGCTATGCGGCCGAGGACGATCTGCGGGCCGCCGGCCGCCGGCCCCGGCGTAAGGATCTTCGGAAACACCGGCAGAGCGGTGAGATTGATTCACGGGCTGCCGCCTTGATCCTCCAGGATTACATGGATCAGCAGATCCAGCTTTGAGGGCCTGGTGCCGAGAGGTCTCAAGGTGTCGGCTGTGTCGGTCGATTGGAAATCGACCTGAAAGTTTGAAAATATCTTCTGTCTTTTTTGCTTCGTAAGTTGCTGAATAGAAGGATGTTTTGCTTATGCATGCATCGTGTGTAAAAAGTCGTTCGGGCAAAGCGGGATTGACATTCGGATTTTTGAAATATTTGACGTTTTTAGTTGTAAATAAGTGAGCTCGGTATGGCCGAGTGCCCGAACTTACAGCCGGGGGCGATTGCCTCGCTCCGCTAACATCCTGTCCATCCTCTGATCTAGAATAACTATGAGAAAGCTGTTCTTCCTGGTTCTCGGAATCCCCGCCATGGCGGGTTCATCTGTAATGGGTCAAATTGTGCTGACGTCGTCCCAGAGCTCGGTTCTGGAAACGTTCGTCGGGTTCGATGGCTCAAGTGCCCCTGTGGGCTGGACGACCTCCGAGGTCTCCTTCAATGGCTACAGCACCGGAACATCGACCGGTGGGGGCCTTTACGCCTTTGGGACGGATGCCTCCGGGGAGGACACCGATCGCTGGCTCGGGATTCAGTTTGCGGGGACACCGACTTCGGCCACCCTTTCCACAACGATCGTAAACAACACGGGGCAGACCCTCACGACGCTGTCGATCGCCTACGATGTATTCCAGTTTCGTAGCGTGAGTGGTGGGAGAGCATCGTTCTTTTCCGTATCGCTGGACGATGGGGAGGCGATTCCGGGGCTGACCTTTACCGCCTCAACCGGGTTTGCAACGAGGGGATGGGGCGCAGACCTCGGGGAGTCTGCTTTTGCGGATCGTCTGACGGCTTCGGTTGGTGGCCTCGCTGTCCTCGATGGCGAGACAATCACGGTCCATTGGAGAGGCGAACGCGGCGAGGGTGCAGGAGCGGCTCAAGGTATTGGGATCAACAATATCGA
>CAYOIB010000041.1:0-24495 GCA_964403935.1 uncultured Puniceicoccaceae bacterium | reverse complement strand
AGTGAATCGCAAACGTAAAAGCAAACCCGAGCTTAAGCCTGAATCTGAATCTGAATCTGAATCTGAACCGAAACCTGAACAGTAAATTGTATGAGTCTGACGAAATCCAAAACCTATAGAGCGACCTTCATCCTGGATACCCGGGGCTATGAACAGCCGGTGGAAACACTGGTCGAGAAGCTCTCCGGCCTGATGCAGGAGCTTGGCGGTGAGGTCAAAAGCGCGAAGGATCATGGTCGCCGTGACTTCACCCGTGTGACTAAGGCCCAGCACACCGGGGATCGCTACGTGATCTATGAAGTGGACGGCCCTCCAACCCTGCCCGCACAGCTGCAGGATAAACTGCGTCTCGACAAGACCGTGAAACGTCTGTTGGTTGAAACGCTTTGAGGCTCTGTTTCTCTGATCACAGGAGCCCGGAAAGGCGACTATGGCAGCTTCCTTCAATAAAGTAATCCTCGCTGGAAACTTGACGCGCGACCCCGAAAAACGGGTCACGCCGACTGGACTTACAATCGTCAAGCTTGGGCTGGCGGTGAATCGACGTTACAGTACAAAGGACGGCGAGCAGAAGGAAGAGGTCACTTTTATCGATATTGACGCTTTTGGGCGGCCCGCAGAAATCATCGCCCAATACTGCACGAAGGGAAGTGGTCTTCTCGTGGAAGGGCGCCTTCGCCTCGATTCCTGGCAGGACAAGCAGTCCGGTGAGAATCGCAGTAAGCTCGGGGTCGTCTTGGAGAATTTTCAGTTTCTGGGCGGTCGCGGCGACGGCGAAAGTTCGAGCAGCGGTGGGGGCGCTTATGACCAGACTTCCCCGCCACCTCGTGCTCGCAGTGGTGGTGGAGCGCCTGCAGCCTCCGGAAAGAGTGCTCCGGCGGATGAATTTCCCGAGGACGACGTGCCGTTTTAAGGTCGCCGCCTTCCTTCTTGAGTTTGTTGAATCATTTACTTCTAAAATCTTATGGCAACGTCCAATCTTCTACTTGTAAAGCCCGTTGACGGCCTCGGCGACGAGGGCGATCAGGTATCCGTTCGCGCGGGTTATGCGCGCAATTTTCTTCTTCCTCATGGGATTGCTGTCCCCGTAACACGGGCCAACCGCAAGCAGGTGGAAGTTCTCAAACTCCGCGCTGAGCAGCGCCGTGCGAAGGAATTGGAAGGGGCACGCAGTGTCGCGACCCGTCTGGAATCCATCAACATCGCCTTCGCGGTGAAGACGGGTCCGGGTGGAAAGATGTTCGGTTCGGTAACCGCACAGGAATTGGTTGACCGCCTGGCCGAAGAGGGCGTTATCCTCGATCGGAAGCAGGTTCAGCTCGCAGCTCCAGTCAAGACGCTCGGTCAGTATACCGTGACTATCCGGTTGCATCAGGATGTGACGCCGGAGTTCTCCTTTGAAGTTGTATCGGAGAATCCGATCGAGGAGACCGAGGAAGAGCAGGAGCAGGCCCGTTCGGACGATTCCAGCCAAGCATCCTGAGCAGTTCGCTGCGTGCGGGAGCGACTCAATGGATGGAGTGACCCAAGTCTCCGCGTCTCTGCCTGAGCGGGGAGGGCGCGTGCTGCCGCAAAATCGGGATGCCGAGGAGAGTCTTCTGGCCGCGTGCATTCTGGACGCGGGACAGGATGTTATAACAGCGTGCATTGAGGCCAACCTGCGGCCTGAGTCGTTCTATTTCCCGGCTCACCAGATCATTTACCAGGTGCTGCTGGACCAATACTCAACCGGCAAGCCGATCGAGGAAGTCGCACTATTCGATGCGCTGGAGTACCGGCGACTCGAGTCCATCTCGTGGCTTCGCGAGAAGATGCGGAAAGTCCCGGTCGAAACGCCGCTGATGGACCTGGTCGGGGGGCGCGGGGTTTTGGCAGAGATTACGGGGCGGGACATGGCCCCCATGCTGCACTCCCGCCACTGGCTGGAGATGGTGCGCGAGAAGTGGTTGCTCCGGCGTCTGATCGAGACGGCCTCCCAGATCGCGGAGGATGCCTACTCCAACCACGACAAGCTCGATGTCTTCATCGATCAGGTCGAGCAACAGATTCTCGGCATCAATGAGGCCCGCTATACCGACTCGGTAAAGCCCTTCGGCAATGCGATCGATGATGCGTCGCACCTGATCGAGCAGATTCTGAAGGGCAACAATGAGTCGGGCGTGATGACCGGCTTTCAGGATGTCGACTCGATGACCTTCGGCCTCCATCCCGGGCAGATGGTTGTGTTGGCAGCCCGTCCCTCTATGGGAAAGACCTCTTTCGGCATGAATATCGCTGAGAACGCTGCCATGCCGCTCAAAGGCAAAGGAGCTCCAACACTTGTTTTCAGCTTGGAGATGCCCGCGGATCAACTCGCGATGCGGATGCTTTGCGGGCGTGCCCGGGTGAACATGAACAAGGTGCGCAACCGCTTCGTGAGCAAGGAGCAGTTGCGGGAGATTTCCAGAGTCGGTAAAGAATTGAAAGCGGCTCCGATCTGGGTCGATGACTCGAGCAACCTGAACATCCTCGAATTACGGGCAAAGGCCCGTCGCTTGCACAAGCAACATGCGCTCAAGCTGATCGTCGTCGATTATCTCCAGTTGATCTCGGGAACCGATAGCCGGGTGCCGCGGGAGCAGCAGATCGCCGAGATCAGTCGCGGGATGAAAGCGATGTCGAAGGAACTCAACCTGCCTGTGCTCGTTTTGAGCCAGCTGAACCGCGCCTCCGAGAAGGAAAATCGGGCACCGAGAATTTCTGACCTCCGTGAGTCGGGGTCGATCGAGCAGGATGCCGATGTTGTTTTCCTCCTTGCCTCACGGCAGCGGAACGATGATAACCCGCAAATTCCGCAGGCCTCGCATGAACGGGAATTGATCATTGCGAAGCAGCGAAACGGCCCTACCGGAGAAGTGCCTTTGACCTTCATTCCGGATTTTACGCGATTTGAGAATTACAGCCCTGCCAGTGAGTAAACCGACCTTTCTTCTTCTCTGCCTCGGACTGTTTGCGAGCGCGATTTTTGGCGGAGCGCGATTGAGCGCTCAACAACCGGCGGGTGCCGAGTCGATCGTGGGTGACATCCGCATCGAGTTCCTCGATATCCGAAATGTCAGCGACGAAGCTGTCATGGCGCGGGTTCAGATCCGTGAGGGGGTGCCTTACAGCCAGATTCTGGTCGACCGCTCGATCCGCTCGCTCTACGATACACGTCTGTTCGACTTTATCGAAGCGAAGACGGAGCCGATGGATGATGAGCAGGTGCGCGTGATTTTTTCGGTTCAGGCCCGTTACCGGATCCGCAATGTGAGGATCGAAGGGAATGAGGAAGTGAAGACCCGGAGGTTACGCCGGGAAATCGAGAGTGAGAGCGGGTACTCCCTCGACGAGCGCCGGGTGCGTCGTGATGCCGATGCGATGCTGACCTACTACCGTGAACGGGGTTATACCGATGCCGTCGTCGATTACACGATTGAGCGAGACAGCGAAACGGGCTTGGGCGATGTCATTTTCAAGATTGAAGAAGGCCTGCGACTGAAGATCAAGCGGGTGGAGTTTGTGGGGAATCAGGAATTCTCTGATCGACGCCTGCGGCGTGAAATGGAGACGAGACGGCGTTGGTTCTTGTCCTGGCTTACGGGCAGTGGGCGTTTTGATGAAACGAAGTTTCAAGACGATCTCGATCGGCTGCGGATCCTGTTTATGAACGCGGGGTATCTGGACGTAAGCATCCCGGAAGCAAACGTCACGCTCGATTACCCCAAACCAAAAGAAATTTTGCTCACCGTCCGGATCGATGAAGGGCGCCGCTACCGGGTGGGGGATATCTATTTTCAAGGTAACGAGCTGTTTCGGGACGTGGACCTCTACTGGTCGCTCAACCTGCTGCCCGGAGATGTCTTCTCGCCAGAGGTGCTCGATAAGGACATTGAACGCTTGTCCGATATGTATGGTGCCCTCGGCTACCTCGATACGTCGGTGCGGGCCGAGCGCAGACCGAACATCGAGACCGGCGACATCGACATCGTCTACCGCTTTAACGAGAGCGAACGTTTCGAGGTGGAGTCGATCATCATCGAGGGGAACGACAAGACAAAGAGCACGGTCATTCTTCGCGAGCTCGCCCTTTCGCCTGGCCGAACCTTCAACCTCGTGAACATGAAAGTCAGCGAGGCTCGCTTGCGCAACACGCGCTTCTTCGAGGAAGTCCGCCTCACACCGGAAGCGACGAATATTCCCGGGCGACGCAACCTCAAGGTGCTCGTTCGCGAAGGCCGGACCGGTAACTTCCAGTTTGGGGCCGGCTTCAGTTCGCTGGAGCGGGCGGTGTTTTTCTTCGAAATCTCTCAATCCAATTTTGACCTCTTCAAGTGGCGCTCTCCCTACCTGCAGGGAGATGGCCAGAAGTTCCGCTTCCGCGGATCCTATGGCTCCCGCTCGAATGAGTTGGTTATCAGCTTTGAGGAACCTTGGCTCTTTGAAGAACGTTTGGCGCTCGGAGTTGAGCTCTTCCGGCGGGAGACAGATTATAACTCGACCAGCTACGACGAACTCCGCACCGGGATGGAGATTTACCTTCGTAAGCGTCTCATCGGTCTCATCGACGGGCAGGTGTCCTACACTTATGAAATCGTCGATCTGACGCTGAACCGGCTGGATGCTCCAATGGTGATTCGAGAAGAGGCAGAGAATCACAGCCCCCGCTCGATCTCCAAGGTAGCCCTGACGCTGGTGCGGGATACCCGAAACGATCTCATATTTACGACTCGGGGAAGTCGCATGCAGGTGACAGGGACATTCGCGGGAGTGGGTGGTGACACGCAGTATGTCGGCCTGGAGACGCGGAATGCCTTCTTTATCCCGACCTTCGAGCTGGGCGATCAGGTGATCAGCCTCCTTGGTCGGGCAGGATCGCTCTGGGATTATAGTAACGATCGGAGTGGCATTCCGTTCTTCGATCGATATTACCTCGGTGGTCCGAACAGCCTGCGGGGTTTTGAGTTTCGTGATGTCGGGCCTGTTGATACGTCGGAGGGTTATATCGAGCCCATCGGCGGCAGTTCCTATGCCTTTGGAAGCATCGAGTATTCCATCAAGCTCGCCGAGCCGCTCCGAATTGCGATGTTCTACGACTGGGGCTTTGTTAATGATGAAGAATTCAATTTCAACCCGAGCCATTACAACGACAACTGGGGCTTTGGTATCCGCTTGCTCGTTCTCGGTAATCCGTTGCGTCTGGATTTCGGGATCCCCATCACCTCGAAGCGCTACGGCAAGGATGGAGGCGTCATCGAGACCAACCGCGGCAACCAGTTCAACTTCGCTTTTGGCACCCGATTTTAGTTGAACTTAAAGGCCCTTCCCGCAGTCTCAACCTTTGCTTGTTCAGCGTCGGAAGTGGTGTTAGCGTCCGAATGCGCGGGACAACCCGGTGTGCTGGCTGAAGCTAATGCCGCCTCCTGATTTTCAATACAAAACCTGTTTTCCCAACAATTATGATGAAGAAGCAACTCGCCGTTATTACCCTCTTGGCCACCCTCATGGCTGTTCCTGCATTTGCGAACCCGAAGTTTCTGGTCGTCAGCATGGAGCGCCTCTTCGATGGCTACTACAAGAAGCAGGAGGCCTTTGATCGCCTGACCAGCGTCGAACGCCAGGCTCGGGAAGAGGCCGAAGAACGGGCCGCTCCGGTGATGCGTCTGCAGGAAGAGCTGCGGGAGCTGGAAGAGCGGGCAGAGAATTCCCTCCTTTCTGATGAGGCCCGGGAATCCATTCGCCAGGAGTTTCAGCAGAAGTACGTGAACTACCAACAACTGCTTACCGAGCACCAGCGCTGGAATCAGCAGAAGGTGACTGAGATGCAGCAGCGGCAAATGCAGATCCGGCAGAACCTGATTGAAGAGATTCAAGATGTTGTCGCTGAGATCGGCAAAGAAGAAGGAGCCGATTTCGTCCTCGATACTTCTGACGCAACTGGCGGGGGCGTCCCTGCTGTCCTATACGTCAAGGACAGCTTCGATGTGACCGAGAAGGTCCTGAGCCGACTCAACAGAAGTGCCCCCTGAGGCGACTCAAGTCTGAATTTTATCGGGAAAGCCCGGCCCCAAGGGGTCGGGCTTTTTTGTCTCCATGCAAGAGTGATTAGGGTTGAGCAAATGGAACGGCAGCTCAAGCCTCGCCCAAAGATGTCAGCACAGGTATACGACAAAACGAACCCGTTTCCCGCTCGCATGACGGAGAATCGGGTATTGAACAAGACAGGGAGCATCAAGGAGACGCGTCACCATGTCATCGATATTTCCGGTAGTGGCATGACCTACACCCCGGGCGATTCGCTCGGCGTTTTTGCCTCCAACCGACCGGGCGATGTGGCCGACTTGCTTACTGTATTGAAGGCAGATGGTCTCGAGCGGGTGCGCCTGCCTCGGAGCGAAACGGAGGTGTCCTTCCATGAAGCGCTCACACGTCACGTGTCGCTGGCAGGACCAACGCGTAAGATTATTCAGTGGGTGGCGGATCAGGCGACCTCTGCGGAGGACCACGCGGAAGCTCAGCGTTTGCTCGGACTGGAGGCGGACGCCCTCCGGGATTGGCTGGAGCCACGGTGGTTCATCGATGTGGTGGAGCATTTTCCGTCGGCTCCCTGGACGCCTCAGGCGTTGGCGGATCAGATGCGGAAGCTTATGCCGCGACTCTATTCCATTGCCTCTTCGCCCTTGCTTCACCCGGAGAGCATTCATTTGACCATTGCAGTCATCCGCTACGAATTTAACGGTCGTCAGCGTGTGGGTGTGTGTTCCAGTTACTTGGCCGATCGTGTATTGCCGGCGGTGACGCCTGTTTCTGTATTTGTGGCTTCCAGTCCTTTTGGCTTACCGAAAGAGCGTGGGCAGCCGCTTATCATGATTGGTCCCGGAACAGGTATTGCCCCGTTCCGGTCCTTTTTGCAGGAGCGAAAAGCCGCCAGTGATGAAGGCAAGAATTGGCTTTTCTTCGGTGATCAGCATGAGTCGACCGACTTCCTGTATCGGGAGGAGCTCGAAGCTTTCCAGAAGGAGGGCGTGCTTCATCGTCTCGATTGTGCCTGGAGCCGTGATCAGGCAGAAAAAGTTTATGTTCAGGACAAGATCCGCGCAGCCGGTAAGGATCTTGCAAGCTGGATTGCCGCGGGGGCCTACGTCTATGTCTGTGGTGATGCGAAGCGAATGGCAAAGGACGTTGACCAGGCCCTTCATGATATCCTTGCCTTGCATCTGGGTATGTCAGCGGATGATGCAGCGGCTTATCTCAAGGCCATGAGAAAAGAAAAGCGCTATCAGCGAGACGTATATTAACACAGGCGACGCAGTGGAGATGGAGGGAGAGAACGAGAGATTTCGCGACGGGAGCATCTACCACGATTTTGAGCGGACGGCTCGGAAGGCTGGGTTTCAGGTGGAAGAGCTCGGTAGGATCGGAAGCTATCCCTTGCTGGCCATGACGTCCGAAGCAACGCCGGCGGATGCGCCCCGGTGTTATCTGTCGGCGGGTATCCATGGCGATGAACCGGCCGGTTCCTTGGCAATACTGGAACTCCTTTCCAGACCGTTGACTCTGTCGGGGGTCGCCTGGACTCTGTTTCCTGCTCTCAACCCAGTGGGCTTGGCGGAGGGCCGGCGAGTCAATGGTGACGGGGTTGACTTGAATCGCGACTACCTTGCCCTCACATGCAGGGAGACGCAGTTGCATGTTGAATGGCTCTGTCGGCAGAAACGCCGGCACGACCTCATCCTCTCGCTTCATGAAGATTGGGAGGCCTCGGGGTTCTACCACTATGAAATCAACAACTCGGGCCGGGAGTCGGTCAGCGAGGCGATCCTGGAAGCTGTCGCACCCCTCATACCTCTGGAGGTGGGGCCCTCGGTGGATGGACACCTGCTCGACAGCCCGGGCTTGATCCGGCACGTTCCAGAGCCCGATGAGCCTATGGGGTGGCCGGAAGCGATCTACCATTCCAAGCAGTTTCCATCGCGTTCCTACACCCTCGAAACGCCATCCACCTTCCCGCTCGCACGTCGGGTTCAGGCACATTTGACCGCTGTCGAGGCCGCCGTCGCCACGTTCTTTCCGTAAAAGGCGGCCGGTTTCATATATGGGGGTCGTGTCAATTTGGCCCACATGTTGGCGTGTGGCGACGCTTCGTCGCTTTTGAGTTCTTCTCCCCGTTGAAAGGTGCGCTTTGTAAGTTCCTGCCATTCAAAGAGGATGCGACGTTTCTTCCGGAACTTTGACTCTGCTGAATTGGAACGTAAGCTGCAGGTAGGGGTATAAAGATGAACATTGATTTCAACAAGTTCACGGAAATGTCGGGCCGCGCTGTTCAGGAAGCACAGAATGAGGCGCGTCGACGGAATCATCAACAAATCGATGTCTGGCATCTGTTGTTCTCAGCGCTGACACAGGAGAAGGGCATCCTTCCGGCCATTCTCGAGAAACTGGGGCTTCAGGCGAGTGCCTTGGAGCTTGCCGTGAAGCGACACCTTGACCGCTTGCCAGCTGTCACTGGAAGCACTTCGGCGAGCCAGGTCTATATCACTCCGGCGCTGAACAATGCTCTTGTTCAAGCGGAAGAGGTGGCGAAGCAGTTGCGCGATGAATACGTCAGCGTCGAGCACCTCGTTCTTGGCCTTCTGAAGTGCCGGGAGCCTGCTGAACTTCGGGAGCTCTTCAAGAGTTTTGAAATCGACGAGACGCGCTTCCTGGAGGCGATGCGATCGATTCGTGGAAATCAACGCGTGACCACGCAACACCCGGAGGACACATTTCAAGCTTTGGAGAAATATGGGATCGATCTGGTGGCCTTGGCACGGAAAGGCAAGATGGACCCCGTGATCGGACGGGACGCCGAGATTCGTCGAGTTATCCGGATTTTGTCACGCAAGACGAAGAACAACCCGGTTCTCATCGGCGACCCTGGGGTGGGGAAGACAGCCATTGTCGAAGGTTTGGCTCAGCGTATCGTGCGGGGTGACGTTCCGGAAGGGATCAAGGAAAAGACAGTCTTCTCCCTGGATATGGGCTCGCTCCTCGCGGGTGCGAAATATCGGGGTGAGTTCGAAGAGCGCCTGAAGGCTGTCCTCAATGAGGTGAAATCGAGTGAAGGCCGTATTATCCTCTTTATCGACGAGCTCCACACAATCGTCGGGGCGGGTAAGGCCGAGGGAGCCGTCGACGCCGGCAATATGCTCAAGCCCATGCTGGCGCGGGGTGAGCTCCGGTGTATTGGAGCCACGACACTCGATGAGTACCGGAAATACATCGAAAAGGATGCCGCCCTCGAGCGCCGCTTCCAGACGGTTCTGGTGGATCAGCCGAGCGTCGAGGACACCATTTCCATTCTCCGAGGCCTTCGTGAACGCTTTGAGGTGCACCATGGGGTGCGTATTCAGGATAATGCGCTCGTGAATGCAGCCACGCTGTCCCAACGCTATATCACGGACCGCTTTCTCCCGGACAAGGCTATCGATCTCGTGGATGAGGCCTGCGCCATGATCCGCACGGAGATGGACAGCATGCCTCAGGAGCTGGATGACCTGTCCCGTCGCCTGATGCAGCTGGAGATCGAAGAGGCGGCCCTCAAGAAGGAGAAGGATGACGCCAGCCGCCAGCGTTTGAGCGAACTTCAGAAGGAGCTGGCGGACTTGCGCGAATCGGTTCAGGGAATGCGTGCACAGTGGGACAAGGAAAAGTCGGCCATAGGAAACGTCCGGAAGGTGCGTGAAGAGATCGAGTCCACCCGCCTTGAAATCGAAAAAGCGGAGCGGGACTATGATCTGAACCGCGTTGCCGAACTCCGGCACGGAACGCTCCCGGAACTGCAGCGAAAGCTGTTGGATATGGAGACAACGATGCAGTCGGCCGAGCTCCTCAAGGAAGAGGTAACGGCTGAAGAAATTGCTGAGATCGTGGCGAAGTGGACGGGGATTCCCCTGACGCGTTTGCTCGAGGGCGAACGGGATAAACTTCTTCGCCTGCCCGAGATTCTCCACGAACGGGTTGTGGGGCAGGAAGAGGCCGTCGAACTTGTGTCCGACGCTGTTTTGCGTGCGCGTGCTGGCATTCGTGATCCGCGGCGGCCGATCGGGAGCTTCCTCTTTCTCGGGCCGACGGGCGTGGGTAAGACGGAGCTGGCCAAGACGCTGGCCGAAGCTCTCTTCGACTCCGAGCAGAACATGGTGCGGATCGATATGAGCGAATACATGGAGAAGCACACTGTGGCCCGGCTGATCGGGGCTCCTCCGGGTTACATTGGCTTTGAGGAAGGGGGGCAGCTCAGCGAAGCCGTCCGGCGCCGGCCCTACAGCGTCATCCTCTTCGATGAGGTTGAGAAGGCTCACCCGGATGTCTTCAATGTTCTCCTGCAGGTTATGGATGATGGGCGCATCACCGATGCCCAAGGCCATGTGGTCGATTTCAAGAACACTGTTGTCATCATGACCTCGAACATAGGTAGCCGTCACCTCCAGGAAGGCGTTATCAGTGACTCGATTCCCGAGAGTGTCCGCGAATCCGTCATGGCGGATCTGCGGGCAGGCTTCCGGCCGGAGTTCCTCAACCGGATCGATGACATCATTCTCTTCAAGCCGCTTACGCTGGAAGAGATCAGCCGGATTGTCGTCCTGCTGATTGCCGACGTAAACAACCGTCTGGCGGATCGGCGTATTCGGATCGAAGTGGATGGGGGGGCTCAGGAGTGGATCGCTGAACGCGGCTACGACCCGGTTTACGGAGCTCGGCCCCTCAAACGCTTCCTCCAAAAGAGAATCGAAAACCCGCTGGCCAGGGGGATCATTTCAGGCGACGTGGGGGAAAATACAGATGTCTTCTTTACCCTTCAGGGAGAAGCGTTGGCAATGGAGGCAAAGCCCGCAGCTGTCGAAGAGGAGGTGGAGGGGTAGGCTGGCAGGCGACCGCCCCGCAGCTGTCGGGAATTAACGGATGGCACCGCGCCGATGGAGGTAACGGCTGAGCGACAGCCCGAGGGACTCGTTCGTTAAAAGGCGGACGTAGTCCACCCGTGCGTCCATCAGGTTGCGTTGCAGTTGCTCGAGGTAAGCGTCCATCTGTTGGGTGTACTGCGCTCGAATGGCGGGTGCGTGTGTCACGATCTCCTCTCTGGAGGCTTCGGCGTCGATAAAGCGGGTAACGCGCTCCTGCGGCAGGTCGAGTTCATCGGGGTCAAGGACTTGGATGCCGATTATATCGCAGTGGGCGAAGCGGAGCTGTCGGAGGAGAGGGGGCAGTGTCTCTTCCGCTTCGAGCATGTCTGAAATGAAAACGACGATGCCCCGGCTACGCATGTGATGGAGGACTGCGCGGAGCACTTGGTCATGATCAGCGTCACCTTCCGGGCTCAGTCGCGTGAGGGCATGCAGGAGGCGATGAAGGTGGCCGGAACGACGCCCCGGTTCGACAACTTCGCGCACGCTCGTGTTGTAGGCGTAGAGGCCGACGTTATCTCCCTGCCTCATCGCGAGGTAGGCGAGGCTGGCAGCCGTCATGCAGGCATAGCGCAGCTTGTGGCATGGCGCACGCGTTCCGGCGTAGTCATGGGAGGCGCTGGCATCGACCACCAGATAGACGTTCATATTCGTCTCCTCCTGATAAACTTTGGTGTAGAGGCGATCGCGTCGGGCGTAGACCTTCCAGTCCAGGTACTTCAGGTCTTCTCCAGGCACGTAGTTCCGGTATTGCAGGAACTCTGTGCCAAAGCCGTGAAATCGACTGCGATGGGCTCCGGATAAAAAGCCTTCCACCGCGCCGCGAGCCATCAGGGCGTAATTCTGAAGCCGCACCAACTCAAAGGGATCCAGAAGATCCTGTGCCGATGCTGTCATCCGCGGATTTCCGAGCAGAGCTGCTGGATGATGGCATCCGAACGCACGCCTTCGGCCTCAGCATGAAAATTCGGGATAACACGGTGGCGAAGGACTGGAGCCGCCAATGCCTGGATATCTTCAACGGCCACTGTATAGCGACCATTGAGAAGAGCGCGGGCCTTGCCAGCAAGGACCAGTGCCTGTGAGGCGCGCGAGCCCGCTCCCCACTTGACTTGCTTGCGGACAAACCCGGGGGCCTCCGCGCTTTCCGGCCGGGTGGCCCGCACAAGCTTTACCGCGTAGCGGATGACATGTTCGGAAGCCGGTACTTGACGCACCAGTGCTTGAAGCTCCTGCACTTCTTCGGGTGAGAAAACTTTCTCCGGTCGCTGCCCTGGCGGAGCGGTGGTCGCACCGACCATGGCGATCTCGTCGGCTTCGGGAAGGTAATCCATCACGATATTCAGGAGGAAGCGGTCGAGCTGGGCCTCGGGCAGAGGGTAGGTGCCCTCAAGCTCAATCGGATTTTGCGTCGCGAGGACAAAGAATGGTGGCGCGAGCGGGTAGGTCACTCCACCGGCCGTTACCTGGCGCTCCTCCATAGACTCCAGCAGAGCTGCCTGGGTCTTCGGCGGGGTGCGGTTGATTTCATCGGCCAATACCAGGTTGGCGAAAATGGGGCCCTGCACAAAGCGAAAAACCCGGTGCCCCGTGGCCCGGTCCTCTTCAACCACTTCCGTCCCGAAAATATCGGCCGGCATGAGATCCGGGGTGAACTGAATACGCTTGAAACTGAGAGATAGCGAGTCGGCTATCGTCTTCACCAAAAGCGTCTTTCCGAGGCCGGGAACCCCCGTAAGCAGGCAGTGACCGCGGGCAAGGAGCCCGGTGATCAATTGGTCAATGACCTCATCTTGGCCAATGACAACCTTCCGGATCTCAGTGAAAATACGGTCGCGGGCAGATTGGACTTTTCCCAGAGTTTCGGATTCAGACGGTAAGCTCATACAGATGATTGTTTGTGCACGCCCCGTGCGGCTCAGCTCGAAACTTTGAGGCTCTTCCCGCCCGATACAAGGGTGAATCGATTCCCGCTTCAGTTCGCCCACTCACATTTAGCAAGTTCTCACGAACCATCGATGGTGTCGTGAATATATTACCTGGTAAATAGTGCGTAGGGAGCGGCAGAGCGGTCGCGGACTTGTCTTTGGAGCGGGGGGCACCTTATCTGGAAAGATGCGTGATGAGGAAACGACCTTGGGAGATTTGAAGCGGCATGTGTTGGCCTTTGCCAGGGATCGCGAATGGGAGCGCTTCCATTCCCCGAAGAACTTGTCGATGGCGCTGGCCGGGGAGGCGGCGGAATTGATGGAGCACTTCCTCTGGATGGAGAGTGCGGAGAGCCTGAGGGCGCTGGAGGAGGATGCCCGCAGGAGGGCGGTTGCCGAGGAACTGGCGGACGTCGTGATCTACGCCCTTGAGTTCGCCAATGTATCGGGGATCGACCTCGCTGCCGCAATTCAGGACAAGCTCCAGAAGAACGCGGTGAAGTATCCGGTGGACAAGGCTCGCGGCAACGCCCGGAAGTACACCGAGTTTTAGCGCCGCTCTTTTGCGCTCAGCTTCCTTCCTGCGTCTTGCCCCCCTCGGGCTCGAAGAATCCGTGCAATTGCCGGATACGGGTGGGGTGACGCATCTTCCGGAGGGCCTTGGCTTCAATCTGACGGATACGCTCACGGGTAACGTTGAACTGTTTCCCCACTTCCTCAAGGGTGCGGCTGTAGCCATCGACGAGACCAAAGCGCAGGCTGAGGACGCGGCGCTCCCGATCGGTGAGGGAATCCAAAACGTCCATGATCTTTTCGCGCAAGAGGCTGAAGGCCGTCATGTCGTAAGGGTTCTCGGCACCCTTGTCTTCGATGAAATCACCGAAATTGGTGTCGTCGCTATCGCCAACCGGGCTCTGGAGTGAGATGGGCTGCTGCGCCATCTTCATGATCTGTTGAACCCGATCGACCGGAAGGTCCATTTCATCGGCCACCTCTTCTGCCGTCGGCTCATGTCCGAGTTCCTGGAGAAGTTGCTTCTGGACCTGCATGACCTTGTTGAGGGTCTCGATCATGTGCACGGGAATGCGGATCGTGCGGGCTTGGTCGGCAATCGATCGCGTGATCGCCTGCCGAATCCACCAAGTGGCGTAGGTACTGAATTTGTAGCCCCGGCGGTACTCGAATTTCTCCACCGCCTTCATGAGCCCCATGTTCCCTTCCTGAATGAGGTCGAGAAAGGAGAGGCCACGATTGGTGTATTTTTTGGCGATCGAAATTACCAGGCGCAGGTTGGCTTCCACCATTTCTGTCTTGGCGCGATGAGCCTGACGCATGGCCTGTCGCACTTCCCGGATAACATTGAGGAAACCATCGGGCGAGATCCGAAGCTGGTCGTGGATTTCCACCAGGCGCTGGTTCACCCGTTCGACGTCCACCTGCCGGCGCTTGCGGGTGTGGGCTTTGGTGGCGATCTGAATACTTTCGACCAAGTCACTGATCTCCCGAATCATCGGGTCCAGCGTTTCGAGGTATTCTTCAAAGACCTTTAGCTTAAAGCAGAATTTCCGAAAAACCGGTGGAAGCTGCTTTTCGTACTTTTCGTAACGCTTGATGGCACGCTTCCTGGCTGCTTCATCCTCAGTCTTTTGGTCCGCCCAAGCCTTATCGAGTTTCTGCTCAATCCCTTCAATGTCTTCGATCAGCTTTGGCAGCTGCTTGAAATAGGCGTCGCGGCTTTCGACCTTCTTATCGAGGACGACGCGATCGAACCGTTCTTCGCGGGAGATCAGGCGGCGACCGAGGTCGGCTTGGAAATCCTTGGTAAAGGCGATGGAGAAAAGGGCTTCAGTCGCCCGGGTCTCGGCTTCTTCAATGCGCTTCGAGATGGCGACTTCCTCTTCCCTCGTGAGGAGAGGGACTTGCCCCATCTGCTTGAGGTACATCCGCACCGGATCATCGAGGATGTCGGCCTGGGCGGTCCGCATCTCTTCCTCGGTGTGTTCCTCCAGTCGCTGCTTGTAGACTTCGACCTCTTGCGAATCGATGATGTCAATGTCCAGATTCTCCAGAATCGTGATGACATTTTCGATCTCGGTGGGGCTGTCGACCGTCTCCGGAAGCTCATCGTTAATGTCCTTGTAGGTCAGGTAACCCTGTTCCTTGGACTTTCGGATGAGGGAGCGGATTTTGTCGTTTACCTCAGCTTTTTCACCGGTTGCTTCTTCTTCGGTACCTGCCTTGGGCGCGGTTTTGGAGGCTGCGCTCTTCGTTGTCGCCTTCGTCGCCTTTGTCGCCGTCTTTTGAGCCGGTGCCTCAGCGGCTGTCGTCTTGGATGCAGCGGTCTTTGCCGCCGTCTTTGCCGCGGCGGACTTGGAGGCGGTCTTGCGTGGTGCCTTTTGGGGTGCGGTCTCTACGGGCTTGTTGTTGTCGGCTTCCGTCGGCAGCACCTCAGCCGCGACGGGCTTCTTTTCGATGGATGGTTCTACCGGTGCCGCTTCCTTTTTGGTGGAAGCCGGCGACTTCGCAGCCTTCTTGGCGCGGGTGGGTGTCTTCCGCTGGGCGGTTTTTACGGGGGCCTTGCGGCTCTTGTCTTTTGCGGTGGCTTTATTCACAGGTCGTTAAAGATCAATAGGAACGGAAAGGAAGTGTCAGGCCGGAGCGCCTTCAACATTTAGGAGGTGATAGGGGATCTGTTCAGTGAGGCTCCGGACCTCCCGGCGGCGGTGGATAACATCTGCATGTGGCGCAGTCGAGTCAGCCAACTCACGGGTCAGGCGGCGCAATTCCTGATTTTTGAAGCGGTTGGCAAGCAGCTGAACACAGGCTCGAACGAACTCAGGCATATCCTCGGGCGGCGCGTCCTCACGGAAAGCGAGGCCGTAATAACAGCTCCGTTCCTCTGGTGTTTCCAACAACGCTTCAACATGCTCCGATCCATCCCACGTTCCCTCGTGCGCTTCCGCCAGAATCCGGCCGAGGATTCGGCCCTCGGGCATTTCCTTGTCCAGCCATCGATCGTCAAGAACGAGAGCGAGGGGAGACGCCCAGCGGTCATCCAGCAAAACACTCCAAAGTAGGTCATTCTCCAGGCGTGTCAACTGCTTCTTTTGAGGGACCTTTTCGGGTGCGGTGGGTGCGGTGGGACGTGCAACAGCCGTTTGACGACGGAACCACAATCGCCGGGCATCGGCCAGGGCTGCTTCGGGATTTACATCGAGCAGATCGGCCGCCTCCATGAGGTAGCTACTGCGGGTGACTTCGCTGTCGCATTGTCGAAGCAGCTCAGCGACGCGATTGAGGGCTTGGCCTCGGCTGGCAGGAGTGGGGTTGCTTTCCGGAAGCAAGGCGGCGACAGCAAAGGCGATCGGTGATCGGGCTTGCGCACGCGCTGCCTCGAGTGCCTCGGCACCGTGTTCGCAGAGGAAGGTGTCGGGATCGGCGTTTTCCGGGAGGGTGACGAAGCGACACTCAATCCCGGCCGCGAAGGCGAGGGGAAGGATCCTCAGGGCGGCCGTCTGGCCGGCGCGATCGCCATCGAGAACGACATCGACCCGCCCGTGGTAACGCCGGAGGAGCTTGAGTTGATCCTCTGTCACCGACGTGCCTTGGGGTGCCACCGCTGTCCGGAGGCCGGCGGACCAGCATCTCAGCGCATCGAGCTGACCTTCGACCATGAGGAAATCGGTCCCTTTCTCAGCTTCATGCCGGGCGCGGTCCAGATTGAAGAGGAGCCGACTCTTGTGAAAGATCACGGTCTCGGGAGAGTTCAGGTATTTGGCTTTGTGGGTGGGATCATCCTGGGGTGTCTGTGCCAGCACGCGGGCGGTAAAGGCCACGATCCGGCCCTGGGTATCCCGGATCGGAACGATGAGACGACCGCGGAATCGGTGGCGGTAGATGTTTGGATTCCGGTCGCGACTGTTGGTGTAGAAAAGCCCGCATTCGCGGAGAGCTTCTGTTGAAAACCCCTTGTCGATCAGCAGCTTGTTCAGCTGGAAGCCGCCGGCAGGGGCATACCCGACGCGGAAATCCTGGGCCAGTTCGATGGAGAATTGGCGTTCGTCCACCCAGTAGCGCCGTACCTCGGCGGCCTCTTCACCGTCTCCCATGAGAGTCCGATGGTAGAAGTCAGCTGCATAATCCTGAATCTCTTCGATTTCACGGCGGAGGCTTCGCTGGACGGTCGGCTCTGTTCCGTGGGTGTATCGGATCGGAAGGTTGAAGGCGTTGGCAATGAATTCGATGGCCTCGACAAACTCGAGGCGCTCCAACTCGCGCACCAGCGTGATGAGGTCGCCCGCCTTGCCGCTGGAGAAGCATTTGAAGATACCCTTCTCTTCGAGGACATTAAACGAAGGGGTTTTTTCGTCCGTGAACGGGCTGAGCCCGACCCAGTTGCGACCGCGGCGCTGCAATTTTGTGTAGCGCCCGGCTAGCTCCACGATGTTCACGCGGGCTTTCAGCTCCTCAACGAAATCATCGGCGATTCCAGCCATGGGTGTACGCTTGGTCGGACGCGCGCTGGGTCAAGCATCGGTTTTTCGGATCGTGGCAAGGAGGCCGGGCAGATTTGTTCGGCAAAGTAACTGTGTGCTTGCGGGTTTGCCCGAATCCAGCCCAATTTCCAAAGGATATGAAAATCGTTCTCGCATATTCCGGTGGGCTCGACACCTCCGTTCTCGTCAGCTGGCTCAAAAACCATTACAACGCTGAGATCATTACCTTTGCGGCCGATGTGGGCCAGGAAGAGGAGCTCGACGGCTTGGCGGAGAAGGCAAAAGCCACCGGAGCCTCGGCTCACTACACGGTGGATCTGGTGGACGAGTTCGCGCAGGATTTTATCTATCCCATGATGCGGGCCAACGCGGTCTACGAAGGCCAGTATTACCTCGGCACCTCGATTGCACGGCCGTTGATTGCCAAAGCGCAGCTTGCCGTGGCGCGGGCAGAAGGGGCGGACGCCGTGGCGCACGGCTCGACGGGGAAGGGCAACGACCAGGTGCGTTTCGAGCTGACCTACGCCGCTTTGGCCCCCCATCTCAAAGTGATTTCGCCCTGGCGGATGGATGTCTTTCGCAAGACTTTTCCAGGCCGGAAAGAAATGATCGCCTATTGTCAGAGTGAGAATATCCCGATCGAAGCTTCCGCCAAGAAACCCTATTCGATGGATCGCAACCTCCTTCACATTTCTTATGAGGCCGGCATTTTGGAGGATCCCTGGTTTGATCCAACCACGCCGGAGAATCGCGACATGTTCAAGCTGACGGTGGACCCGGCGGAGGCACCGGACACGCCCGAATACATTGAGCTCGAATTCGAGCAGGGGAACTGTGTGGCCATCAATGGTGAGCGGCTCCAGCCGGCAGAGGTCATCCGCCGGCTCAACAGGATTGCAGGCAAGCACGGCATCGGGCGGGTGGATTTGGTGGAGAACCGCTTTGTCGGGATGAAAAGCCGTGGTGTCTATGAGACCCCGGGGGGCACCATCCTTCTCCACGGGCGGAAGCAGGTTGAATCGCTTACGCTGGACCGTGATCTTGAGCACCTTCGTGACGGACTTATCCCGAAGTATGCCGAACTGGTCTACAATGGCTTTTGGTATGCTCCGGAACGCGAAGCCCTTCAGGCATTTTTTGACAAGAGTCAGGACGCAGTCACCGGAACTGTTCGCCTCAAGCTCTATCGGGGCAACGTCATTACGGTCGGCCGGAAGTCACCCCTCTCGCTCTATGACGAAAATGTGGCGTCCATGGAAGGGGTTGTCAGTGACTACAACCCGGATGACGCCACGGGCTTTATCCGTTTGCAGGGATTGCGTTTGAGAGCTCGAAATCAAAAACAAAGTCTGCCTGAAGTCTCATTCGAGACCACGCTCAAGCGCGAGTAAGGTGATCAGCTGTCAGAACGGCTTATCATCTTCCGGGTCAGGGAGCCCATCCTCGTCGAAAAGGTCCTCGTCCCCCATTTCTGTTTCCAACTCCTGCACGCAGGTTTCGCAGAAATCGGAAGTTGCGAAATGCTGGACCCAGCTCGATCCGAACATGCCGGGGAGAATGCACTCGTCATCAATCAGGTGGTGCATGAAGATGGCGTAGGCATCCAGCAGCGTACAGTGTTCGCAGACATGGTAGGCGATGCCAAAGGGAGCGATCCGGGCGAGGATCGTTTTCAAGACTTCCGCCCCCTGTGTCTCATCGAGGTTGGCCGGGTCGGGCAGGGGGAGGGTGCCTTCGAGGAGTTCGCGTAAAGACAGCGTGTCGCCGTATTCGATCTGCGTGTCCATTAATTCCAGTTCGCGCAGGACGTCGCTTCCCCTGCCTTTCGATTCTGAAACCGCCGCGTCCAGTTCCTCGGCGCTGAGTTCGAGATCGTATTCGAGGTCTGCATCAAAGAGATTGAAAGGATCCTCCGAAGCCGCCTCTTCCTCAAGTTCGTCAACATCCTGAGACAAGACGATTTCACCATCCGAGGGTTCGTCGGGGTCGTCAATCGCGTCCGCTGGCGATTCCGCTTCGAGATCGATCAGGCGAATGCGGGCACCGGGCAACTCCACGACCACGCGCCCATTTTGCCCGAACCACTCGATATAGAGACAGTATTGCCACGTCACTTCAGGCGGATTTCCTGCCTTGCTCAAGCGGTAGTATTCCTCGGGGGAACAGGCAAAGGTTTTCACTTTACGGGCCGCTGTGATATCGCCCGTGGGCCCGATTTGTCGAGGCTGCATGGCGCGGATCGATTCCATCTCCGCTTCGGGGACATCCCGCTCATCTTCGGGCATGGTGAACTCGAAGGACCGTCCCGCCAGATCGGCGCAGGGAGCCCCCGTCAGCTCCAACGTGAGGGATTCCTGGATACCCCGGATAAACAGGTGGCCATGGACGGAATTCCGGGAGGCGTTGTAGATTGCGCCGCCCAAGATGGAGTCATGCAAGCGAATAGCCATGAATGGAAGATGAGAATCAAAGAAGAGCGGCGATGGCCTCGGCGTCTTCCGAAGGCGGCAGGCATTGGGTGCCCACGCACAGTTGGTAGCCGGTGAGGTCGTCGGACGAGGATGAGGACGGCAAAAGGTAGACCGGCCGCCAAGGGCGTGCGGCAAGTGCTCGGGTGAGGCTGCGGGCGTCGGCCCCTCGGCCCAATTGGATCACCGCCACACCGATGGCGTCATGGGTGAAACCCGCCAGTGCGTGACTTGCGGCGGTGGGTGCGCGCTCGGCAAGGCCGGTGTAGGCAGGGCGCAGGCGCTGGAGCTCATTGGCGTATTGAGACCGCCCGGTAAGCACGTCGAGGGCGGCGAAGAGATGGACGAGGCTGCTGTTTCCGGAGGGGGTCGCGTTATCCGTCCAGTCTTTCTTCCGGTGGACCAGATCGGAGCGTCCCGCTTCAGTATAGAAGAAGCCCATGACCTTGGGGTCGCGGAAGCGCTCAATGGTGGCATGGGTCAGGTTTTCCGCTGCCGTGTACCACGTCGCTGAAGTCCCGGGAGCAAAGACCTCGGCCTTGGCGGCGATCGCGAGGAAAGCTTCCGCGAGGGCGGTGTAGTCGTCCAGACAAGCATGGCCGGAGGGTGTACCCTCGTAGGCCACCCGGGCGAGCGAGCCGGTGTCATCAAGCATGTGGTCGCAGATCCATTGGGCGGCGCGAACCGCATCCCCGAACCAATCGGGTCGATCAAAAACAAAGGCCGCTTCGGCAAGACCGCGAATGACGAGTGCGTTCCAAGCCGTGATTACCTTGGAATCCGTCTCCGGCCGGGGGCGCTGGCTCCGGGCCGCCAAAAGCTTTGCCCGGGCTTCTTGTAACCCGGCCCTATGATCAAAATCCGGCGCGACGAGAACGGGCTGGCTGCGGCCATTCTCAAAATTGCCTTCCGCGGAAATCTCATAGGCGGCCCGGAAAGTCGCGCCTGTTTCTTTGCCGAGGACGTCGTCGATTTCTCTCGGGGTCCAGGTGTAAAAAGAGCCCTCGCCGGCCTCGGAATCCGCATCGATCGCGCTCATGAAGGTCCCATCCGCTGTTTTCATTTCCCGCTGCAACCACTCGATGGTCTCGCTGACGACCGCCTGATAGAGGGGTTTCGGGTAGCGGGTATAGGCTTTTGTGTAAGCGGATATCAGAAGCCCATTATCGTAAAGCATTTTCTCGAAATGGGGGATCACCCAGTGCCGGTCGACGCTGTAGCGAGCAAAACCTCCGCCGATCTGATCGTAGATCCCGCCGTGGGCCATGGCGGTGAGGGTGGTGTTGATGGCACGGTCCAGACCAAGGGCGAGTTCACGGGAGCCGGCATCGATGGCTCGGCTGGAGCGGACTGCGAGGAGAAACTCGAGGGTGGAAGCCGGGGGAAATTTGGGAGCATCGCCGAAGCCACCGAACACGTCGTCATGGGCCTCGACCACGCGCCGGGCGGCGGAAAGGAGAGCCTCGTTGGTCAGGGGATCGCCGTTGGCCTGGAGGGGATGGTTTCCAGCTTCGAGGTTTCCAAGGATCGCTTTGGCATTCTCTTCGAGATCTTCCCGTTGGCGGCGATGGAAATCAGCCACACGCATGAGAAGCTGGGGCCATGGAATAATCCCCCCGCGGCGGTCGTCTGGCGGGAAATACGTGCCACCGGCAAACGGCCGCCCGTCCGCCAGGCAGAAGACGTTGAGCGGCCAACCGCCTTGGCCATGGAGCATCTGAACGCTCTCCATGTAGATCTGGTCGACATCCGGACGTTCCTCCCGGTCCACCTTCACGCAAACGAAGTGTTCGTTCATGAGGGATGCAATGTACGCATCCTCGAAGCATTCCCGGGCCATGACGTGGCACCAGTGGCAGCTGCTGTACCCGATGGAGACCAGCAAGGGTTTGTCTTCTTCGCGGGCTTTGGCAAAGGCGGCTTCACCCCAAGGGTACCAATCGACGGGGTTGTCAGCGTGTTGGCGAAGATAGAGGCTCTTTTCGTTGGCGAGACGGTTGGGCATGTAGCAAACTGTCAGTCGGATCTGAGCTGAATGCAATCGCCCCGCGTTGCGCCGGGCAATAAAGGAGGGGGGCTTTGCAGGTGCCTTCCGGGCCCGAATGTCGGGCAAAATGGAAGCCCCTGAGGGCTAGGATAAGCGGCTGGCATAATCCTCGAAGCCGAAGGACCGCACCACTTCGGGTTCACCGGTGTCTTCACGGAGGAGGACGATTGAAGGGAGGCGGATGCCATTGAACGTGGTATTCTTGACCATGGTGTAGTGAGCCATGTCGGTGAAAACCAAGCGATCCCCCGGACGGAGAGGCTGGTCGAAACTCCAATCTCCGATGACATCGCCGGCGAGGCAGGTCTGTCCGGCCAGGCGGTAGGTGTGCGCTTTCTCCCCTGCGGGACCCCCACCGATAATCCCCGGGCGGTAGGGCATTTCCAGAACATCAGGCATGTGCGCCGTGGCGGAGGTATCCAGGATCGCGATGTCCATCTCATTGTGCACGAGCTCGACAACTTCGCAGACGAAAAAACCGGTATTCAGGGCAACGGCTTCGCCGGGTTCAAGGTAGACCTCGAGCCCAAAGCGGGCGCGCACGCGATCGATGCAGGCACAGAGCCGATCGATATCGTAATCCGACCGGGTGATGTGATGGCCGCCACCCATGTTCAGCCACTTCATCTGTGGAAGCCAGTCAGCCCATTTCTCTTCTACCACAGCCAGGGTGCGATCAAGGGCGTCGCTGTTTTGTTCGCAGAGAGTATGAAAATGAAGCCCCGTTAGGCCATCGATCGATTCACCTTCAAAGGCCGCTCGCGGAATACCGAGGCGACTTTTGGGTGCGCAAGGATCGTAGATCGGGGTGGCCCCTTCGGAATGCTCGGGATTTATACGAAGTCCGCATTGGATGGGGCGGTGGCTTTGCTCGACCAACGGGCGGAATTTCTTCCATTGAGCGAACGAGTTGAAGACGAGGTGATCCGTCAGCCCGAGGAGTTCGTGGACCTCACTCTCCTTGTACCCTGGCGAAAAGGTGTGGACGCTGCCCCCGAAGCGTTCGCGTCCGAGTCGCGCCTCATCGACACCGCTCGCACATGTGCCTTGAAGGTATTCCCGGATCAAGGGAGCGGTGCGAAACATCGCAAAACCTTTCAGGGCGAGGAGGATATGGGCTCCTGTCCGCTCGCGGACGGAAGCCAGCGTTTTGAGGTTGTTTCGCAGCCGTGCCTCGTCGACCACGTAAGAGGGGCTGGGGACGGCGGCGGCGACAGCATCAGGCAGTCCTGCCAGGCGTTCGGCGGGCGTTGTCAAAGGAATTTCTCCTCCCAGGGAAGGCCGTGCTTGTTGAGGGCTTCCATGAACGGATCCGGGTCGAACTGCTCCATGTTGAAGACACCGTGCTCATGCCATTTCCGGGTCAGCATCATCTTTGCTCCAATCATGGCAGGAACACCCGTGGTGTAGGAGATGGCCTGCGATTGAACTTCCTGGTAGCAGGCCTGGTGATCGGAGATGTTGTAAACGTAGTAAGTCCGCTCCTGACCGTCCTTGATCCCTTTAATGAGGCAGCCAATGCAGGTTTTCCCCTTTGTGCGCGGGCCGAGGCTGGCAGGATCGGGGAGCAAGGTTTTGAGGAACTGGATCGGAACGATTTCCTGCCCCTCAAAGTTAACAGGGTCGATCCGGGTCATGCCGACGTTCTGGAGAACTTCCAGGTGCTTCAGGTAATTGTCCGAGAAGGTCATCCAGAAGCGGGCGCGCCGGAGCGTGGGGAAGAATTTCACCAGCGACTCCAGCTCTTCATGGTAGAGAAGGTAGATCTTTTTGGGGCCGATACCCGCAGGAAAGTCGAAGTTCTGGGAGACGGAAAGGGGGTCGGTGGACTTCCATTCGCCCTTCTCAAAAAAGCGGCCGCGTGCGGTTATTTCACGGATATTGATCTCGGGATTGAAGTTAGTGGCAAAGGGGTACCCATGATCGCCGGCATTGCAGTCGATGATGTCGAGCTCATGAATCTCATCAAAGTGGTGCTTGGCTGCGTAGGCGGTGAAGACATTGGTGACGCCGGGATCAAAGCCACTGCCCAGCAGGGCCATGCGGCCCGCTTCCTTGAAACGATCGTGGTAAGCCCACTGCCACTTGTATTCAAACTTCGCGGTGTCAAGTGGTTCGTAGTTCGCCGTGTCGAGGTAGTCTACGCCTGCTTCGAGGCACGCATCCATCAGGGTGAGGTCCTGATAGGGCAGGGCCACGTTAATGAGGATGTCCGGCTGTTCGCGTCGAAGGAGCTCGACGGTTTCAGGAACATTATCGGCATCGACCTGGGCCGTGCGGATGGGGCGTTTGATCTGGGCAGCAATCGCCTTGCACTTTGATTCCGTACGACTGGCGAGGAGAATATCTCCAAACACCTCGGGTAATTGGGCACACTTGTGCGCCACCACCCCACCGACTCCACCAGCCCCAATTATGATTACCTTCTTGCTCATAAATGTGGGAGAGAAACAGGTTTTACGCGGTGATCAACGATGGACTCTGAAAAGCGCGCTCTTCATGGGGCAACGTTCTTGTGCATGGGCGGCTTGGTCACTTGTATCGGTATCTGTCGGCCACGGATATCGACGGCCAGTCGGGACGGATCGGCCTCAC